>JAFZNN010000182.1 GCA_017550895.1 Clostridia bacterium
ACGGCGGCAAGGTCACCGCGACCGGCGGCAAGAACGCCGCAGGCATCGGCGGCGGCGAGGACGGCAGCGGCGGCACCATTACGATCACGTCTTCGCAGGTGACCGCAACAGGCAAGCGCGGCGGCGCAGGCATCGGCACCGGCGAATCCGGCGACACGGCCGAAATTTTAATCTACGGAGACAGCACCGTGGAAGCAACAGCGGGTGACGGCGACGCTGTCGCGATCGGCAGAGGCGACTTCTTCTTCTCAAGCGCGGTCGTGACCCTTTATTTTGACGCGGCGCTGACGGCGGATGCCGGAAGCAACAGCAGCAGCACGTCGCATTTCATCGGCAACGACCGGTATGACGCTGTTTCCGCCAACCGTTACGCAAAACTGACGCCCTGCCCGCACAGCAATGTGACCTGGGCGTGCAGCAACAGCGTCTGCCACGTCCGGAAATGCACGGATTGCGGCAGCGCGCTGGGCATTTTTGAGGATCATATCTGGAACGCAAACGAGCAGTGCACCGTCTGCGGCGTGAGCGCGCAGCATTCCACGCTCACGCTGATCGAGCAGAACGCGCAGGGCGAGGTTGCGCGCGAGATCGACGCGCTGCGGCATGCGACGGTTGCGCTCCCGGACTGTGAAAACGTGCCGGCGGGCATGGCGTTCGTCGCCTGGGCGCAGTCCTCGGATTATTACATTCCCGGCGATCCGGTCGAGGTGGATCAGACGATCCTGGAAGCCGTGTATCTTCCGGTTGCGGAAACGACCTATATCGACGCCGAGGGCGTTGCGCAAACAGTGACGGCAAGGCGGCTGAACGACAGCCATATTGCCTGCCTCACCGCCGGCTGGTACGTCGTGGATCAGGATCTCACGATGACGATCCCGCTGGCCTTCCGCGGCAAGGTCAACCTGATCCTTGCGGACGGCAAGACGCTGACGCTCTGTTCGGACGCGACGCCCGCGCTCACGGCGTATGCCGGCCAGTCGGCCATCACGGTCTACGGCCAGACCGCCCAGACCGGCAGACTGAATTGCGCGAATAAACGGGTCAACGTCTATCATCTCACGCAGGTCGGCGGCAAAATCGAAAATATCAGTCAGCTCAGCGCGACCGGCAGCTTTGCTGTGAAAAACGGCGCGTTCAAAGCCTCGACCGTCAGCGCCGGCGAGGGCATGACGATCAGCGGCGGCAACGCGGAGATCACTGCGTTCATCTCCAAAACGCCCAACACCCTCGGCTGGACGCAGCTGACGGATACGATCAAATTCTCCACCGTTTCCCTGATTCAGAATGGCGCCATCGCGATTGCCGAGGGGCAGGCGCTGACAGACGGCACGAACGTATACACCGGCACGCTGACGTCTTCGCAGGTCAGCGCGCTGCGAAACCAGACGCTTGTCCCCTATGTTCTGCATCATTTCGGCGATCCGGAATGGAGCTGGAGCGACGATTATCAGCACGCGACCGCGCTGTTCCGCTGCACGGATGATAATTGCGATTATGAAGACGAAGCGGAAGCGATCGTGACGAGCGTAGAGCAGACAGATTGCTTCGTCTACACGGCGACAGCGACGTTCAACGGAACAGAATACCAGGATGTGCAGACCGTGCCGAAGCATCGGCATGACCTGCAGTTTGTCGATGCGGTGCTTCCGACCGCAGAGATGCTCGATGCGAACGGTGAGATCGAAAACGGGCACAGCGCCTATTGGTACTGCGCGGGTTGCGGCAGTTATTTCGCCGATGAAGATGCAGCCGAGGAGATCACGCTTGCCGATACCGTGCTGCCGTATTGCTCTTATCACGACAACGGCGAATACGTCCGCGTGGTCAAATACTACGGCGGCGACGCAGTCGTGACCGTGCCCGACACCGTGCCGATGAATTATCCCGACGAAACGCTCCGTGGCGCGACCGTCACCTCGATCAATCACTACGCGTTTGAGAATACGGCCGTGACGTCCGTGACGATCGGCGACACAGTGCAGATGATCGGCTGGCATGCCTTCAACGGCTGCGCGCAGCTGCGGGAGGTCTTCGTCGGCGCAGGGCTGAATTATATGTATTCCGAAGCCTTCAACAACTGCCCCGCGCTCACGAGCTTCACCTCCACGACCCGGCAGACCTTTACCAGCGGGAAATATTATAATCCGTTCACCAACGGCACGGATCAGGTCACCGTTTACGGCTATCACACCACGAGCCTGCGCAACAAAGTCGGCAGTGCCGTGCCCTTCATCGGCATCGACCGCCACAGCGAACCGACCTGGCACTGGGCAGAGGATTACGGCAGCGCGGAGGCGACCTTCCGCTGCGCCGGCTGCACCTATTGCGGCACCGTGACGGCGGAGGATATCCAGACGGTTTACGAACCGAATCAGACGGTTTACACCGCGTCAGTCACCGTCGGCGATGAATGCTACACGAATACCCAGACGGTCGACGTGCCGCTGTGCGCCGGCCACAGCCTGACCCTGAACGGCGATATCGGCGTGAATTTCTATCTCCACGTGCCGGATGCGACCGACGCCGCCCGCGTGATCTTCACTGTGGACGGCGTGCAGACACAAGCGCCGATCGACCTGAGCAAATACACCGTGGATGGCGGACGGCGGTTCTACAAGTTCACCTGCGACGTCGCGGCGGCGCAGATCGATACCGAGATCACCGGCGTGATTGTCAACGGCGACGCGCAGAGCGAGGAATTCACCTATTCCGTTCAGGATTATCTGACCGAGGCGCAGCAGACGCACGGCGACGACGCGGCGTTCATGACGCTTGTGAGCAGTCTTGCCACATACGGCTACTACGCAAACGAGCTGTTTGAATACAACGACGGTTTCACGCGGCACACGCTGTTTGACGACACCGGCTTTGCGGACGTGACGGCGGCAAGCCTTGCGGATTATGAAGCGCAGATCACGAACGAAGCAAACGGCGTGACTTACGTCGGCTCGAGCCTCGTGCTGCGCACCGAAGCAGCGATCCGGCATTACTTCACCCTTCCCGCAGGCGCGGCCCTCAACGATTACACCTTCCTGCTCGGCGCAGGCGCACAAGCAATGGAACTGACGCCCACGGCAAACGGCGGCTCCTATTATGTGGAAGTCCCCGACATCGCTTCCGCCCTGCTCGGCACGGCTTACACCGTGACCGTTCTTGACAGCGACGGCAACGTAGTCAATACTTGGGCATACTCCGCCATGAGCTACGTTTACAAGGCCCTCACGAAATACGAGGCGAACGATCCGTCCGTCAGTGACGCGCTTGCCAACGCCACCAAAGCCCTGACGCTCTACTATCAGGCATCGGAGGCGTATTTCACGCAGAACAATGCGTAACACTTTTTCATCGAAAACACACAATCAAAAGCAGCCGTTCGGAGTCATCCGGGCGGCGCTCTGGCGATGATGCTGACAAAAAGCGGATGATCAGACCCCGAACGAGGCGCTGTATCAGAAAATACAAACGCTGTATGACCGGTATTTCAAGCCAGAGATTCCTTATGCCCAAGGCCGATTCAGATATGATAACGGTCCGAACTACGGCTTCATGGATTATACAAAGCATGCGTTCTGCGTGAGACGGGAAATGGATCCGGACGAATACGTTGCTTTCTGCGGCACGCATTGCGATCGTATCATGATACCGGAAGACAACAGGAATGTCTTTCAGGCGTTCTTTCTATGATTTTTTCATTTTTCGCACTCTTTCTCAAAGAAAACCGTTGATTTTCAGGGCTTCCCGTTTTTGCGTCTTCCCCTGTGAAAGCAGTTGAAATGAGATAAGAATCATGGTAAAATACTATAAAATGACCGAAAGGAGAACAAATAAAGCCACCCCTTTCGAGATGGTTTTATCTGTGAGAGATTCGAATGATAAGTTTCCGAGCATACGTGCACAGTTTAAAAAACAACCGGCTTGCGACCATCCGTTCCGCCAGAAAGCTCGACGACAATATCTATCTGCTGGATTACCGCTGCAATTATCATCTGCCCGAACTGATGGAAAAAGGCGTATCGTCCATCGGCGAACTGATGGCGTTTGCCGCCGACGTCCTGACGTTCGGCTTGCGGGTATTCAGGCCCGGCACAGACGAGGGCGCAGGCTGCACGACATTTGAGGCGTTCACGCCCGAGGGACAACATCTGCTCGCGAGAAACTTTGATTTCAGAATCGCGCCCTGCTTTGTCGTTTGGACGCACCCGGAGAACGGATACGCTTCCCTCTCGGTTGTCGACAACAATTTTATGGCCTACGGCACTGCGCTGCGCTTTCATCGTTTCAATGCATACAGGACGCTGCTCGCGCCGTATTGCTGCGTGGACGGCATAAACGAAAAAGGTCTTGCGATCGCGGTGCTTCAGCTTCGCGCAAAGGCAACGAATCAGAAGGAACCCGGCAAAAAAGATATCACGACCACCGCGATGATCCGCGCCGTGCTTGACACCTGCGCGAATGTTGACGAAGCGGTTGCGCTTATCAAAAAATACAATATGCACGATTCTCTCTGGACGAACTATCATTACCAGATTGTTGACGCTAGCGGCAGAAGCGTGGTCGTTGAATACATCGACAGCGTTCTGCACGTTTATGAGCGCGGCAGCGCCGTTTGCCCGGTGACAGGGTCAATTTATGAAGATGACGGCCTTGCGCTGCAGTATGCCGCGAATTACAGCCTGACAAAAGACATCGGTTCCTATCAAATCGATCAAAAAGGCGCAGATCGCACCGAAGCCGTCAAAAGCGTGCTGCGGGCAAAAGACGGCGTCCTGACCGAGCTGGAAGCGATGGATCTGCTTTCTCATGTGAAGCTGAAATACAAGCACGATAAATATCCCTGGAGCATCATCGCTTTGTGGAGCGCTGTTTACAACACCGGCGAGGGCACGCTGAAAATCGCCGCCAACACAGACTACAAAAACATCTATACGTTCAAAATCAGCGAACCCTGCAAAGTGATTGATAAAGAATCCATTGAGCATTCCGCTTATCCGGACGTGAAATGGACGCACTGAAAGAGGAAAAAGTATAACATGAAAAAAGCGGTGAAATATTCCATCATCGGCGCTTTCGGCGCGCTTTCGGTGATCAACGCGGTCAGAGCCGCAAGATTCACGCCGAAAAAGACAGACCGCGCTGCATTGCCGGATGAAATAACAGATGTTGAAAACGCGTGCGCGCATTTAAGCGGCGCGATCTCCATTCCCACGGTCAGCTATCCCGAAAAAGATAACGTGGATTTTTCGCAGTTTGACCGGTTTCATGCTTATCTGGATGAAACCTATCCGCTCATCCGCGAAAACCTTGAGAAAGAACTCATTGAAGAGGCCAATCTCATCTACCGGTGGAAAGGCAGCAGAAGCGATCTTGACCCGATTGCGCTTCTATCCCATCAGGATGTCGTGCCTGTGTCAGAAAAGACGGAATCCGACTGGATGCATCCGCCCTTCAGCGGTTTCAATGACGGCGAATTCATCTGGGGCAGAGGCGCCCTTGACATGAAAAACCATCTGATCGGAGTTATGGAAGCCGTGGAATCCCTTCTTGCGGAGGGCTTTGCGCCGGAGCGGGACGTCTATCTGCTTTTCGGTCAGGATGAAGAGGTGTCCATGAGCGATTCGGGCGGCGCGCATGCAATGATGGAAACACTGCGGGCAAGAGGCATCCATCTTGATTGCGTCATAGACGAAGGCGGCGTGATGCTGCCCGTGGATGTGAAGGGCGTAATGAATCATAAATGCCTTTGCGGCGTGGGCATTGCCGAAAAGGGATATGCGGATATTGAAATCAGCGTCCACGCAAAAGGCGGCCATTCCTCACAGCCGCCCAAACACTCGGCAATTGGCGAACTTGCCGCTGTCATACGGAAACTGGAACGCAAACAGTTCAAAGCTGAGATGCCCCCGTTTCTGATGGATATGTTGAAAAGTGTCGGCAGAAACTGCACCTATCCCCTGCGCCTTCTCACCTGCAATATTCCGTTGCTCAAGCCGGTTCTGAAGATTGCGATGACGCAGATTCCCCTTTCTGCGAGCATGATGAGAACCACGACTGCGGTTACAATGCTTTCCGGAAGTCCCGCCGCAAATGTGCTGCCGCAGAAAGCGACGGCCACTGTGAATTTCCGTATGATGCCCGGCGTGTCTTCGGCGGATGTGATCAATCATATTCACAGATGCGCAAAGCGCGGGAATGTTGAAATCCACTGCCTTAAGAAAATTGAGGCCTCTGCGGTCTCCCATGCTGATTCAAGAGCATTTCAGATCATCGAAGCGCTCTGCATGCAGGAAAGCAGCGATCATATCGTCGTCCCTTATCTCGTGATGTACGGCACAGACGCCTGCGCCTATGAACCGATCTGTGAGAACATTTACAGGTTTTCACCCTTCAAGGCAGGATTTGATCTTATGCTTTGCGCCCACGCGACAAATGAACGAATTCCGGTTTCCTCGATCGGCCCGGCCATCACCTTTTTCAAGCGGTATATCCGAAAAGCATCCGCTGAATGAGAACAGCGTTCTGGAGATCGGACTTGAACACAATGGAGACGGATGCAAATCAATCCGTTATTATTGGAGATATGCAGATGAAATACAACGTTGTTTTGAAAAAAGGCTGGGCGGCGGTTCTTGCCTCCATGATCTTTCTCTTTTCCCTTATCGGATGCGGGCGGCAGCAGTATCCGCCTTTGCCCCAGGATGCGATCGCTTTTGAAATGGGGACCTATGAGGATGCTGCGCACGACGACGCGCTGTTCGGAACGATCGAATACAGCGGCAGAGTCTACGTCGCTTACGGCACGATCAGCAATTCCTACAGACCGAAGGATGCGGAAACATGCATCGGATACATCGTGCAGGATGAGAACAGCGCCTCCGTCGTCGATCCGGAAAATAAAGACAGACGCATCTATACCGTCACGGGAGATCCCGATCATAATTTCCTGCTGGAATATGACGCAACGATCAAGCTGATGTATTCGCCCACATTTTACCGCGCACTGGATACCAACGGACAAGAAATTGAGATCCCCGAATTTATCACGCCTTTGGGATACGAGCTCTGGCAATCATGAGGAAGAAAAGATGACAGCGAACAATGAGTTCATTTATATCGTCGCCGGAGACGAGATGCAGAAGCTTTTCGGCAGGATCTTTCCGGACGATCAGACGATCCCGTTTCGGGAAGATTTCTCCAAAGGCAGCTGCGATGGGGTTTGTTTCGATGAGAAGCTAATTTCGGACAGAGCGTCTTTCTGGGGCGTTACGAAAGAGGAGTATCTCGCAAAAATGTCCCCGATCCTTGACCTGGATCTGTCCCGCACCTATATTCTCACCTTCGGCACTGACGCGTGCTGCACCGCGAACCTGAAATTCATGATCGGTTATCTCAAAAGCAAAGGATACGGGGAACCGATCCGGGTGCGCATCGTCAACGAATACGACCTGACAGTGTTGCAGGAATACGTCTGTTAATTAGATTGATCTGAATAAATCAATTTCGCGCCGAATCATGATGAAACAGAGCCGCTGCATCAAAGCAGCGGCTCATTTCTTTGCATAATGTGAGGCCTTAAAGGAAAGGCGGTACAGAGCGACGATATATTTGACAATCCGCGCTGCCGAACAAACCGCGGCTGTCAGCCGTTTGAATTCGCAGACTTCGCGGGCAGCGCCGTCTTGAGCGGATATGTGACCTCACACATTGTTTCATCCACCGGATCGTATCTCCATTCGCCGCTGTAGAAGTTGCGGGCGCGGATCACGACCTCGCGCTCATAAACCTCCACCTCAACGCCGATGCCGGAATCCTCGTTGATGACGTCATCGTCGCCGGAAAGCGAGGTCAGCCGGGGCAGATAGGTTTCGGGAAAGCCGTCGTCGGTGTGGAAGGACCAGAACAGATACATGGGCATGTGCGTATGGCCCACGAAGCAGAACAGGTCATGTTCTTCGTTATACGCCGCGAACAGATCAGTCAGGCGCCCGTCCTCCACGCCGTCCGCATTCACGGCGTAGTCGGCGGGCTGGTGCGAAAACACAAATGCGGGTTTGCCGCTTTCGGCGGCCAGCGCAAGCGTCTTCTCGAGCCATTCCATCTGCGCGTCGGAGATATACAGCTCATGCACTTCCTGCGACTCCATGCCGAGGACGATGAAATAACAGCCGTCGATGACCTCGTAATAATACGGGTGCTCGAGCTTCCTGCCGAAGAACGCCGCGGTGTAGTCATACCAGCGGTTCTGCAGCGTTTCATAATCACCGCTGCCGTTGCCGATATCGTGGTTGCCCATCACGGGCAGCACCGTTTCGCCCCGGAGCAGCGTATGCACGGCGCCGTGAAACAGCAGGTTTTCAAGGTGATGGCCGTTCATGGTGCTGTCGCCCAGAAAGACGATCGCGTCGTTGCCGCTCTCATTTTTCCCGACGTCCTGCAGCGACCGCGCAAATACTTTGTATCTGGGAAGATTGTTTCCTTCCACGTGCACGTCCGAAAGCACGGTGAAATTCAGCTGACAACACGCAGGATCTTTTACGTCATAGGCCTCGTGCGTGCACACGCCCACGCCAATCAGCATGAAAACGGTGATCAGCGCGGCCACGGGGCGCAGGATCAAAGCTTTGAACGTCATGGGTCTCTGCCTTCCTTTCTGAATTCTTTATCTTCCGCCGAGGAGCCCGATCACAGAAATACCGACAGGCAGTTCAGCGCCATCAGAACGGCAACGCCGGCAAGCAGGATCGCGATCACCTTCAGGTGGCGGCTTCTCTGCGCCGCGAGCGTTGCGATGAATTCCCGGATGAACGCGTTCACCCAGAAATACCGTTTGGTGGGGCTGCCGACGCCTTCCATGCGCCAGCCCTGCTCCGTCGCGATGAGTCCCGCGCGAAACACATGATAGTTCGTCGTGGCAAAGGCGACTTTGGGTTTGCCGTCGCCGCTGAAATCTTCGTTGATAAGCGCCATCGAGTTCCGGATGTTTTCCTCCGTGCTGCCCGACTGATCCTCCGCGAGGATCCGCTCCTCCGGGATGCCTTCGGACAGCAGATAAGCTTTGATCGCGTCGGCTTCGGCCATGCATTCATCCGCGCCCTTTCCTCCGGACGGCACAAAGACGAGGTCCTTGCCGGTCGCTTCCTTCTGCTTGAATGCAAATTCCAGGGCCTTATCCGCTCTTGACCGGAGCAGCGGCGGCAGCGTGCCGTCGGACCGGATCTTGCAGCCGAGGATCAGCATATAGTCCTTGTCAAAGGCCGGCGTTTTCCGCGCCGCGCGGACGCTGAACATGATCGTTCCGAGCAGGATGCATTCGAAATAAGCCAGGATAAAGAACGACGCGCTCTCAAGGAAGGTATAGATCTGCGTGCCGAGGCCCCGTTCATTGAAAACGTCCACGAACTGATGCCGCAGATTGAAGCTGTAAAACTTCCCGGGCAAAACAGTCAGCAGACACAGCCCGAGCCCGAGAAGAAAACCGAGCATATTGCGCGGGTTGACGCCTTCCTTTCGCATCAGGTTCATATTGCTGATACTGACCAGCACGAACATCACAAAAGCGATGGGAAGCACAATGTGCGCAAAGAACTGCGCCGTCCCCAGAACAGAACGGATGGTATTCTCGATGCTGTTGTGTCTGAGCACGACAAACAGCAGATCCAGAATAAAAAACGCCATAAACACAAGCAGACCGAGGTTCATGATGTTTCTGTACCGGTAAAAACTCACGCGCGTTTCAATGCGGAATTTGAGGATACGCTCGATGAAAAGAAGCACGGTCACGATCAGAACGGACAGCGGGATCAGGAAATCCATCGAGCAGCTGCCGAGGAACGACTGGACGGTGATGATTTTCCATCTGTGCACATAGATCTTCTGCAAAAGCAGAGGCTCACCGGACGGATCCCTGATTTGAATGAAGGTGATCCCCCGCTTCAGCGCCCGGAGGTCATATTTCAGTTTGCTGCCGTCGAACCTGACGTTGGAGATTTCAATGATTTGAGGATCCTCCGCCGTGAGAGTGAAATCCTCCGCGCGCGCATTGTCCTGCGGCTTCACGTCATAGGAAACGGTATAGCGGCTGCCGGTCGCCGCGATTGCGGCAAAGGAAATCAGCAAAAGTAATACGGCGACACCGGCGATCAGTTTTTTGCTCATAAATGTAAACATCCTTCTTCCCGGTTCGGTCTGCGAAAAAAGCAGATCTCTGATAAAAATCCAACGCGGAACGATTTCAGAGTTACAGTTCACGGCAGTTGGCTGTTTAAAATCGCTCAGAAGTTTTTAAAAACACTCTTGATGATTGAAAACAGAAACCGGATGAAATTCAGCCACGAGGGGTGGTTTTTCAGCCGCTCGAACGCATCGGGCGCGCCGGTGACAGGATAGACCGTATCCGCGTCGTCGTCCGCTTCCAAAAACTGCGGGAAGTCCGCAAACGCATGCACGTTGACCTCGTCGCTCGTCATGACCAGGTTAAAAAGCGCGTCAATCCCCGCGTTGCCGTTGCAGTGCAGCCAGTCGCGCACAAACCAGGTGCACTCCGGCAGCGCGCAGGTGGAGGCGTCGATCATATGATCCGGAGAAAGATACGTTCTATTATCAAGCGAACACAGATAAGCGTCGTCCAGCGGCTCCTTCACGTTGCCGCAGGTCGCGCCCAGGGAGGCATATTTTGTGTCCACCGTGCCGTCCGAGGTCGATTTCCAGAGCGTAACAAGGGGCGTGCGCTGCACATTGTAGCCGCAGATCAGGCAGATCTTCACGCCGTCCCGCGCGGCGGCTTTGAGCGTGTCTCCGATGTTTGCCATCGCGTTGCGGTAAGCGAACACTTTGTCGTGCAGGCCGCCCGATGAAGGAAGGTGCATGAAGCCGACGGCTTCTTCAAAGTATTCCTCCGGCACAAAGGACCAGATGCCGGGCAGCGAGCCGAAAATCGGGATCAGCGCTTCCTGATACACCTGATCGCCGACGTCCCTGATGAGTTTGTCGCCGAGCGCGCACAGCCCGTCGATCACGCCCGCGCCCTTGAGCACGTCGAGCAGCGCGTAAAGCGTGCCCTCGAGGAAATCATCGGCGGCGCCTGTTTCAAGAAACGGAATGGCGTCCTCGCCGTAGCGGGTAAGCGACGTGGAATTCAGCTCCACCTTGCCGCAGAACGCCTCCCCCGCCACTGCCGTGCCATGCAGCGGCGAGCAGCGGCAGATGATGACGTCGATCCCGTCGTAGCCGTATTTTTCAAGATAGGCCGAAAGCACGACGCCGCCCATGCTCGAGCATTTCAGCTTCACGCTGTCGTGCCCGGTCAGCGCCTTGACCTGCGCAATGAACGCATGCAGCCGGTCCGCGTGCTCAAAAGGATCCAGTCGGAAGTCATAATTAAAGTAATAATCGCTGTCCGGCCCGTGGTTCGACCCGCGCGGCACGCTCAGCTCAGGCGTTGTGACGTTCTCCTTCGACCGCCCTTCGCTGTCAAGCGCGAGATCGCCGAAACTGGCGTTGATGAACGCAACAAGCGCATCCCCCAGCTGCTGCGTGTTGCGCGTGAGCAGCGCCTTGCTGATCTGCGGCAAAACCTCCTTGAGGTTGGAAAGCAGAAAGTCCGTGTCGATCTTCCAAAGCATCTGCTCGTTTTCCGTGCCGGCGTCGCGCACGATCGGCGTGCAGCCGAGCGCGCCGACATAAATGATCGGCGAAAACCCGCAGCCGCACTTGCCGTCGGCGGCAAAGGCCGGCAACGCCATGCAGCAAAGCAGAACCGCGCAAAGGATCAGGGAAATGATCTTTTTCATGGTTGCATCTCCTTCCGGCGATGAATACTATATATAGTTTAACAAATAAATAAAGAAAAGTAAAGTTGAACTTTCTGCCCAGTGCAGTTGAATAATCCGGCATTTCATGGTAAAATGAATTTCGACAAGATGAATGGAAATCAGCTCAGAATTCAGATCCATCGGGAAAGGAGCGGCTATGAAAAGAATTCCTGCGCTCATCCTCGCGGCGGCGCTGCTCGTCTGCCTTGGTTCCTGCGCCGGCAGAACGCCGTCAATCAAAGACACCGTTGCGGGCAAAACGTATGTCCGTGAACGCGGCGGATTCGGCGGCGACTTCACGCTCACGCTGAACGCCGACGGTTCTTATGAATATTACGAAGGCGCCCTCAGCAGCTACCTCGGCGCCGGCACCTGGTCGATCGAAGACGACACAGTGGTTTTGCGTGAAACGAGCGGTTATGATTTCGTCTTCCGTTTCTCACTGAAAGACGGCGCGCTTATCTATTCCGCCGAAGGGTCCGATCCGTTTCTTTATGTGAAAGCGGAAGACGGCGACCGGTTTCTGCCCGCCGACAAGCAATAACGCTTTGTCTGTTATATGAGGATTTAAGAATGGAACATACGATCATCAGAAACAATGAGATCCGTTTTGCGAGAAGCGAAGACGTCGTGCGCATCACGCCCTGCGCGAAAAACGCCATCCGGTTCGAGGCGTTTCCGGGCGGCGAAGTCTATGACGAAAACTTCACGCTGCTGCCGCAGACGGCAGAGGCCGTAATCGAAGACCAAGTGTCGAGCGTGCGCATGACCGTGGGCGAAGTGCGCGTTCAGCTCGAACGCAACGGCAAGGTCACGTTTTTCAAAAACGGGCAGACGATCCTTGAGGAAAAACCGGAGCTGGCGTTTTTCTCCGGCTTCCGGCATTATGAAAAGAATGCGCGCGGCGCCTTTTCCGCGCGGGTCACCTTTGCGCCGCAGGAGGGCGAACGGTTCTACGGGCTCGGGCATGAGGAAAGCGGACGGTTTGATCTGAAGGGCTGCTCGTTCGATCTGCGGCACGTCAACGCGAAATGCACGATTCCCTTTGTTTATTCCTCGCTCGGCTACGGCTTTCTCTGGAACAATCCGGCCGTCGGCAACGTGGAGCTCTCCGTGAACCGCACGCGCTGGAGCGTCGGCGCGACGCGCAAGATCGATTATGTCGTGATTGCCGGAACGCCCAGGGAGGTTGCCGCGACGCTCGCGGATCTGACCGGCCACGCGCCAGTGATGCCGCACTGGGCAACCGGCTTCTGGCAGAGCAGGCTGCGCTATGAAACACAGGAGGATCTGCTCGCGGTCGCAAGGCGCTACAAGGAAGAGGGCGTTCCCCTCTCCGCGATCGTCTGCGATTATTTCCACTGGACGGAGCAGGGCGATTATCAATTCGATCCGCGTTACTGGCCGGATGTGCGCGCAATGGCCGACGAGCTTCACGCCATGAGCACAAAGCTGATCGTTTCCGTCTGGCCGACGATCAATGAAAACAGTGAGAATTACGCATACATGCGCGACCATGATCTGCTGATCAAGACTGACGACGGCACGGGCAAGGTCTTTGATTTTTACGGCCCGCAGGCGGAGATCGACGCGACGAATCCGGAAACGCGCGCCTTTGTCTTCTCAAAGCTCAAAGCGCATTATCTGGACAACGGCGTCGACGAGCTGTGGCTCGATGAAGCGGAGCCGGAAATCCATCCCGAAAACTTCTCAAATCTGCGCCTTTCGATCGGCAGGGGCGACGAGGTCGGTCTGCTTTATCCTTATTATTATGTTAAAATGGCGTATGACGGATTGAAATCGATCCGGGACGAAGTACCGGTCACGCTGACCAGAGCCGCCTACACCGGCAGTCAGAAATACGGCGCGCTCGTCTGGAGCGGCGATATCTATTCCTCGTTTGACAGCCTGGCGGCACAGGTCAAGGCCGGGCTGCACATGGCCATGTGCGGCATCCCCTGGTGGAATACGGATATCGGGGGCTTCTGGGGCGGCGACACGCAAAGCGAGGAATTCCGCGAGCTGATCGTGCGCTGGTTCCAGTACGGCGTGTTTTCACCCGTTATGCGCGTGCACGGCAACCGGAACCGCCACGGCGAAAAGAAACGCGACGTCAAGGAACCGACGGGCGACCCGAATGAATTTTGGAGCTTCGGCGAGAGGAACACGCCCATTCTGAAAGACCTGATCTTCCTGCGCGAGCGTCTGCGTCCTTATATTGAAACGCATTTGCGCGTTGCCGCCGAAAAGGGATATCCCGTCATGCGGCCGATGTTTTTCGATTATCCGGAGGATCCGGTCTGTTATACGCTCGGCGAGCAGTATCTGTTCGGCGACGACATTCTGTTCGCGCCGATCGTGCACCGCGGGCAGACGGAAAAATCCGTTTATCTGCCGGAAGGCGAATGGATCCTGACAAGCAGCGGGCAGCCCTACGCGCCGGGATGGCACGAAATCCACGCGGAGACCGACGCCTTCGTTGCGTTCGTAAAACGCGGCGCCGCCGTCCTCGATTGTTTCCGATCATAAAAAACCGGAGCTGTTGCATTCACCTGCGGCAGCTCCGATTCTTAATTCGATCTATATTCAATTACGCATACACGATCAGCGCGATGAGGTCCACTGTTTCCGCGGTGTTGTTTTTGATCGCGTGCGCGGTTTCCGGCGGGCAGATCAGTACGTCGCCGGGCTTTGCCTCCACCGAAACGCCGCCGTCATCATAGGTCGGGCACCCGCGCTCGACGACAAACAGCTCGCTGTCGCCCTCATGCACATGCTCGCCGATCGAGCAGCCCGGCGCAAGGGTGATGCGCGCAAAGAGTCTCCCCTTGCCCAGCAACGCTTCCTTGCCGACAAAATGCGTGATCTGCACGGTGCCGTCGCCGCCGCGCATCTGCGGGCGCTGTTCGATTTTGCAGTCTTCTGTTCTGATCACCATAACGATTTCTCCTTCAAAAATGAATCATTGATACAGGCCGAACACCTGAATGATCAACCGCACCAGCGGCACGAGCATCTTCAGCTCGAATTCCCAGAATGCCGGATTGTTGCGCTGCATCTCTTTCGCTTCGGTCGGCGTGCTTACTTCGCTGGCGGTCGCCGTGTGCACTCTCTGCACCGTTTCGCTGCGATATAATCCGTCTTCGGTATACTTCAGGAAAACGATCTTGTTGGCAAAGAGCCGGATCGCGCCGAGCGTGAGCACATTGGTCGACGTGTCGGAAAGCGTATTCTCCGAATTGCCGATATAGCCGCAGTTCGTGTAGGTGAAGCGCAGCGTCTCCTCGGTGTAGCCGTCCTCGCCGGGATTTTCCGGCGTCGGGATGCGGATCATGTCGCCCGGCGCAAGGTAATTGACCGAGCCGCCGATATAATCATCGTAATTGTCGGAATGATTGTGGCCGAAGAGGTAAATCACGTCCAGCTTTTCCGCCGCGCGGTTGAGCACGCTGAAAATATAGGAGGCATAGAGATTATCCGCCGAGGAATTGCGCGTCGTGTGGTGCAGCGGCACATGCGTGAGCACGATCACGGGGCGCAGATCATTCGCGGCAATCATCGCGTCGATCGCTGTTTCCAGTTGCTGCGCAGTGGCCTTCACGGTCGCTTCCTTGCTGCTCGTGTTGCTGCCCTGCTTCCAGGGGAAATCATCCTCGTTCATCAGGAAAAGGCAGTAGGTGCCGAGATCGTACATCCCCGTCGGATAAAAGCCGGCGACTTTGTTGTCGTGATTGCCCTGCACGCAGATGATATCGTCGGGATCACCCTGCGGATAAACGTGCAGATACTGCTCGCGCAGCTGGATCATGCCGGGCGTTGCGTAATCGTAGAGAATCTTCGTGAAATCGCCGCCCATGAGCAGAGAATCCGGCTCGGGCATACCGTCGTTTTTCATCACGTTGAGCACCCTGCCGAAATCCACATACGCGCCCGGGCCGTAGCGCTGGCAATCCGAGAAGGTGACAAGGGTCGCGTAGGCGCTGTCCGCAAATGTGTCGCCGCCCGCAAGCGCAGGCACCGCGAGCGCAAAGAGCAGCGCGAGGGTAAGCAGCAGCGCAGAGAGTTTCAGGAGAACGCGTTTCATAGTATCGCTCCAATCATTCAATTTTTTATTTATTATAGCACAGTTCAGCGGCATTTTCAAATGTGAAATGCAAAAAATCATCGCCGAAAACGATTGAAACCCCTGCGGCCGTATATGACAATTCAGAAATAGGACACAGAAAAAAGCGCCCGCATCAAAGTGCGGGCGCAATGATTCTATATTATTAGATCAATCCCATTCAAGACCCGTGACCTTATCAAGATCCACGCCTTTGGTGTCATGCACCTTTGCGATCAGCAGAATCAGCGACGCCGTCATGCCGGGGATCGCAAGGCAGAGCGTCACGAGCGGAACGGCCGTGTTGCCCAGGAGCGTGATCAGCGGCAGCCCGACGCCGTAGGCGACGACATAGCCGACGCCGATGGGCAGGAACTGCGCGGAAATGACGGAGGAGCGCAGATTCGTGGGCGCAGATTCGGAGCTGAGCATGGCCCCGAGATCCGTAACGCCCCAGTAGCTGCCGATCGAAGCGCCGCAGAACAGGCCGACGAGATACGGATTCCACGCATGTTTCGCGCCGATGGCAAACAGCGAAAACGAAGTGATCGCCATCGCCGTCATGATGATGCAGGATTGTTTGCGCCCGAGCAGATCCGCAAAGAAGCCGACCAGCAGCTGCGCGGCGGCGCTCCCGACCGGGAAAAGGAAGAGCGCCTGCGTCACAGCGCCGATGCTCGCGGCATTCAGCGCCGCGTCCAGCGTCGGAGACTGCCCGGAAGCAAGCAGATTCTGCGCGTAGCCGTAGGAAAGGATCACCTGATAATGCAGGGTGATGATCGCGCCGAAATTGGCAAGCGCGGTGATGATGAAAACCCAGCGCAGCTGCTTGTGCGCGAGCGCGAATTTCAGGCCTGCCACAAAGCCGCCCTGCTGATCCTGCGCAGTCTTCTTCTGCCGCTCCGCCTCCAGTTCCTCCTCGGTCATGCGCAGAAAGCGCAGGCGCGAGTCGATGAAGGCGTCCGTTTCCCGCGCGAAAAACAGCGCGATAAACGAGCTTGCAAGCCCGATCAGACCGGGGATCAGATACACCGCCGGCCAGTGCGCGGCGTCGGTCATGAACAGCTTCCGTAACAGCGGAACGAGCATCACGCCGAGCGTTGCGACGCATTTGATGACGGAGAAAATCTTCGCCCTGTGATTGGACGGCGCGGATTCCATGATATAGACGACCTGCATATCGTGCGGCACAAAGAACATCATGACGACCGTGCCGAGAATGTAAGTCACAATGCCCTGCGCAAGGGAGATGATCACAAGGCCCAGGCCGATGCCGAAGGTGTTGACCACGAGAAACAGCTTCCTGCCGTAGCGGTCGGAAAGCGGCTTGTAAAAAATGGAAAGCGCCTGAAACGGCACGGCGATGAAGCCGACCACATCGAGCATACCGACGGATTTGTCGCCGAATCTCGCCATCAGATCGTTCGCGATCTCCGTTTTCATCAACGTATTGATCTGCGACGCGATCTCATCCGTCACATAAATCAGGCTGATCAGAAGCACAAGATAGATCAGATAACAGCTTCTTTTCGGCCGCGCCTTCTCTTTCTCCCATTTTTTGATTTCCCGCGCTTTTTTCTCGGCCTGCTTCTGCAGCTGCGCGGGCGTCAGCGTTTTGGTTTTCATTTCCATCCCCTTCACTTAAAATAAGCATATTTCTTTCTTTATTCTATCACAAAACAAAAAGAATGCAAGAATTAAATCTAAAACAGCGACCCCGCCGCGGCAAAAACCGCAGCGGGGAAAATAAAATCGGGAAAGATGCGGCATGCGCCGTTATTTTCTGTTCTGAATGAGATTCCACGCTTTATAGGCAAGCGGCTTGCAGACATAATAGAATTCGCCGCAATAGCACACAAACGTGGAGCCGAGGCTCTGCTTGTATCGATGCAGGCCGTAATGCGGGTTCTCCGGATCGGGGAAGCCCTCCACGCCGCGCAGATCGAAGTAACGATAGCCCTGATCGACCGCGTGGCACTGCATTTTCCACTGCAGGAACTCATTCGGATGATTCTTGAGCCGGTCGCGGTAGGAGCAGCCGTACATATACCACATCCGGTTGCCGAGCTCCACGGCGAAGGTCGCCGCCGCGGGGACGCCGTCCTCCTCCGCGATCCAGAACGACGCGCCCTCCAGATCGTTGATGAAGGCCTTGTAATACTGCATGCTGTGCGGATGAAAGCCGTTCTTTTCGCCGGTCTGTTTCATCATTTCAATAAATTCCGGCAGATCGTTTTCCGTGCCCATGCGCAGAGTGAGCGTTTTCTCGGCTTTTCTGATATGCCCCTTCATCGTGCGATGATAGATGGCAAACAGCTCCTCATGCGTATGGATGCCGCTCAGGTCCGTCACATAAGCGACGCGCGGATTGGAAAGCGAAAAATCCGCGGCGGTGTTGACCGTGAATCCCATCTCCTTTGTGAGCGAAAGAAATGCCTCGTTCTCATTCGGGATCATCGGATCGATCTTCAAGAGCATCGCGTTATACTTTTTCGCGAGCTTTTTCGCTGCGTCGATCAGCGCGCGGAAGGTGTCGAGGTCCTCCTCGTCAAACAGCGGGCCGCGCGGCGCATAGAGCCGCGTCATATTGGTGTGGTTGATCTTTGACACAAGGATGCTCATCACGCCCTTGATCGCGCCGCTCTCATCGCGGCAGATCAGGCCGACCCAGTCGCTGTAATTCTTGACTCTGCCCCAGGAGGACGTCTGCTCAAAATGGCATTTCTCATGCGCGCGCACAAACGCGTCAATCTCCGCGGCGTGATTGATATCAACAATTTCAATCATATCGGAACTCCTTAATCGGAAATCAGGTTGCGCTTTTCAAGGATCGAGACCACTTTTCTGCCGCCGGGCAGCGTGATGATATCATCCTTGCGGATCGCCTTGAAGAGCAGAACGGTCACAAGATAAATGACGACGGCCACCGCGATTCCGGCGAGCGTTGCAAAGGTGTTGCTGTTGAAAATGCTGCCCGGGTCGCCGGCGGGAAGCAGGCGAATGGCAAGCGCATAGGCGCCGTAAGCGCCCGCAAGGCTCAGACCGGCGCAGGCAAGCGGACGCAGGATCACATTCACCCAGCTGACCTTGGATTCCGTGAGCTTGATCAGACGGTTGAGGTTGACCGCGACGACCGTGACATAGAACAGCACCGTGCCGATCAGCGCGCCGAAAATGTTGATGTGATAGTTGCCGACAAAGACGTAGTTGCACACGATTTTCAGCACCGCGGCAACGCAGACGGTCTTTGCCGGAATATCGCTCCTGCCGATGGCCTGCAGCATATTCGTGATCGGGGTGGAAACGCCGATGACAAGCATCGCAATGCCGTAGATCGCCATGATCGGCGCGACGATCTCGATGGAATCCGAGCTCGAGCCTCTGCCGTAAATGATGGTCAGGATCGGTTTGGCGAGCACCGCCATGCCGCCGCCGACGGGCATGGCAATCAGCATCGCCATGCGCAGCACCGTTTCAATGATATTCCGGATCTCGTCACGCTTTTGCTGCGTCCACGCGGTCGCGAGCGCGGGCAGAGAGCTCAGGCCGAGCTGCACGGTGATCATCGGCACCAGACCCTTGAAGTCAAGCGCCATGCCGTAGGAGCCCCAAAGGTATTTGATGACCTCGTTTTTCTCGTTGATATTCAGCCTGCCGCGCGCGATCGCCTGATCGAAGGACGTCTTGAACATCGTCTTGATATATTCAAAGCCCTCGGGCGAGCCGACCGCGGTTTTGAGCCGCGCCTGAATGGTGGCGGTATCGATCAGATTCGTAATATTGAGCACCAGGGCGCTGATGATCATGGGGATCGCGATTTTGATCATCGTGCGCGCAAGCTCTTTGTCCGTTTTGTCGCAGGGCGTGCTTTCGAGCTCTTCTTTGGTAAAGCCCGTGCCTTTGATGCGGAAATAGATCGCAAGGAATATCGTGCTCGCGATGGAGCCGCAGGTCACGCCGAAGACCGCGCCGGCGGCCGCCCAGGGCACGATCGCGCCGTTGGCCTCAATGTTGTTGGTGACGACCGCGCCGAACACGGTGGCCTGCGCGCCGTTCGAAGCAAGCATGCCGGCGTTATACTGGGACATGCCGATCGTCTGAATGATCTTGATGAAAACCAGGCCGAAGCAGAGCTTGCCGAGCGCCTCGATCACCTGCGAAACGCCCGTGGGCATCATATTCGCCCGGCCTTCGTAATAGCCGCGGTAGGCGGACATATAATAGCAGAAAAAGATGGAAGGCGCGATGCACAGGAGCGCCGGGATATTGCGCACATTCGCGATATACTTCGCGTAAGGATAAGTGATCGCGAACATGAAGAACGTGCCCGCGAGGCCGACGACGAAGAAGACCTTTTTCGACACCTTGTGCACGCGCAGCGTTTCGCCGTACTGTCCCTTGGCCGCGGCGTCGGCGACCATTTTCAGAACGGCGACCGAAAGGCCGGACATCGCGATCGAAAAAATCGGCGTATAGACTTCATAGGCGGAATTGAAATAGCCGCGCCCGACCGTGCCGAGCATATCCGTCATCGGGATCTTGAAAATCACGCCGATGATCTTGACCAGAATCGTTGACGCGACGAGAATCATCGCGCCGTTCATCATGGATTGTTTCCCCTGACTTTTCATGTGTTACATCCTCTATTGCAAGCAGATTTCATTCGATTATTCTGATTTTATCTATCATACCATAGAATATAAAAAAAGTCCATAATTTTTTTGCAGATGTCCGGCGATGAAAATGCTGAAACGCGCAAGAAAAGCACACCTTTTCTCTTTCACTGCCGCGCTTTCCTCTTGCAATTCCGTCTGAAATCCGCTATAATGAGAGTACAACAAAAAGGAGGGGTTAGCATGAGCAAAAAGAATAAGAAAAAGCAGGAAAAATCCGCGATGATCGAATCCTTCGTTACCACCGCGATCGACAAGGTTGCGGACGCCGCCGTTGATAAAGTCAAGGAAAAGATTCCCGGCGAGGTCCTGCCCGAGCTGATCGGCAAGGCCGTCGACAACGTGCTCGACAGCGCCAAGGAGGCCGCGGTCAACAAGGTCAAGGACAAGATTCCCGGCGGCGAGAATCTTCCCGCTGCGGTCAACGCCAAGCCGGATCTCTCGCTTGACAACATCAAGGACGCCGCGCTTGACAAGGCAAAGGACGAGCTGAAGGCCGTCGCGGTCAAGCAATCCAAAAAGCTTGTGAAAAAAGCGATCCGCAAGGGCGTCGTGATCGCCGCCGTTGCAGGTGCCGCGGTCATCGCGGTGAAAAACAAGGACGCGATCATTGACTTCGTCAAGAGCAAGGTCGGCTGAGGGAAGCAGACTGACTGCGGGAACATGAGAAAGGAAAACTGAAGATGGATACCTATTTCGGTCAATCCGTGCCGAAGCTGGGCTTCGGTCTGATGCGTCTGCCGCGAAAAGCGGGGTTCACGGATATCGAGCAGACGAAAGCCATGGTCGATCTGTTTCTGGCGGCCGGATTCACCTATTTTGACACCGCCTATGTCTATCTCGGCTCCGAAAAGGCGATCAAGGCCGCGCTGGTCGACCGTTATCCGCGCGAAAGCTATACGCTGGCAACGAAGATCAACGCCTTCATGATGGCGCCGACGGAAACCGCGGCAAAGAATCAGTTCTACACTAGCCTCGAACGCACGGGCGCCGGATATTTCGATTATTATCTGCTGCATTCCTTCAAGGAAAACAATTATCAGAAATATGACAAATTCCATCTGTGGGAGTTTGTCGCCGAGCAGAAGCAGAAAGGGCTTGTGCGGCACATGGGCTTTTCCTTCCACGGCAAGCCCCCGCTGCTCGAGCAGCTGCTCACGGAGCATCCGGAGGTGGATTTCATCCAGCTGCAGCTCAATTACGCAGACTGGGAAAACCCGAAGGTCGCCGCGCGAGAAAACTATGAAGTCGCGCGCAAACACGGCGTTTCCATCGTGGTCATGGAACCGGTCAAGGGCGGTTCGCTCGCAAACCCCCCGAAGGCCGTGCGGGAGCTTTTGAAGGCGCACGCGCCGGAAAGCAGCTATGCCTCCTGGGCCATCCGGTTTGCGGCCTCCCTCGAGGGCATCATCACCGTGCTTTCCGGCATGTCCGACCTCGCGCAGATGCGGGATAACATTTCCTTCATGAAGGACTTCCGTCCGCTGGATGCGGAAGAGCAGGCTGTGATCCGGCAGGCCATGACGCTGCTGCGGGCCTCCGATATGATCCCCTGCACCGCGTGCGGCTACTGCACGGAGGGTTGCCCGAAAGGCATCCGCATTCCCGAAATCTTTGCCGCGATGAATCAGCAGCTCGGCAACGGCCAGATCGAAGCGGCGGCCGCCGCCTATGCGGCAGCAACCGCGGACGGCGCGTGTGCCGACGACTGCATCCGCTGCGGTCAATGCGAACGCGCCTGCCCCCAGGGGCTGCCGATCATTCAGCGTCTGTCCGAAGCGGCAGAGCTTTTCAAAGCAGACAAATAAATGATGCCGCACCGGCTGCTGCGCACGCAGGAACCGATGCGGTTTTCTATTCCAGCATATCCAGAATTGCTTTCTTTCGTGTGACGCCGATGCTGCGGTTGCGGATCTCGCCGTTTTTCATCACGACCAGCGTCGGCAGGCTCAGAATGCCGAACGCCTCCGCGAGCGCGCGGTTCTGATCCACATCGACCTTGCAGATTTTCACATTCGCATCGCTGCTTGCAACGTCCTCGAGCACGGGCGTCATCGCCCGGCAGGCGCTGCACCGATCGGCAAAGAAATCCAGCAGCACCGTGCCCGGATACTCCGCGACCTCCCGCTGAAAGCTCTCGCGCGTCACATCGATCATTTGCATGCGCACCGTCTCCTTTCAGAACGCAAACATTTCGTCCTTATCGTTTGCAGTGCGGATGCATTTATCAATGGAAATATTATTCGATCGACGCCGGGATCAGCAGCATGGTTTTTTCCGTGATCCGATCCGCGTCCAGGCTGTTTTCCGCACGGATCGCATCCACCGTTGTGCGATAACGGCGCGCAATCTCCCACAGGGATTCCCCAGGCTCCGAAAAATAGATCGTCAGCGCCGCCGGCGTCGGATCCTCCTGCGAAGCGGTCTGCGCGGTCAGGTCGGCAACGCAGCTGCAAAGCGTCTGCGCAAAGATCATTCCGCTCGCGGAGATTTCCGTGCGCAGCTCCAGGCGGCTGTCGCCGGTCGCGACACATGCTGCGCCGAGAATCTGCAGGTCCGTTTCCGCACAAATGCGCTGCGCATCTGTTTTCAGCGGAATGCGGTCGTCAAAGGCCACGGTTTTCTGAAGGCAGCCGATTTCGCCGGACTCATCTTCATACAGGATCCCCGTCTGGTAACTGCCGGAAAGGCAGCAGCTGCGATCCTGCAGGGACGCGGTCGCGCGCGGCGCTTCGCACCAGACGGCCAGCACACGCCGCACGGCAACGCCGATGCTTTCCAGCACGACCTTATTTGTAAAGCTTGTTTGAAACTGCTGATCCGGCGCGAGCAGCTCGGCTGTTCTCCGCCGTACGTTGACGCTCCCCTGCGTTGAATACGCATCCGTCAGCAGCTGCAGCGTTGTTTCGCGATAGGCCGCCGCGATCACGCAGACGGAAACCGTCAGCTCCAGCAGCTTCGTATCGTCCGCGGCGTCGGCCTTCGTCACCGCTTCCGCAGCGCGCACCTCGTGCCGCAGCTGCAGCACGCAGTCTTCCGTCAGGCCGTCCAGCTCAAGAATCTGGCTGATCGGCAGCGCGTGCGTCATGGATTCGACCGCGCCGGTTTCGGCCAGATAATGCACCGTCACCTCGCAATCGCCTTTTAACAGCGCTTTGTTGTTGATGATTTTGATTTCACCCGGCACAACGCAGGCGCCCGCATGGAGCACGCGCGCGATCGGCGCATGGTCCGCCGGCAGCTGCGCGACCTCGCTGAGCGAGAAGGTTTTCTCGGCAAGGCCGACCAGATCCGCGGCCGGGAAAGAAGCGGTCATGGTCTGCATGCCGCCGCCCTGTACGCCGGTCAGATACGCCTCCCGCTTGCAGCTTTGCGCGCGGAACAGAAACCGCAGCATCGCCTTTACCTCCGCGCGGCGCGGATCGAGCGCCCTGCAATTGGCGTATTCCGTCTGCACCTGCACGCTTACGACGTCCACTTGCGCGCCGGCCGGCAGCGAAACGCGCCCCTGCACGGAGAAGCTTTGCTCATACGCCGCCGCGTCGCCGTTTTCACCCAGATAGAACAGCCGCACCATGGCGGTCGCGTGCGCAGTCAGCTGATCCGCCTGCGTCTGCACGCCTGAAACGGACGTGTCCACCGCGCAGCGCAGGATCCGCGAGATTTCAGGGCAATAATCCGGCAGATGGAGATCCGCCTCAAGCGACTGCTCCGCCGTTGTGTCCAGCACCGTTTCGGCAACTCCGACGGTCTGCTTTTCCGTCTGAAAATTCATTTTTGATCCCCTTCCGCATCATTCTTTGCTTTATTCTATGTGGACAGGGGGCCCGATATGATAAAAACCGCGGATTTTTTGAAAATTGAAATAAAAATTTTCAATTTATATATTTACTTTTAAAATATTTTATATTATAATAAGAGAGAAAATAGACTGAAGAAAGGAGAAGAACCATGCCTGAATTCACTTATGAGATCGTTGAATCCGTCGCAGTCCTTTCCGAGAATCCCAAGGGATGGACCAAAGAGCTGAATCTGATCAGCTGGAACGGCCGTGAGCCGAAATACGATATCCGCGAATGGGCGCCCGAACACGAAAAAATGGGCAAAGGCGTTACATTGAGCATGGATGAGATGGCAGCGCTGAAAGACGCTGTAAAGGATCTTTAATCGAACCCGAGCATCGCAGCCTGCAAAGCTGCGGTGCTTTTTCCTTTCAGATTGGACGAAACTATGATGAACACCCAACCCATCAAAGCCATTATCGTCGGCGGCGGGCATCGCAGTCTCACTTACGCGGCCCTTGCGGAGCAGGAGCCGGCGCTGCTGCAGATCGTCGGCGTCGCAGATCCCGATCCCGGCCGCAGGCAGATGATCGCGCAGCGGTTTTCCATCCCGGATGAACACTGCTATGAAACCGCGGAGATCCTCGCTAAAGCGCCGAAATTCGCGGACGTGGTGATCAACGGGACTATGGATCACATTCACGTCGAAACGGCGGTGCCGCTGCTGCGCGCCGGATACGACATGCTGCTCGAGAAGCCCTTCGCCGTCAATGAAGCGCAGGCAAGGCTGCTTGTGGAAACCGCAAAAGCCTGCGGGCGGCGCGTGATGACCTGCTTCGTGCTGCGCTATGCGCCGTTTTATAAAAAGATCAAGGAACTGATCCTCTCGGGCGCGGTCGGCGAAATCCTCAGCATTCAGACGAATGAATACGTCAGCTACCACCACATGTCCACAAGCCATGTGCGCGGGAAATGGCGCAATTCGGAGCAATGCCACAGCTCCATGCTGCTTGCCAAATGCTGCCACGATATCGACCTGATGATGTGGCTGATGGCCGGCACCGAGCCGAAACTGGTTTCCAGCTTCGGCTGCAACCAGCAATTCCGGCCGGACCACGCGCCGCAGAATGCCGGCACGCGCTGCCTTGTCGACTGCCTGCTGGTGGATACCTGCCTGTATTCCGCTAAGCGGCTGTATCTCGACCACCCCGACCGGTGGACCTGGTACGTCTGGGACGCGCTGGAGCATCTGCAGAATCCGACGCTGGAAGATAAGAAGAAATTGCTGAAAACGAGCCCCTACGGCGTCTGCGCGTATAAGAGCGACAACAACGTCGTGGATCATCAGACCGTCAGCGTTTTCTTTGCGAGCGGCGCGACCGGCGTGCACTGCATGATCGGCGGCGCGAGCACCGGCAAGCGCACCATTCACATCACGGGCACCAAAGGAGAAATCGACGGCGAATGCGAGGCCGGCCGCCTGACGCTTTCCGAAATCGATCCCTCCCCCGGCTGCGAGCATCGCGACACCGTCTTTGACGTGCAGGTCAAAAACGACAGCCACGGCGGCGGCGATCTCGATCTGATGCGGGATTTCCTGGCCTGTGTGCGCGGGGAAACGCCTTCCGTTTCCTGCACGGATATTCAGGACTCTCTGGCCGGGCATCTGGTGGTTTTCCTTGCGGACCGTTCCATGGAAAACGGCGGCGCGCCGCAGCCCGTCATACTATAATAGATAAAGACGCTCCCCGGATGATTGGATCATCTGAGGAGCGTTCTCTTTTTCAAATATATGATTTACACGCGCTGCAGCGTTGGCAGGAGATAGGCAAAGCCGTCATAGCTGCTCGCGTCGGACGGGACGGATCCGGCCGCGACGGTATCCGTATTGTAGATCGTGATCTGCTGCGACTGATAAAGCGGGCATTCAAAAGCGAGCTCCGCAGCGTGATCGAGCAGCTCCGCGGTCACGGTGCTGCGATCGCCGCTGCCGACGCTGGTATGAAGCGAGACCGTCTCGGCGTCAAGCGTTTCATCCGAAATGCCGGTCAGGTTCCGCTGCCCGCCGCTGTGGTAATCCTCATATTTGTCGCAGGTCGCGCCGTCCGGCACCGCATTGATCCAAAGATCGATCGCGCCGCTTTGCGCCGCCTGCTGCAGGCCCTCGGGCGTCAAAGCGAGGATCGAGAGCGTGATCCCCTTCTCCTTCAGGATCGCAGCCAACGCTTCCAGGAGCGCTGCGTCCTCCTGCCGGTCCGTCCGGTAAGCCGCGGTCAGCGCGCTGCGCGGGGTCTCCGCGAGCATCTGATAGGCGGAAAACGCGCTTTCTTTATAATACGGCTCCGTGACGTCGGCGGGATACTCCGCGAACCGGATGCTCAGCGGACGGTACGGCGTGGTGTAATAAGCGCCGTATCGCGCCTACAGCGTATCCGTCAGGTTGCAAACGCCGCACACCGCGCGCCGCAGGATGCTGTCCATCGTTCTCGTGTTCAGGAACAGCGCGGTATAGGCCGGCGTATGATTGACCGTATAGAGGACCGGCTGATTTGCCAGACGATCGACCGTGTCGGCGGCGGCCTCCACCGTCACGACGTCCAGCTTGCCGGAGGCAACGCCGCTCACGGGCTCGATATCCGCGCCCTGATAATCCACAAACTGCAGCTTGGAAAACGCCGGCTTCGCGTCAGTATAGTATTCATTCGCGTTCATCGTCACGCGGTTGCCCTCGTATTCCGAAAGAAAATACGGACCGGTGCCGACGCCGAACGAGGTCATCTCGCGCACCGCCTGCGCTTTGCCCTTCACATAATTGACCGCATAGAATTTCTCGCTGACGAGCAGCGCGTTCAGCTGAGAGATCGCGTTGATGCTGCGCGAATTGAAAAGCACCGTGCAGGTATAATCGTTGATTTTGCGAATGCCGCTGATTTCCGTCACCTTCGCGCCGCTCGCATAGCTGCGCTCGATATAGGCTTTCGTCAGCTTCTGCCGATACCATTCGGCGGGATTGTAATCCTTGGGATGCGCCTGCACCTCTGCCTGCGCCACCGCCTGCAGAATCGCGTTGTCATCCTTCGCCGCCTTGAGCGCCTGGCCGTTGCCGGATTTTTCCATCCAGTCGCGCCAGGTGCCGCCGTAAGGCGACGGCGTGTCGATGCCGCCGAACAGGCCGCCGAGCTTCGTTGCGACGAGATAGGCCTTCAGATCGTCTGTTTCCACCGTATCCGTCGAGTAATTCTTTTTCACCTTGTCCGCAATTTCCGCCAGCTGCGCGGCATAGCCGGGATCATTATAATAGTATGCCTTCAGCCCTTCGATATCATTGCGGTAGAAATCGCTGTAAACGCCGTCATAGCTGGCGTCGGATATGAAATAATAAAAGAAAATAACGTCCTGGATCGTGACCGGATCGCCGTTGGAAAACCGCAGGTCGTCCCGGATGGTGACCGTGTATTTCACCTTGGAATCGCCGACATATTCATAGCTGATGCCGCCGCAATCGTTGATCAGGCGGTTATCCGCGCCGCGGCGCTGAATGGAGCGGTACGTCTGGGCGACCACAGCGCGGTCGCCGGGCGATTCGGCATAAAACGGGTGGAATTCTCCGGTGATCGTGCCGACCCCGACCTTCAGCGTGGAAGAACCGCTGCCCGGGCGCGCCGTCTGACAGGCAGATAAAAGCAGCACCGAAAGCATGAGCAAAACAGCGGCTGCGATCCGAATCCGTTTCATAAAACGATCTCCTTTGAAAGTTCAAGCTTTGCATCTTATTTTACCACACTTGAACGCAGGTTACAATCTTTTTTTGCTTTGCCGCCGGAATTCGGCCGCAAAAACAGCGGGAGGCTCCGAGGAGTCTCCCGAACGCTTTATTGCGCGGCCGTGATGCCGATCACATGCGGATTGAGCCCTTCATACCAGAACAGATAGCAGTCCAGATCGATCCGGTCGCCGATCTGCAGGTTTTTCACCGCCTGATACACCTCGGAATCCGCAGGGCAAAGATCGGTCTCCACCGTGAAGGAATAGGCTTTTCCGTTGATGGAGGCGTTGAAATACAGGTCGTCCCCGTCCGCGCCGGTGCCGTCCCAGTTATAAAGGAACGCGCTGGCGGCGCCGTCTTTCCCCTTGGAGCCGACGACGGTCAGGCCCTTGAGCAGCACATGCTCATTCTGATGCTCGATGATCGCCGGGTCGCCCAGCAGGTCGGTCACGTCAAGCGCCTGGGCGGAATAACTGCCTTTCAGGATCTCCAGCTTCGCGTCCGTGATCTCGATTTCACCGTTCCAGGTGGCCTTTTTGCCCGTGACCCGGACCTTCTGCCCGGCTTCCAGCTTCGCATAATCCGCGTCGTCACAAGCAACGTTATAGACGAAATACGCCCCGTCGGGATCCTGCAGATACAGCGACGTCTTGCCGTCCTTGAGCGCCTGCTTGGCCTGCACATAGGCCTCGATCGTCACCTCGGTGAAATTCTCGGCCGCGTCGTATTCCTCGTTGGTCATCACGCCTTCACTCTTGACGGCGGGATCGTCCTTGCCGCAGCCGGAAAGCGCAAACAGCAGCAGCGCAGCGAGCAGCAGTGCAAATACTTTTTTCATGATAACAGCCTCTTTTCTGATTGGAAATGTCGTTATTGTTCATTGGCGGGCATCTGCGCATTGCCGTTCGGGATCGTCGGCTGCGCGAGCACATCCGCCAAGGAAGTATCGGATAAAAACGTATCCAGATTGTAAAGATACAGCACGTCCGTAATTTTGTTCTGCTGCATGAGCGTATCCGCGCTTTCATAGAAATACCGCGGATCGATCATGATGATTTTTTCATAATACGGATACAGGAACTGCATCATGCAGTTGGCGTAGGAATCCTTGAGCACGAGCAGCGTGTGGCCGGTTTCCGCCGTCGTCGCGATATCGACGCGCGGATGATTGCCGCCGAAAAAGACCGTATAATGATCCCGCGCGTCCAGCGCGCTCATATCATACATCGTGCCGGCTTTTTTCGCGCTTTCGGTATAGGTCACAAAATAGTCGACGTCAGTTTTGGGTACATAGAGCTCCACGCGGTCCTTCGCGTTGTTGCGTCCGCTCTTTGCGGCGAGCGTGCCGCGGAAGGATTTGGAGACCTCATAAATCTCGTAATCATTCACGGGCGTGATCTGCATCTGCGGCGCGATCGCCTGGAAGACGACCGACGCGCCGAAGCTGGTCCAGTGATGATCGGTCATATAATACAGATACTCGTCGGCGCGTTCCCGCAACGCAGGCAGCGTGTCGAGCCACTGCACCTTGGAAAGCTTCTTTGCAATCGCGTCCAGCTGCGCCGCCTGATCGGGCACCGGCGCGTTGCGCGGCAGATTCTTCGGCTGCACCTCCACGGCGTTCGGAATGATCGCGGCATAGGATTTGACCAGAGGATAGCGGCCGGCAAAGGTCTCCATCGCCTCCAGATTGCGCGCGAGCGCGGCCTCGTTCACGTCGCCCGGGATCAGATACAGCTGCTTGTGCCTGCCGAGATAGACGCCGCCGTTTTCCTTCTGCCGGAAGACGATCAGCCTTTGCAGATTCAGCTTCGTCCAGAAATCGCGGCCGTAAAACTGATCGGCAAAGTATTTTTCGAATCCGCGCGCAAAGCTGCCGTCCTTAAGCGTATCCGCCGTCAGCGCGGGCATCTGCGCGAGCGCGCGATTTTCTTTTTCGGAAAAGGTTTTTTTCGGCAGCAGAAACGTCAGCAGCGAAAACACGACGCAAACGCAAAGCAGCAGCGCAGTGATCCACAGGCCGGGTCTGGTGCAGATCCGGCGCAGGAAGGATGCGCGTGACGCGGGTTGCTGTTTCATCATCGATGCCTCCGATCAGAATTGAGCATACAGGAAGGATGTATAAGTGTCGCTGACCATCGCGGCAATGCACAGCGCGAGCAGCAGACAGAACGAAATTGCCAGCGCCGGGAAATACCAGCGCACCCGCTGCTTGCGCAGGGCGACGCCGACGCGATGGAGCAGCGGCGTTGCGCCGATGCCGGCGACCAGCAGAAGCAGCCAGCTGCCGCGCAGGTAATAGAATGCCGTCGCGTCCGCGGCAGCCTGCCGGAAGCACATGGCTTTCAGGAACTGCACGGCAGACGACAGGCTCGGCGAGAAGAAGAACACCCAGCCGACGACGACGCCGAGGAACGTCAGCACGGCGCGCAGCACATTCGGCACTTTCGAGAGCGGCTTTTTCAACAGGAATTTCTCGATCACGATCATCACGCCGTGCAGCAGACCCCAGACGACGAAGGTCCAGTTTGCGCCGTGCCAGATGCCGGTCAGCAGCCAGACGACCATCGTGTTGCGCAGCGTGATCGCGTTCCCCTGCCGGCTGCCGCCGAGCGGGATGTAAACATAGTCGCGGAACCATGCGCCGAGCGACACATGCCAGCGGCGCCAGAAATCCGTCACGCTGACGGCGCGATAGGGATATTTGAAGTTTTTCGGCGTCACGATGCCGAACATCAGCGAAACGCCGGAGGCCATGTCCGAATACCCGCTGAAATCGAAATAGAGCATGAACGTATAGGTCAGCGCGCCGATCCAGGCGGAAAGCGCGGTCAGCGCGTCGCCCGGAAGCGCCGAAATGGCCTGAAACGGCAGCGCGAGCGTGTTGGCAAGCAGCAGCTTTTTCGCAAGGCCCATCACAAACAGCCGCGCGCCGCCCTCCACCTTTTCACGCTGCAGCGAGAGCGAGGAAATCTGGGATTCCCATGCGCTGTATTGCAGGATCGGACCGGAGGTCAGCTTCGGGAAAAACGTGATGTAAAGAATGAAATCCACGGGGTTTTTCGGCACCGTGCCGACGCCGCGGTAAACGTCCAGCAGAAAGGAGAGCGCGGAAAACGTAAAGAAGGAAATGCCGATCGGCGCGGTCATGGGATTGCGGCCCAGACTGACATGGAAGAGCGCGTTGAGATTCTCAACGGCGAAATTGAAGTATTTGAAGAATCCGAGGAACAGCAGGTTGACGGCAATGGAGGTCACCAGCACCGTCTTCGCGCGTCGATTCGCGCCTCTGCGCCGGAACTGCCAGAGCTCCAGGCCGGAAGCGTAATTGAACAGCGCGCTGCCGATCAGCAGCACCAGATCACCCGGGTTGCCCCAGGCGATGAAGATCAGGCTGCAGAGCAGCAGGCTGTATTTTTTGGCTTTCCCGGGCAGCACGCCGAAGAGCACCAGGCTCACCGGCAGAAACACAAACGGGAACAGCAGCTGATGAAAGGACATGCTTCAACCTCGTTCAGAATATTCTGATTGATATAATTACAATGCTTTTTCAAACGCTTCCTTTGCCGCCTGCGCATTGGAACTGACGACCAGAAGGAAATAATTGCCGCGCGCCTCGATGATGCAGTGCTCGGTCAGCAGCGCGTACTGCGCCGGGCCGTAGCCGTCAAAGCTCGTCTTCTGCGTGTCGATCCGCGCGTTTGCGGCGGCGAGCAGCGCCTCCTGCTGCGATACGTCGCGGAGCTTGACAAGCAGCAGCTCCTCCGCATCCATATTTGTGGCGGGATACTGCAGCACAACGCTCTCATATTCGGCGGGATCCACGCCGTACAGGCGCTTGACCATCTGCGCGTCCGCCTCCTGCGTGTGAGACAGCGCGGCCGCGGAGAGCACCGCCTTTGAAACCGCGGCGGGATCCGCCTTGCTGGTCCGGTTGCCGGCGCAGCTGACGATCATATAAATAATCAGCAGCAGCACAACCAGCCAGCGGGCAATATTCAGCAGCTTCATCTTCGTCATTGCAATCCATCCTTTGCCATTGCGATGATCATATTCCTTGCCCAATACGGATAAAACGCTTTCTGCAGATGCACGCCGTCCTCCGGATCCCAGAGATCCATATGCGCCACGCACAAAGCGTCGTTATCGACAAACACCGTGTAATCCAGCGTTGCGCAAAGCTCCCCGACCGCGTCGCTGAATTCCGGGATCTTGCGCCAGCGCGGGGAACGCTCATAGGCTGCCTCCGTCGCAGGCAGAATGGAATTGACGACAATCACGGCGTTCGGCGCGGCTTCATGCAGCTGCGCAAGGCGCGTCTGCATTTCGGCGGCATACTGCTCGCCGCTGTTCCAATAGCCGATGCCGGTATCGTTCAGACCGTAGCACAGGAAAATCGTGGAGGGCTGCAGACTCTTGATGGTATCGAGCTGCGCCGGAATATCGCGGATCGTGTTGCCGGCGTCGGCAAACACATTGCTTTTATCCAGGAATTTATAATAGTAAAAACCGACCGCGCGGGAATCGCCGAGCAAAACGAAATCCTGGAATTTCGACCAGATTTCCTTCAGGCTGAATTCGCCTTCCGCGTCCGCATCCGGGTCGTCGCTGAGCGCCTGCAGCTCGAGCTCACGCACGTAGCGCTCGTGCAGAATGCTTTCCACAACGGCGGGATCTTTCTGCGCCGCCTGCGACAGAAAGGCAGCGCCCTCGGCGGAGGCGGAAGCTTTCGGTGCAGAGGTATGACCGAACAGCGCCGCCGACAGGACCATCAGCCCGGTCAGCACGCCTGCCCAGAGAAAGACATGCATGCCGCTTGCGCGCGGTTTCTTTTTTTCGCTCATACGATCACCTCAAGCCTGCGCCTCAATCGCGGCGCGCATCACGGAAAGCGCGCGGGAGGCATATTCATCTGCCAGTGACTGCGGCGCGATCACGGTCATTTCGCCTGCGAACTGAAACAGCCAGCCCCAGAACGGCGGGCTGATCTCCACATCCAGCGTCGCCTCAAGCGCGTCGGCATTCACGCGCGTGAGCACGAGATCCTCGCCGAATTTATCATACACGGGAGCGATCAGCGACTCGCCGAATCGAAGCGTGACCGTCTCGCGCCGGCCGCCGTACATCTTGAACACCTGCTCGGTGTAAGCGGCAAGGTCCGGCAGCTGCGCCGCCGCTTCCTCGCTGATCGATTCGTCCTCCGCCTGCACCTGATCCATCCGGTCCACGCGATAGTTGCAAAGATTCTGATATTTGCTGCTGTAGCACATCAGATAGTAATTATCATTCAGATATACCAGCGCCAGCGGTTCGACGACGTATCGCTGCTTCTCTTTGCGATAAATGCGTTCATGCGCTTCGTTCAGGTCAAAATACCGGAAGGATGCCGTGTGCTTTCCGGCAATCGCATCTTCCAGCGCGTTGACGTTATAATAAATGGATTCGTTGCTGTGCTTGCGCGCGTTGAACAGCACGCGGTTATCCGTCAGCAGGCGCGCGCGGTTGCTGCCGCCGAGGGACGCGATCTTCTCGATCATTTCGCCGGTCTTTTTTTCGGTGATGAACGTCGCGGCCTCCACGGCGTCGATCAGAATCTTCAGCTCCGGCACGCTGAAACTGCGGTCGGCAACATAATAGATCTTTTCATGCCCGTCCATGACCTGCATGATCTCATAACCGCAGGAATTCAGAAGCCGGAGATCGCGCGCGAGCGTTTTTGTGTTGCAGCTGATCCCGTAATCATTCAGGCGCTCGCAGATCTGCTCCTTGCGCAGCGGATGCATCTCATCTGATTCGCGCTGCAGGATTTCGAGCAGGCGCACCAGCTTGATTTTTTGTCGATTGGACTGTTCCGCCACAGCGCCGCCCCCTTCCCGCAGATTCTGTCGTTTATTATACCATAGCCCGCAGCATTTGTAAATGTATTTTATTTATATAAAATTATATATTATACAGATCGGCAGATTTTTGTTTGACAATTTTGAAAGATATGATATAATAATTTTAAGTATATCTTTTTAAAAACTCAAAATCCATCTGAAAGGGATGACCGATATCAAAACAGTAGATCTGTTCGACTTTGAACACAGCCTGGCGGGCGAGTATCTGCGCGGATTTGAATATCCCTGGCAGGCACTTGCGGGCATCAAGGATCTGATCCGTTCGCTCGGCAAAACGCTGGACGAAGCCGAATATGAAGAGAAAGCGCCCGAGGTCTGGGTGCACCGCACGGCCACCGTGGCGCCCACCGCCTATCTCGGCGCGCCCTGCATCATCGGCCCGCGCACGGAGGTGCGTCACTGCGCGTTCATCCGCGGCGCCGCGCTCGTGGGCGCGGACTGCGTGGTCGGCAACTCCGTCGAGCTGAAAAACGTGATCCTCTTCGATCATGTGCAAACCCCGCATTATAACTATGTCGGCGACAGCATTCTCGGTTATTATTCTCACATGGGCGCAGGTTCCATCACCTCCAACGTCAAATCCGACAAAACGCTCGTGAAAGCGTCAGTGGAGGGCGAACGCATGGAAACCGGGCTGAAGAAATTCGGCGCCATGCTCGGCGACCACGTTGAGGTCGGCTGCAACAGCGTGCTCAATCCCGGCACGGTGATCGGCCGCGGCAGCAACATCTATCCCCTTTCCGCCGTGCGCGGAACCGTTCCCGCAGGCAGCATTTACAAAAATCAGAGCGAAATCGTTCTGAAAATCGATTACTGAGGTGCAATATGGGTAAATATTTCGGTACTGACGGCTTCCGCGGAGAAGCGAATGAGAATCTGACCGCGGATCACGCATATAAAGTCGGCCGTTTCCTCGGCTGGTATTACGGCGAGCTCAAGCGCCGCAGCGGTTCGGATGAACCGCCCTGCATCGTCATCGGCAAGGATACGCGCAGATCCAGCTATATGTTTGAGTATACGCTCGTCGCGGGTCTGACCGCCTCGGGCGCAGACGCTTATCTGCTGCACGTGACCACCACGCCCTCCGTGGCGTATGTGACGCGCGTGGATGAATTCGACTGCGGCATCATGATCTCCGCGAGCCACAATCCCTTCTTTGACAACGGCATCAAGCTGATCAACCGTGAAGGAGAAAAAATGGACGAGACCACGATCGGCTATGTGGAGGCCTATATTGACGGCTGCCTCGAGGTTTTCGGTCAGAAATGGGAAAGCATTCCCTACGCGAAGAAAGAACGCATCGGCCGCACGGTGGACTATGTCTCCGGCCGAAACCGTTACATCGGCTATCTGATTTCCCTTGGCATGTATTCCTTCAAGGGCGTCAAGGTGGCGCTGGACTGCGCGAACGGCAGCTCCTGGAATGTGGCAAAGGCGGTGTTTGACGCGCTGGGCGCGACCACCTCCGTGATCAACGCGGAGCCAAACGGCTTCAACATCAACGAGAACGCGGGCTCCACGCATATCGAAGGGCTGCAGAAATATGTCGTCGAACACGGCATGGACGTCGGCTTCGCTTATGACGGCGACGCGGACCGCTGCCTTTGCGTGGATGAAAAAGGCAACGTGCTCAACGGCGACCACATTCTTTATATTTACGGCAAATACATGAAGGACCGCGGCAAGCTGATCACCAACACCGTCGTGACGACCGTGATGTCGAACTTTGGCCTTTACAAGGCGTTCGACGCGGTCGGCATCGACTATGTGCAGACCGCCGTGGGCGACAAATATGTGTATGAATACATGACCAATCATCAGAACCGCATCGGCGGCGAGCAATCCGGTCATATCATCTTCTCCAAATACGCCACCACGGGCGACGGCATCCTGACCAGCCTGAAAATGATGGAGGTCATGCTCGCGCGCAAGACCACCATGAGCAAGCTGCGCGAGGAGCTCACGCTCTATCCGCAGGTGCTCGAAAACGTGCGTGTGAGCGACAAAGCTGCCGCGCAGGCGGATCCCGACGTGCAGCAGGCCGTTGCCGCCGCCAAGGAAGCGCTCGGCGACGCCGGCCGGATCCTTGTGCGCGAATCCGGCACGGAGCCGATGATCCGCGTCATGGCGGAGGCGGAGAGCGAAGAAATCTGCCGCCGCTGGGTCGAAAGCGTCGTTTCGGTTCTGCGTGAAAAAGGGTATTGCGTCTGCTGACGCACCGAATCGCAATTGCAAAACAAAGGATGTGCATCCATGCAATACGTCATCATGGATCTGGAGTGGAACAATACCTACGCGAAAAAAGTCAGCGGCTTTCTGAATGAAGTCATTGAGATCGGCGCAGTCAAGCTGGATGACGATCTGGATAATCTCGACACCTTCACCTGCATCATCCGCTCGCAGATCGGCAAAAAGCTGCGCGGCAGCGTCAAGCGGCTCACGCATCTGACAAATGACGATATCAGCACGGGTCTGCCGTTCACGCAGGTGTTTTCCGCCTTTCGCAAATGGATCGGCCCGAAGGAAACCGTGATCTTCACCTGGGGCGACGGCGATATCCGCGTGCTGCTCGAGAACTTCCGCTATCTCAACGGCATCAAGACGATCCCGTTCCTGCAGAATTACTGCGACCTGCAGAGCGTGTATCACGCTGTGATGAAAAGCCCGAAGGGGCAGCAGGTCGGCCTTTCTGCGGCGGCGGCGGCGCTCGGCATCGACCCGGAGGTCTATATCCACCATCGCGCGCTGGGCGACAGCATGCTGACCGCCGAGATCCTGCGAAAAATCTACGACCCCGACCTGTTCCGCTCGCTGACCGTCCCCTGCGGATCGGAGTTTTACGACCGGCTGCAGTTCAAAGCAAAGATCATCCGCAACCTGGACAATCCCCTGGTCGATAAAAAGCGGATGCACCACGTCTGCGAGGTCTGCGGCACGGAATGCGAAAGGCTCACGGAATGGAAATTCCACAGCCAGGCCTTTCGCGCAAACTTCTATTGCCCCGCATGCGGGCTGACGTACGCCGTCAGCGTCCGCTTCAAAAAGTATTATGACCACGTTGAAAGCCGGAAGGTCGTCTCCGTCAAGGAGGAGCCGGCGCCCAGCGAAACGGAGGAAGCATCGGTATGAAGCTGCTTGTCACCGGCGGCGCCGGATTCATCGGCTGCAATTTTATAGAGTATCTGCTCAGGCAAAGCCGCGCGGATGAGATCATCTGCCTGGACAGCCTGACCTACGCGGGCAACATGCATAGTCTGGCCGCCGCGCTGCGGCATCCGCAGTTCCGGTTTGTGCGCGGCAGCATCGCGGACCGCGCGTTCGTCCTGGCGCTGTTTGAAAGGGAGCAGTTTGACGTGGTCGTCAATTTCGCGGCGGAAAGCCATGTGGACCGGTCCATTAAGCAGCCGCAGCTGTTTCTGGAAACGAACGTCATGGGCACGGCCTGCCTTTTGGAGGCGGCCAAAACCTGCGGCGTGAAGCGCTATCACCAGGTGTCGACGGATGAGGTCTACGGCGACCTTCCGCTGG
>JAFZNN010000183.1 GCA_017550895.1 Clostridia bacterium
ATTCCACCGCGAAGGGCTGGTATAAGCTCACGGATCTGCCGGGCACCTGCACCTATTGCTCCTATTCCTACTCCGGCGACGATGACGACAGCGGCAGCGGCAGCGGCCGCAGAAACAACAATTCCGGCGGCGGCGGAAACAACAACAATTCCGGCGGCGGTGGCGGAGGCATTGTCAGCGGCATTCTCGATGCGCTTTCAGGAAACTAATGATCAGCGGCGTTTGCCTAGTTGCAGACGCCGCGGATTCTTTCAACAGAAAGGAACTGCTTCATGATTATTCTGGCCGTGGATTACGGCGACGTGCGGACCGGACTTGCCGTGTGCGATCCGACGGAAACGCTCGCTTCACCCGTTTGCTCCGTCACGCAGCGGGATCCCGAGCGGCTGGCGCAGGAGATTGCCGCCGTCGCCGCAGAGCACGCAGCGCAGCTGCTGGTCGTCGGTCTGCCGAAAAATATGGACGGCACTGCCGGCGCGCGCGCGCAGAAATGCCGTGATTTTGCCATGCGTCTGCAGGAGCTCACGGGGCTTCCGGCCGTGATGCAGGATGAGAGGCTGACGACGGTCAGCGCGCATCAGGCGCTCAACCGGACGAATACGCGCGGCAAAAAGCGAAAAGCCGTGATCGATCAGGTTTCCGCCGTGATGATCCTGCAGGATTATCTGGACGCAAAGAAACACTGTTTATAATTGAATCATGCGCCCGTGCGCTGCGGCATAAAATGGTAGCATCTACAGCTGCGGGGTGTTGCAATGAAAATCATCGCGCCGAAGGCCTTGCTGGCAAGGCTCTGGATGCTGCTGGCGCTGACCGGCATCGTCTCCGGTCTTTTGATCGGCTACCGTGTGATCGGGCGGCCGAGCGTCACTGTTTCCGCCGGGCGGCAAAGCTTCTCGACGGTTGTGATCGATCCCGGGCACGGCGGCTTTGACGGCGGCGCGAGCGCCGAGGACGGCACGCTTGAAAAAACGATCAATCTGCAGATCGCGCTTGCCGTGCGCGACTGTCTGGATGCGATGGGCGTGCGCACCGTCATGACCCGCACGCAGGACAGCGGCACCAACGACGCAGACGCCGGCGGGCTGCATGAGAAGAAGGTCTCCGATCTGAATAACAGGCTGGCGCTCATGCACAAGGATCAGAACCGCATCTTCGTGAGCATTCACCAGAATCATTTCTCTGAGTCCCAATATTACGGCACACAGGTGTTTTATTCCGGCAACCATCCGGATTCAATACAGCTGGCGGAATGCATCCGCGCTTCGGTCGTCACCGATCTGCAGCCGGAAAACCGGCGGGAATTAAAGCGCAGCGGATCTGAAATCTATCTGCTCCATCATGCACAGGTGCCGGCCGTCATGGTCGAATGCGGCTTCTTATCCAACGCCGCGGAAACGGCAAAACTGAAATCCGAACCGTATCAGAAACAGCTGGCGTTTCTGATCGCGCTCGGCATCCTGGATTATTTACAAGCGGAGGAACAACACAATGGCTTCTAAACCGAAAACAGTCTACATCTGCTCCAATTGCGGCTATGAAACGGCGAAATGGGGCGGCCGCTGCCCGGAATGCAACGAATGGAATACGCTTGAGGAAGAAGTCCGTACCGCCGCAGCAAAGAAAACCGCAGCCGGCGCGGCGATGCAGCCGCTTGCGGCGCAGCGAATTGAAGAAATCAGCGCGGAGAATGAGATTCGGTATCACACCGGCATGGCGGAGCTCGATCGCGTGCTCGGCGGCGGCATTGTGGACGGATCGCTCGTGCTGCTCAGCGGCGATCCCGGCATCGGCAAATCCACGATCCTGCTGCAGATCTGCCAGTATCTCGGTCAGACGCTGGAGATTCTCTATGTCAGCGGCGAGGAATCCGCGCGGCAGATCAAGCTGCGCGCGAACCGCCTGCATGTGAGCACGGAGCATCTGCGCATTCTGTGCCAGACCGACGCCGAACGCATCGCGGAATACATCCGGACGGAACGCCCTGGGCTCGTGATCGTTGATTCGATCCAGACCATGTATCTCACGGAACTGTCCTCCTCGCCGGGGAGCGTGACGCAGGTGCGCGAAAGTACCAATCTCTTTATGCACTGCGCAAAGGATTACGGCATTCCGACGCTGATCGTCGGCCACGTCAACAAAGACGGCAACATCGCCGGGCCGAAAGTGCTGGAGCATATCGTTGACTGCGTACTGTATTTTGAAGGCGAACGGCATCTTTCTTACAGGATCCTGCGCGCAGTGAAAAACCGTTACGGCTCAACGAATGAAATCGGCGTGTTTGAAATGATGGATCACGGCCTTGTCGAGGTGCAGAATCCGTCGCTGATGCTCATTTCCGGCAAACCGAAAAACACCGCCGGCACCTGCATCGCATGTGTGATGGAAGGCAGCCGCCCGATCCTCGCGGAAGTGCAGGGCCTGGTTGCCGCGTCCAATTACGGCAATGCGCGCCGCATGGCGACCGGCTTTGATTATAACCGCATGAATATGCTCCTGGCCGTGCTGGAAAAGCGCGCCGGATTCTTCTTCGGTAACTGCGACGCCTATATCAATGTCGTCGGCGGCCTGAAGCTGGACGAGCCCGCGACGGATCTTTCGGTTGCGCTCGCGCTGATTTCCAGCCTGCAGGATACGCCGATCCGCGATGATACGCTCGCCATCGGCGAGATCGGTCTGGGCGGCGAGCTGCGCGCGGTTTCTTTCTGCGACCAGCGCATCAAAGAGGCGGAGCGGCTCGGCTTTGCGCGCTGCATCATCCCGCGCCACAATCTGAAAACGCTGGCCGACGGCATCAAAGGCAATATCGAAATCGTCGGCGCGTCCAATGTCAGCGAGGCTTTCCATGCAGCCGTCTGAAAGACCGCTGAAAACGCCGCATCTGCCGCAATCTCGGGTCACAAGCGTTGCCATCAGCGAAACGGCAGGGGAGAGCATCCGAAAACTTCAGTCCATGGGCGTACAATGCATCCCGATCCCGCCGCATCCGGATCTGCCGGCCGAACTCAACAGCCACGCGGATCTGCAGATGTTTCACATGGAACTTTTTGACATATTTGTAGACGAACACTTGTTCGACTGTTTTTGTGATATAAAATTCGACTGCAGAATAATTCCGGAAAAACTGCAACCTGCGTATCCGGGGGATGTGCGACTGAATGCCGTACGGCTCGGCAACCGGCTGATCTGCAATCCGAAAACGATCAGTCAGGCCGTGCTCGCATACGCGCAGAAACAACAGCTTGAAATCGTCCGCGTCAATCAGGGCTATGCAAAATGCAGCGTCTGCTGTCTGACCGACGACGTCATTATCACGGACGATCCCGGAATCTATCAATCCGCTCAGTTATTTTGCAGCGACCGATTGCTCATTTCAAAAGGCTCCATTCGATTGAGCGCTGCGCATTACGGCCTGATCGGCGGATGCTGCGGCAAACTGGACAGCCATCTGATCGGCTGGAACGGAAGAATCGAATCACACAGCGACGCAGAAATAATTCTGAAGTTTCTGGAAAAGCATCACATGGAAAGCATCAATCTGAACGACGGGCCGCTGACAGATATCGGCGGAATCCTGCCGCTGACAGAAGAAATCCCACATATAATTAATAATACATATTAATAATGTCATCATTCGCCGTGGAATAACATTTGCCGACCGAGAGACCATACCGGATCCCGCGCAGATTTTCCGGCGCATATTCTCCCCTAACTTGCGCAAAACTTTTATTTTGTGAAAAAGTATTGATTTTTTTTCCGGGATATGATAAACTGTGTTCAGCGGCCCCCTCTTGCGTGCGGCGGCCGAAATAGAATGCGTGATTGCAAAAACGGAGGCATCCTGCATGAGATATGAAGAACTGGCGACCATGCCCGCGCTCTCAATCGACTATTTTCATTATTTATCCGGCGTGCGCGGCAAATCCGAGCTGACCGTGCTGGAATACGCTTCGGACCTGCGCTCCTACTTTCGCTTTCTCAAGCTCCATCACGGCCTCGTTCCGAAAGATACGCCGTTTCACGAGATTCCCGTTGCCGATCTTCCGCCGAAGCTCATTCTGGAAGCGACGATCAGCGACGGCTATGCGTTCATCGCCTACTGCAAAAACCAGATGAAAAACGACAACAACGCACGCGCGCGCAAGGTCGTTTCCATCCGGCGGTTTTATAAATATCTCAAAGCGCACGGCGTGATCGAGGACAGTCCCCTGCTGATGCTCGAATCCCCCGGCACAAAACGCGCATTGCCGAAATATCTGACGCTGGAACAGAGCAGGCAATTATTGTCAGTTGTTGAAGGCAAAAACAAAGCGCGCGATTATTGCATCCTGACGCTGTTTCTCAATTGCGGCATGCGTCTGTCGGAGCTGATCGGCATCAATCTCTCAGACCTGCACGACGATGAAACACTGCGCGTGACCGGCAAAGGCAACAAGGAGCGCACGATCTATCTGAACAACGCCTGTCAGGAAGCGCTGCGCGCCTATCTGAAGGAACGCCCTGCCGATCAGCTGATCGACCGGGACGCGCTCTTCATTTCGAATCAAAGGAAGCGCATCAGCCACCGCAGCGTACAGATGATGGTTGAAAAATACCTTGAGAAATCCGGTCTGGCCGGACAGGGTTATTCCGTGCATAAGTTGCGCCACACGGCCGCCACGCTGATGTATCAATACGGCCATGTGGATCCCCTGCAGCTGAAAGAGATTCTCGGGCATGAGAATCTCTCAACGACGGAAATCTATACGCACGTCTATGACGAACAGCTGCGCGCCGCCGTGGACGCCAACCCGCTGAATACGCCTTCAAAGCCGAAAAAGATCGGTGAATAACGCGCTGAAGCCGGCTTCAACGGCCGCGGAAAGCCCGCAAAGCAAAAGATACACCGCCTGACGCACCAGAAACAATCGGGTTTCATTCTGCGCCGTCTCTCCCCTGCCGCGGATCGCTTTTTCATATGCGTTTCGGGAATAATACCAGCTTTCCCTGCAGGAAAACAGCAGCGCAGCGCCTGCGACCAGCGCCGCCGGATAAAGCACAGCCAGGCAATAGCCGACGCCCGTCAGATGATAAACGCTGTAAAAATAGCCGCTGACAAGGCCCAGACCGGCGCCCTGAAAGAACGGCACAAGCAGAAGCAGCGGACAGCCGATCAATGAAAAGCCGAGAAAGATCGTCAGCAGCAGCGCGCCCGCGTGCATGAGCAGCGTATCTTTAAAGATCTGCAGCCCCGAGCCGCTGTGCGCCGCGATCACATGCTGTACCAGCGCGGAGAGCGCGTTCGTTTGCTGCTGCGTCAGTCTGCCGACCGCCCCGGCGCCGCAAAGCAGCCCCAGCAGCCACGGAAAAGCCAGCGCATAGAATTTTGCGCGCTGCAGCGCCTCCCGCAGGGCTTTTCCGTTATATACTTTATATGGGTATCCGGACTTGCGCATATGTTTTTCCCCCGTTCTCTGGTAAAATTATATGAGCAAGTCCCGATAATATGATGAGAAAAGCACCGACGGATTCTATGGATTCCATCGGTGCTGTTTCATATTGAATTATGATCCGGAAATCACTTCCACCTTTGCGTAATTCGCCATGATCTTCTTTGTGCCGGCATTCGTGAACGCGATCTCCAGCAGCGTGTCGTTGCCCATCGGCCTTGCGCTGAGGATCACGCCCTCGCCGTAGGCCTTGTGCAGCACGGTGTCGCCGACGTGAAACGTGGCGGTGTTGCGCTGAATCGGCTTGGGCGCGCCGGTTGAAAATCCGCGGGAAACCGGCTGCGGACGCGCCGGCTGCGGCGCGCTTGCGGCAAACGGCGAGCGATAAACGGCGGCGGGTCGGATTGCGGATGCGCCGGTCTCATGGATCAGCGACGCGGGAATCTCCTCAAGAAACCGGGACGGCGGATTGAACTTGGTGGAGCCGAAAAGCATGCGCATGCGCGCGCGGGTCAGATAAAGCCGCTCTTTTGCGCGCGTAATGCCGACGTAGGCAAGCCGGCGTTCCTCCTCAATCTCGGCCTCCGACGCCATGCCGCCCATATTGGAGGGAAAGATCGTTTCCTCCATGCCGGCAAGAAAGACGACCGGAAATTCCAGGCCCTTCGCGGAATGAATGGTCATCATCACGACCGTATCGCTCTCCGCGTTGTAGTTGTCAATATCCGTCATCAGCGACACTTCCTGCAGGAAATCGTTCAGCGTTGCGCCTTCGTTCTCCTCCTGGAACCGCACGAGGTTGCTGCTCAGCTCCTCCAGGTTCGCAAGACGGTCCGCCTTGCGCTCCGGCTCGGCGTCCAGGCTTTCAATATAATGCGTTTCCTCCAGCGTGCGCGCAAGCAGATCCTGCAGCGGCAGCGTTTCGCTTTCATTGATCAGCGCGTCGATCAGCAGAGAAAATTCCATCATCTTCTTTGCGCTTCTGCTCAGGCGCGGGAACTGATCCGCCGTGCGCAGCACATCGAAAAACGGGATCTCCAGCCCCTCCGCGATCTCCTGCGCAGCCGCGACAGACGCGTCGCCGATGCCGCGCTTGGGTTCGTTGATGATCCGCTGCAAACGCACGGTATCATTCGGATTCGCGATCACGCTCAGGTAAGCGAGCGCGTCCTTGATCTCCTTGCGGTCGTAGAATTTATGGCCGCCGATGATGCGATACGGGATTCCCGCGCGCACAAACGACTGCTCCACAAGGTTCGACTGCGAATTCATGCGGTAGAGCACGGCAAAATCGCTGAAATTGCGACCCTTTCTGCGCCCCTCCATAACCTGATCCGCAATATACAAGCCTTCGTCCCTGTCGGTTTCCGACAGATGGCTTTCGATCTTCTCTCCGCGTCCGTTTTTCGTCCAGAGATTCTTTCCCTTGCGGTTCTCATTATTCGCGATCACGTGATTGGCAGCGTCGAGAATCGTCTGCGTGGAGCGGTAATTCTGCTCAAGCCGGATCACAGTCGCGTTCGGATACTGCTCCTCAAACGAAAGGATGTTCTCGATCGTCGCGCCGCGGAATTTATAAATGCTCTGGTCGTCATCGCCGACCACGCAGATATTGCGATGCCCGCCGGCAAGCAGCGCCGTGAGCAGATACTGCGCATGGTTGGTATCCTGGTATTCATCCACCAGCACATAGCGGAATTTCCGCTGATAGAAGCTGCGCACCTCCGCGTCTTTTTCCAGCAGCTGCACGGTAAAAAGAATGATGTCATCAAAATCCATGGCGTCCGCCGCGTGCAGACGCTGCTGATACGCCGCATAAAGCTCGCCGATATTGCGCTTGCGGATATCATTATAATTCTGATTGGTGTAGGCGTCCGGCGAAATCAGTACATCCTTTGCCCTGCCGATCTCGCTGAGCACAGTTTTCGGCGGCAGCATCTTATCGCTGATATTCAGCGCCTTCATGCAGTCCTTGAGCACGCGCTTGCTGTCGTCGGTATCGTAAATTGTAAAGTTGGACGAGAAGCCGATTTTATCCGCATTGCGCCGCAAAATGCGCACGCAGGCGGAATGGAACGTGCTCGCCCAGATGTCGTTTGCCTGCGCGCCGAGCATCTGCTCCAGACGCGATTTCAGCTCACCCGCCGCTTTGTTAGTGAATGTAATAGCCAGGATCTCCCAAGGCTTTGCGGCGTCGACCTGCATAAGCGCCTCGAGCTCAAACGGCAGCGGCTCCTCCCCTGCCGCGACCGCGCGCAGCTGCTCTAAATCCGCATCCGTCGGCGCAAACGCAGCGTCCTCGCTGTGATACGCGCGGCCGAATTTGATCAGATTCGCGATGCGGTTGACCAGCACGGTCGTTTTCCCGCTGCCCGCGCCCGCCAGCACCAAAAGCGGTCCCTCCGTAGAGAGGACCGCTTTTTTCTGCATCTCATTCAGTTTTTCAAATTCACGATCAATGATTCTGCGCCGCAGCGCAAGAAATTCAGCAGACGCCATGCATTCCCTCAAATCGAAATCTCATGCGCAATCTTATAGAGCTCCGTATTGACGCTGCGCTCCATTTTCAGCGCTTCATAAATATCAAAATCGACGATCTTGTCGTCACGCAGCACGATCACGCGATTGCCAATGCCCTGCAGCAGCAGCTCCACGGCGCGATAGCCCATCTGGCTTGCGACCACGCGGTCGCGCGCAGTCGGCGAGCCGCCGCGCTGCACATGGCCCAGGATCACGGCGCGCGTTTCCACCTTGCATTCCTTTTCGATCTTGCGCGCAAGCGCCTCCGTGCCGCCGATGCCCTCGGCGACCATGACGATGAAATGCTTTTTATCGGTCTTCTGCGTGCGGCGGATGCGCTGGATCACATGATTCTCGATATCGTCGCGGATCTCGGGAATCACGATGGCGGTCGCGCCCACGGCAATGCCGGAATTGAGCGTGAGATCGCCGCAGCGATTGCCCATCACTTCAACGACGACGCAGCGGCTGTGGGATTCCACGGTATCGCGCACGCGGTCCACCATCTGCATGATCGTATTCAGGCAGGTGTCGTAGCCGATGGTGTAATCCGAGGACGCAATATCATTGTCGATCGTGCCGGGAATGCCGATGCACGGGATGCCGCGCAGCGAAAGATCGCGCGCTCCGCGGAAGGAACCGTCGCCGCCGATGACGACGATGCCGTCAATGCCGCGTTTTTTGCAGTTCGCGATCGCCGTCTGCATGCCTTCCTCTTCTTTGAATTCGGGGCAGCGGGCGGAATAAAGCATCGTGCCGCCGCGATGAATGATATCCGACACGCTGCGGATATCCAGCTCGCGCATTCTATTTTCAATCAGGCCGCGGTAGCCGCTTTCGATGCCGAGCACTTCAATCCCCTGCTCACACGCAGTGCGGACCACCGCGCGCACAGCAGCATTCATGCCCGGCGCGTCGCCGCCGCTGGTCAGAACACCGATTCTTTTCATTTCCATGGTCAAACACTCCTTGCTGATGATTCAATCTATATCATACACGTTTCGACGAATGATGTCAATTATTAATTTCTTATAATCCAGTTTTTTTCGGCAGAAATCGAATGTTTAATTCTTCATCTGAAAAATCACATTCTCCTGCCCGAGCAGCTTGCGCAGCTCCCGCAGCAGCACATCGTTCACATCCACGCCCTGCCCGATCGGATTGCGCCTGTATTGTTTCCGATCCGCAAAATAATAATACAGCGGCGTGTTGCCGTCAAAAATCTCCAGCAGACGGCGGCAAAGCTCGATCTGCGGCGATGCGGCGCTGTCAAAACGCAGGAAAAGTCCCGGCGCGGCAGATTTCTTTTGCTCGGACGGCGCGGAATCCGCCGGCTGCTGCGGCGACGGCGCGTCATCCGGCGCGGCGTCGGGCAAAGGCTCGATGCTTTCGCACACAAGCTTGATATCCTCATCCTCGCGCATGCTCACGCGCGCGTGCATGAGCAGCACCGTCCCTTCAAAGAAGGAGGTCGGATGCTCCTGCAGCGTTTTGGGGAATACGATGGCCTCCATGCCGCCGTAAGGGTCTTCGACCGTCAGGAACGCCATGGTTGCGTCGTTGCGGGTGATCTTCTTTTTCATGGCGGCGACCTGCACGAGCACCGTCACGCGATCATTGTCGTGATAGAGCGAGAGCTCTTCATTCGCGATTTCATTGAGTTTCGCACAGTGCAGCTTTTCCGAAAGGGCGCGGTATCTTGCCATCGGATGGCCGGAAAGATACATGCCGGCCACTTCTTTTTCATAGCGCAGAAGCAGATCCTGCGAGAATTCCTCCATCGGCGGATAATCAAACGCGGTTTTGACCGGCTGCGCGGAATCCTGATCGGACAGATCGCCGAATCCGATCTGCCCGTCGACGTTCCGGCGTTTCGCGGCTTCCAGCTCTTCCAGCACGGAATCGATCACGGTGATCATCTGTCTGCGGTTGGCGCCCATGCCGTCAAACGCGCCGCATTTGATCAGGCATTCCAGCGCGCGTCGGTTCAGATCGCGGCCGTACATCCGGCGGCAGAAATCATAAAAATCAACAAACAGGCCGTTGGCGCTGCGCTCCTCGACGATGCGGCGGATGAAGCCGCGCCCGAGGTTTTTGACCGCAAGCAGGCTGAAACGGATGTTGCCGTCCACCGCCTCGAAGGTGTCGGAGCTTTCGTTGATCTGCGGCGGCAGAATGCGAATGCCCAGCCGCGAGCATTCCGCGACATACTCCGCCACCTTGCCGCTGTTGTCAAGAAAGCTCGTGAGCAAGGCGGCGAAAAATTCGCAGCGATAATGACATTTGAGCCAGGCGGTCTGATAAGCGACATAGGCATAGGCCGTCGCGTGCGCCTTGTTGAACGCATAGGACGCGAAGGAGATCATTTCGTCAAAGATCGCGTTGGCCGCCGCTTCATCCACCCCGCGGCGCACAGCGCCGTCGCAGATCACATTGCCCTCGTCATCCACCGTGCCGTGTACGAAGTTATCCCGCTCCTTGAGCATGACGTCGTGCTTTTTCTTCGCCATTGCGCGCCGCACGATATCCGCGCGGCCGTAGGAATAGCCCGCGAGCGAGCGGCAGATCTGCATGACCTGCTCCTGATAAACCATGCAGCCGTAGGTCACGTCGAGGATCTCGCGCAGCTGCGGCGCTTTATAGCGGATCTTTTCCGGATGATGCCGGTTTTCAATATAGGTCGGAATGGAGTCCATCGGCCCGGGCCGGTAAAGGGAAATGACGGCGATCAGATCCTCCAGGCTCTCGGGTTTGAGCTGGGAGAGCACGCTGCGCATGCCGGCGGATTCAAACTGAAACACGCCCTCCGTCTGCGCGGCGCACATCATATCATAGACCTGCCGGTCCTCCACATCGATGCGATCAATGGAAAAATCGGGGTGACGGCGGCGGATCATCTTTTCCGCGTTGCTGATCACGGTCAGCGTGCGCAGGCCGAGGAAATCCATTTTCAGCAGGCCCAGCTCCTCGAGCGTCGTCATGGGGAACTGCGTCACGATCGCCTCGTCGTTGCGCGCGAGCGGCACATAGGACACGACCGGATCGTGCGTGATCACAACGCCCGCGGCGTGGGTCGAGGCGTGACGCGGCATGCCCTCCACGCGGCGCGCAAGATCGATCAGCTCCCGCGCCTGCGCGTCGTTGTCATACAGCGCCTTGAAATCGGCGGAACGCTTGAGCGCTTTGTCGATCGTGATATTCAGTTCATAGGGCACCTGCTTGGCAATCTGATCCACCGCGGCATAGGGCATGCCCATCACGCGGCCGACGTCGCGGATCGCCGCCTTCGCGGCGAGCGTGCCGAAGGTGACGATCTGCGCCACATGATCCGCGCCGTATTTGCCGATGACATAATCAATGACCTCGCCGCGGCGCTCGAAGCAGAAATCAATATCAAAATCCGGCATGCTCACGCGCTCCGGATTCAGGAAACGCTCGAAAAGGAGCTGATACTTCATCGGATCGATGCCGGTGATGCCGATGCAGTAAGCGCAGATGCTCGCGGCGCCCGAGCCGCGCCCGGGCCCGACGGGGATCCCCTGCTCCTTCGCGTGACGGATGAAATCATGGACGATCAGATAATAATCCGTATAGCCCATGCGGTCAATGACGTCAAGCTCATAATTCAGTCGGTCAATATAGGCCTGCGGCGGATGCTCGCCGTAGCGCTCCAGCAGTCCTTTCTTGCAAAGAGAAGCGAACCAGTCAAAATGCGTCCAGCCCGCCGGCACGTCAAAATGCGGCAGCTTCGTGTTGCCGAATTCAAAGGTGACGTTGCACTGTTCGGCGATCAGCGCCGTATTCGCAACCGCCTGCGGGCAATCGGGAAACGCCGCCAGCATCTCCTCCTCGGATTTCAGATAGAATTCATCCGTGCCGAAATCCAGGCCGGTTTCCTCGCCGAGCATGTGATTCGTCTGAATGCAGACCAGCACCTGCTGCACCTTGGAATCGGCGCGTTCGATATAATGCGCGTCGTTCGTCGCGGCCAGCGGGATCGAGAGCTTCTGCGAAAGCCGGATCAGATCCGGAATGATCAGCTGCTGCTCTTCAAGGCCGTGATTCTGGATTTCCAGATAATAATTGCCCTCGCCGAAGGTGCTGCGGTACCAGGACGCCACGCGCTCTGCTTCCTCGGGATCACGCCGCAAAAGCGCCTGCGCGACCTCGCCGGCAAGGCAGCCGGAGAGCGCAATCAGACCCTCGTGATACTGCGCGAGCAGATCCTTATCCACGCGCGGTTTTGTGTAAAAGCCGTTGACCCAGCCTTCCGATACCAGCTTGATCAGATTGCGGTAACCTGAATTGTTTTTGCACAGCAGGATCAGATGATAGCGCTCATTGTCGATCCCGTGCACTTTGTCAAACCGCGTGCGCGGGGCAACGTAGACCTCGCAGCCGATGATCGGCTTGATGCCGCGCTGCAGCGCCGCTTTATAAAAATCGATCACACCGTACATGACGCCGTGGTCCGTGATGGCGCAGGCCGTCTGCCCCATGCTTTGAATGCGGTCAAGCAAAGGGTTGATCCTGCACGCGCCGTCGAGCAGACTGTATTCACTGTGCACATGTAAATGTGTGAAGGCCAAGCTTGTCCCCTTCTTTCTTTTCGGAGGTGATCGCGCTCAGAGCTGCGTGCGCAGACGATCGGCAAATTCCACGATCCGCGCCAGGCGGTGATTGATGCCGGAGCGGGAAATCGGCTCAGACAGCAGCGACTGAAGCGTGCTCAGGCTCGCGTCGCTGTTTTCCAGCCGGATGATCGCCAGCTCCTGCAGCTGCTCCGGCAGCAGGCTGATGCCACCGTGCGCGCGAATGAATTCAATCGCGGCGATCTGCTCGGTGGAGGCATCGAGCGTTTTATTCAGATTGGACATTTCAAAATTGATCAGCCGGTTGATCTTGTTTTTCATGTCCTTTTCGATTTTGATATTCATCACATACAGCGATGCGTCGGAAGCGCCGATGAAGGTCAGCAGATCCTCGATGCTTTCGCTGTCCTTGAAATAGACGATGTGATTGCCCTTGCGCACGATGGATTTCGGCGAAAGCTCAAGCTCATTGAGCAGCTTCATCAGATCCGTAGAGAGCTTTTTATACGGCACGACAAATTCCAGATGATAGCCGCGTTCGGGGTCCGTCACCGTCCCGCAGGAAAGAAAGACGCCGCGCAAAAAAGCTGAGGTGCAGCATTCATCGGCAAGATTCGCGCGATTCAGGCGCAGCGTCGGCTCCGAGAGCGTATGCCCGAACTGCGCGAACACACGGGATTTCTCCTCTTCCGTGCGCACATAGGCGGTGAGCTTTTTGCTCCCCGTTTCGTTGATGACAGGCGTCACGCCGCAGGCGCGGATGCTGCGCAGATACATCTCAAACACATCGGGATTTTCCGTCGTGATCGAAAGATTGTATTTTGAAAAATGAGCAAAAAGCACAAGCCCATAGACTTGTGCGTGTTTGCAGCAGGGAGAAAGTATTTCAATTCTGGAAAGCTCGGATTTCAGGTTTGACGAGAACGACAAAGCCGCTTCCTCCTATCCGATAAATTTCACTTCCGGCTCTAAAAGGACGCCCGTTTCATGCTGCACCACGGCGCGGCAATGATCGATCACGGCGTGCACATCCGCGGCAGTGGCCCCGCCGCGATTAATGACAAAGCCTGCATGCTTTTCACTCACCTGCGCACCGCCGACGGCAAAGCCCTTGAGCCCGCACTGCTCGATCAGCGCGCCGGCATAATAGCCGGTCGGCCGCTTGAACGTGCTGCCTGCGCTGGGATAATCCAGCGGCTGCTTGTCGCGGCGTCTGGCCATCAGCTCCTCCATGCGCTCACGGATCGCGTCCGGATCGCCCGGCTGCAGCTGAAGCAATAAAGACGTAATGATCCGCGCGCTGTCGGAATAAACGCTGCCGCGATACCGCAGCGCGAGCGCGTCGCCGTCAAACGAACCGACGTCGCCGTTTGCATCCACATGCGTGCAGGAGAGCAGCACGTCGCGCATTTCACCGCTGTAAGCGCCGGCGTTCATATAAGCCGCCCCG
>JAFZNN010000184.1 GCA_017550895.1 Clostridia bacterium
GAGGTATAATAGAAACCAGACGGAAGGAGGAACTGCCATGCGGATTCTCGGAATCGATATCGGCGGCACGAAATGCGCCGTCGTGCTGGGGGATGCAACCGGCACGCTATTGAAAAAAGAACAGTTCCCGACGGAAGATTGCAGCCGCACGATCGGGCAGCTTATAGAAATCGCCCGGCGAATGGCGCCGTTTGACGCGATCGGCATCAGCTGCGGCGGTCCGCTCGACGCACAGCGCGGCGTAATTCTCTCCCCGCCCAATCTGCCCGGCTGGGATCATGTGGAGATCGTCCGGCTGCTGAACGAAGCGTTTCACGTGCCGGTTTATCTGAAAAATGACGCGGACGCCTGCGCGCTGGCCGAATGGCGGTTCGGCGCCGGACGCGGCGCGCAGAGCCTGATCTTCCTCACCTTCGGCACCGGGCTCGGCGCGGGACTGATCCTGAACGGCCGGCTTTACAGCGGTGCGAGCGGCCTGGCCGGCGAGGTCGGGCATATCCGGCTGGCGGACTTCGGTCCGGTCGGCTACGGCAAGGCCGGGTCGTTTGAGGGCTTCTGCTCCGGCGGCGGTCTGGCGCAGCTCGGGCAGGCGGCGGCGAAGGCGCACGCGCAGACGGGCACGCCCGTTTCCTTTGCCGGCGAAGAAATCACCGCGAAAACCGTTGCCGCAGCGGCGGCGGCGGGCGACGCGGCCGCAACGGAAGTCTTTCGGCAATGCGGCCGGATGCTCGGGCGCGGACTTTCCGTGCTGATCGATCTGCTGAACCCCGAACGCATCATTCTGGGGAGCATTTTCGCCCGCTGCGAGGATCTGCTGCGCCCGGAAATGGAGAAGGAAATCGAAAAAGAAACCCTGCCGGCCGCCCGGCACGCCTGCACCATCCTGCCGGCGGCGCTCGGCGAATCGATCGGCGACGTCGGCGCACTGTGCGCGGCGATCTGCGGGGAAGCCGAACAGAGAAAGGAGCCCGAAGCATGAAACCGTCCTATTATCTGATTGCGAACGCGCATCTGGACCCCGTGTGGCAATGGCGGGTGCCGGAGGGTCTGGCGCTTGTGAAATCCACCTTCCGCTCCGCGCTGGACCGGATGAAGGAATTTCCCGATTACACCTTCACGAGCGCCTGCGCCGGCTATTACAAATACATCCGGGAAAGCGAGCCGGAGATGTTCGACGAGATCCTGCAGCGGGTCCGCGAGGGCCGCTGGGCCGTGGTCGGCGGCATGTGGGTGCAGCCGGACTGCAACCTGCCCTCCGGCGAGGCCTTCTGCCGGCATCTGCTCTATTCCCAGCGCTTCTTCCGGGCGGCCTTCGGTTTTACGGTCCGCACCGGCTACAACGTGGATTCCTTCGGCCACAACGGCATGCTGCCACAGCTGCTGAAAAAGGCGGGGATCGATTATTATGTGTATCAGCGCCCGGACAACCGCCGGGAAAAACCCGATCTGCCTGCGGAATCCCTGCATCTGTGGCAAAGCCCGGACGGCAGCACGGTGCGGGCGTTCCACCTCCCCGACGGCTACGGCGGCGACGTGGAGGAAGCGCGGCTCGAGGAACATTATTACAACAAATCCCAGCCGATGATGGTCTTCTTCGGCGTGGGCAATCACGGCGGCGGGCCGTCGAAGGAGCATCTGCGGCATGCGCAGGCGCTGACCGAAACCGGCAGATTCAGATATGCCGTGCCCGACGTCTATTTTGAAGAAACCGCGCAGGTGCCGGCGCCGCTCGTCACGGGCGATCTGCAGCACCACGCCAGCGGCTGCTACAGCGCGAACAGCCGGATCAAGGCGATGAACCGCGCCGCCGAAACCGCGCTTGTCACCGCGGAAAAGCTGGATGCGCTCGCCTGCCTGACGACCGGCTCCGATCTGCACACCGCGCAGCTTGCGCAGGCCTGGGAGCGCGTGATGTTCAATCAGTTTCACGACATCCTTGCGGGCTGCGCGATCAAGGAAGCCTATGAGGACGCGGAAAACGCCTTCGGCTACGCGCGGGAGGTGGCGCTGGATGTGAACACCTTTGCCGCCCAGCGGATCTCCTGGCGAATCCGAACGACCGATTTCCTCGCGGCGGACACCTCCGAGATGCGCGGCCGGCTGTGGTACAGAGAAGGCGAGGGCGCGCCGGTTGTCGTCTTCAACCCCCACGCGTTTCCCGTGCGTTCCGTGGCAGAATTCGGCTCGCAGTATATTTCCCGCGTGCTCGACGCCGACGGCAATCCCTGCCCGTTCCAGCTTGTGCGCGCGTCCTACACGGACGGCGGGCATGTGCAGAAATGCATCTTTGAGGCGGAGGTGCCCGCGCTCGGCTACGCGGTTTACTACCTTTATCACAAAGAAGAGGGCGAGGAAGCGGCATTCCCGACCCGCCTGCGGGCAACGGACTGCCTGCTGGAAAACGACCGCGTGCGCATCGAATTCGACCGCGAAACCGGCGCTGTTTCCTCCTATTTCTGCAAGGAAACCCGGACGGACTATGCCGCCGGCCTGCTCGGGCGCGCGCTTGTCTGCGACGACGCGGCCAACGACACCTGGGCGCACGGCGTGTTTGATTTCAACCGGGAGATCGACGCTTTCGGCGGCGGCACGCTCACGCTCCTGGAAAACGGCCCTGTGCGCGCAACGATCAAATCCGTTGTCCGTCAGGGAGACTCCATCCTCACGCGCTATTACTCGCTTTACAATGACAGCGACGCGCTGACCGTGCGCACCGTGCTGGATCTGCGTGCGCAGTATCAATCCGTCAAGCTCTCGTTCCCGGCGGCCGTGCAGGCGCCGACCGTCACCTATTCCATGCCCTACGGCTTCATCGAAAAGCCGGCGAACGGGCAGGAGGAGCCCTCGCAGGCCTGGTGCGACCTGAGCGACGGCGCGGGCAAGGGGCTCGCGCTGCTCAACACGGGCAAATACAGCTTCTGCGCGATCGGCAACGATCTGCGCATGATGATCGCGCGGGCCTGCGCCTATCTGGATCACTACGGGCAGCGCTCACGCGACGGCGAGATGGAATTCCTCGATCAGGGCCGGCAGGAATTCACCTATGTGATCGTGCCGCACGCGGCACGGATGCGCGGCGCGCTGCTGCGCGCGTCCGCGGTGCTGAACGACCCGCTGCAGACGCATCAGGAAACGCATCATGACGGCAGCCTGCCGCAGGTATACGGCGCGCTGTCGGTCGATCAGAGCAACGTCGTTGTCACCGCGCTGAAGGCCGCGGAGGACGGCGACGGCTGGATCCTGCGCATTGTGGAAACCGACGGCAAAGCGACGCGCGCAGACGTGGAGATTGCCGCGCTGCACACGCGCTTTTCGATGGATTGGGGGCCGCAGGAGATCAAGACCGTGCGCGTTGCCGCCGACGGCAGCGTTGCCGAGTGCCTGATCAGCGAATTCCCTGCAAAATAGAATCACACCGGATTAGCAAAAGGAGCCGCTGCGTATGCAGCGGCTCCTTTTGAAGTGCATTCGTTCAGTTTGCGGCTTCCTGCGCCGCTTTTGCCTGCGCGTACAGCGCGAGGATCTCCTCAAGGCGGCTGTAATTCTCCGCCTGCGCGAGCAGCCGTTTCGCGTCCAGATAGGGCTTGGCCGCGCGGTAATAGCGCGCATAGTCGTCGGAGGCCTGTTTGATCTCGGCGCCGATCTGCGTGCGCTGCGCCTGCTGCGTCTTGACCGCCTGCCGCAGCGCCGGAAGGGCTTGCGTGTTGCCCGTTTCTTTTGCCGACTTCACGGCCTGCAGCGTCTCCTGCAGCTGTTTTGCGTTTTCTTCTTCCGCATGGAACAGGCGATCGAACACGCTGTTGTCAAAGGGCGTGAGCCCCTGCGGGAAATCGCGTTTGAGCGCCCGGCGGGCAACCGCAACGCTCTCGATGCGCATGAGCGCATCCCGGCGCATTTCCCGCTCCTGCGCGGTCGCGCGCGGCATGGCGCCGACCTCCTGCTTCGTCGGCAGTTCGACGTTCAGAAAGCCTTCCGGCCCGGCGGCGACCATCAGCCGCGCCTGTTCCAGCGACGTTTTGCCTGCCGCGGTTTCGAAACGGTGCAGCTCCTCCCGCACCCTTGCGGAGATCGCAAGGCGTTCTGTTTCCTGCGCGATCTGCCGCTTTTCCTGCTTCGTCGATCCCGCCGCAGCCGGCGGCGTCAGATCCTGATCTGCCTGCGCCTGCGTGATCATATCGCCGACCTCGATCAGCGTTTCCTCGCGCAGCACGCCGTTGTCGTAATCCTCAAACATGGCACGCAGCTTGAGCACGGCCACCATGCCCTTCTGATCCGTTTCCGTCAGGTCGTAGAAGAAGAACGGGATCACATTCAGCGCCGCGCCGACGACGGAGGCCATGATCAGCACCGAGCTGATCCGGACAAAATACGCCTGATTGAACAGCACGTCATAGACATTGGAAGCGTTGTAGCCGAGCGCCTGCGCCGTCGCGGCATTCAGGCCGGCGCGATTATAAATCGCAGGCAGCACGGAGCTGGTCGCGAGCGTGATCACATTGCCGATCAGGCCCACGGCGGCAAACATGCCGTCGATCCGCTCCCCGGTCACATACTGCTGATAGTCGCGGATATCCGCCTGGATGCTCGGGTTGAGCAGATGACCGAGCGAGGTGATGAACTGGTTGACAAAAATGCAGCCCAGCAGCAGCCAGATCGTGCCGGTTTGCCCGGTGCGCCGCACGATGGGCAGCATCAGCAGGATGAAAAACACATTCAGCGCGTTGGTGAAAATCAAAATCTTCTTTTTGCCGTATTTCCGGATAAAGAACGGCGCGACCAGATTCGGCCAAAACGAGGCGTTGCCCGCAATGGCGGTCACCACGGAATACTGCACCGCCGAGCAGGCGTGCTGATAGTTATACATCCAGCCCAGAATGTTGCCGAAGGAGGATTCCAGAAAGCCGATCCAGCCCGCGAGCGAAATCACCCAGAAATACTTGTTGCGCGCGATCGCGCGCAGGGCGTCCGAAAACCGGATGCGCCGCACGTGCGTGCGCGCCTGCACGATCTTTTCCTCCGTGTTCACATAAGCGAGCAGGGAAAGCAGGAACCCGCCTGCGAGCATCGCGGGGAACAGCACGCGGAACACCCGCAGATCATAGAGCGTATTTTCGCCCGTGATCAGCCGCGCGACGAGGGGCAGAAAGATGTTGGCAATCGAGGGCGAGAAATTCTCGATCACGGATTTGACGGACAGCACGTCCGAGCGCTCGATGCTGTTGGGCGAGAGCACATAGATCAGGCTGTCAAACGCGTCGTTGTAGAAATTATAGAAAAACTGGAACCCGACGTTGCAGGCGAGCACGACGGCGCACTTGCCCATCAGGCTGACACGTTCATAAGGGAAAAGAATGAACGCAATGCCGAGCACCGCCGTCGGGATGCCCATGGTGACGATATAGGGCCGATATTTGCCCTTCATGGAGCGGGTGTTGTCGATCATCCGCGCGCGCAGCGCCGTGAGCGGAAAGCCGGAAAGGACGCTGACCAGATAAATCACATACATCGCGCCGGGATCGATGCCGATCGTGTTGCCGATCAGGGTGTTGCCGATGCTGATAATCATCTGGCCGATGCACCAGACCACCAGCTTCTGCCCGATGCCGCCCACGGAGAGCGAGAGGATCTCGCGGAAGCTCATGTAGCGGCCCTTGGCCGGATGCCGCCAGTAGGTGCGCAGAGAAGTGAAAAACGCAGCGATTTTTGCAGTCATGCAGTTTCCTCCCCCGGTTCGTTTTCATGGATCAGGATCGTCGTCACGGAGCGCGGCGTGAGCACTGCCTGCGCCGGATGCGGCTGCAGGTCTTCGTTTTCATCCGTCACGATCAGCGTGTGCGCCCCGGCCGGAAGCGTGAGCGGCACGGCGCTGTGCGTCGGATTGATCACGACCGCCGTCACACCGCCGTCCTTGCGAAACGCCGCGACCCGCAGCGCGGGATCCCCGCAATCGGCCTTGATGCGCACCGCGCCGTAAGGAATATATTTGGAATAATTGCCGGTCGCATAATACCGCTTGGTCATCGAAAACGTGCCGGCGTCCTGTTCGATATAGATCAGCCCGTCGCAGAAATCCACCTCAGAAACGGCGATCCAGTGCTGCCAGGCGGCGGCGTTCAGAAGCGTCAGATCCTCATGCATGACCTGCGCCATGACCAGCGCGGAATCCATGCCGGGATCGCGCCCGCCCTGCATATGGCACCACTCGCTCACGCGGATCTGTTTGTCCGGCGCGTGACGCGCCATCCAGCGCCGGAAGCGCCGCAGATAGGGCGGCCGGCGGCTGAAGAACGGCACGGAGACCGGCTGCAGAAAATAGGAATGCACGTCAACGGCGTCGATGCGGCTGCGCACGGCGGGCGAACGCAGCAGCGCGCGGGCATAGCTTTTGTTAAACCAGCGGATATCGCCGTTTTCCAGCCCGGCCAGCCGCACGCCGTCCAGCGCCGGACGCTGCGCCATCGCCTGCGCGAACACCTGCATCAGCTTTCCCGCGCTGCGCGGGCGGTAATGGCAGCCCTCCTGCCCGCCGGTCCAGACCCAGAGCGGCTCGTTGATCGGCGAGAGCGACGTCACCGGCAGACCGCGGCGCAAGAACGCCTGCGTGACATCCAGGCAGAACTTTGCAAACGCTTCGTAATTCGCGCGCGGCAGGTTTTCCTTCGGCGGGAAGCCCTTGTCGCAATGCGCCTTGCCGTTTTTCGTCAGGCGCTCCGGCGGAGAATTCACAAAGAGGATCAGCTCCTCCGCGCCGTATTGCACGGCCAGCTCCGCCATGTGCACGGCGTTGCGGTCGAGATCGAGGTCGATCGTGCCGTCCGGCGTTTCCGGGCTGTGCGTGCGCCGCAGCGCCATGGAAATGTCGCCCCTGCCGCTGTCTGCAGAGCCGGCGCCGATGTTATAACGGTAGGCGCGCAGACCGATGCCCTGCGTTTTGCTGTAAAGCAATTGCGCGATCCGTTCGCAGGTCGGCAGGCCGCTTGCCGGGTCCGGATGCTCCCATCCGCCGACCAGCTGCGCCCACCACGCGCCGCTCGCGCCGATGCCCTCGAACCGCTGGTATTCCGTTTCCGGATCCAGCATGAGCCGTGCGTCTGCCATTGCCATCCCTCCGTTTTTTCTCTTTCTGATTTTTTATTCTATCATTTTTCGCGCCGATGCACAATAGGTTTTATAAAAAAGCGTGCTGCAAAACGGCATTGCCGCGCATTCTGCAGCACGATGAATTCACTTTACCGTAATTATCTGTTCAACGGGTCGGAACAGGCGCTCACGCGGCGGGATTCGCCGGTGTGATCGGAATGGTTTCGTTGTATTCTTCCAGCCAGGTGCCGGTGGCGTAGTTCCGCGCGCGCAGCAGGATCTCCCCGTCATAGACTTCAAAGACATAGCCCGTGCCGTTGTTGATATGCCCGCCGCGCTCGACGTCGGGATATTCATAGCAAGGCAGGTTGACCAGCGTATAATTGCCGTGGCGCTCCACGCTCTCAAAGCCGTATTTGTTGCCTTCATTGCTGAAACCGGTATGGATATGCCCGCTGATGAAAATGACGTTCTGATACTGCTCCACGATCGCGAGCAGCGCGTCGGAAGCCTCGCCGATGCCGCCCGTATCCGGATCCTCGTCCTCATTCATCTCCCAGCTGTAAGGAAGCCCGTGGGTGCCGTTGAAGGGCTGATGGCAGAAGACGAAGATCGGCAGACCGGTCTGCGCCGCCTTCGCCATTTCGTCGGCGAACCAGTCGATTTGCGTCTGCGAGATGGTCGCGCTCGTATGGTCGCCCTCGGAGCCGAGCACGATCACAGGGTAGCC
>JAFZNN010000185.1 GCA_017550895.1 Clostridia bacterium
CATGGCCGTCATCCGCGACCGCGTGATGAGCGGAAAAATGCGCTATCGCGACGCCGCCGTCGCCTGCTTCGATCTGGAAGAAAGCGCGGACGCGCTGCGACGCGCGGCGGGCCTTTACGGCGTGCCCCTGTTCCTCGAGAGCGGCCGCGGCGCGGACCGGAACCCGCTCGCGCAATTCGCGCTGCTGGCGCTGCGGCTGGTGGCCGGCAACTGGCAGGCTGAGGATATGGAGCGCCTCATGCGCACCGGCTACACCGCGCTCACCCCGGACGAGGCGGACAGAATGGCTGACTGCGCCGTAGAACAGGGCCTGCGCGGCGCGCTCTGGAAGAAGCCGCTGCACCGCTACCGCGACGAGCGGGACGCCGCGCTCGAGCCCCTGCGGCAGAAGCTGGTCGCGCCGCTCGCCGCCTTCGAGGAGGCGTTTTCCGCCGCGCCGGATACGCGCGCGCAGCTGGCCGCGCTGTGGGATCTCCTGGAGCGCGTAAACGCCCGTGAAACGCTGCGGGCCCTGCAGGCGCGCTGCGCGAAGCTGGGGCTCGTGGAGGCCGCCAATGAGAACGCGCAGGCCTGGAACCGGCTGGTGACCACGCTCGATCAGCTGGCCTCCCTGATGGAAGGCGCGCGTCTCACCGCGCGCGACCTTTGCGAGTTGCTCTCGCAGTCGCTGGCGGCGTCGGACATCAAGCCCCTGCCACAGTCCGGCGACGCCGTGATGGCGGGCAGCCTCAGCCACCTGCGCGGCGGCGGCGTGGATATACTGTTTGTGATGGGGTGCTGCGAGCGCCGCGCGCCCGCGCCGGGCGGCCTGTTTCAGACGCACGAACGCGAGCTGCTGGGCGGCGAGAAGGGCGTGTGGCTCGCCCCGGATCAGAGCGACCGCGCGCGCCTCGCGGCCATCGACCTGGCTTCCACGCTGGCCATGGCCAGGAAGTTCGTGGTGTTCACCTGGCCGCAGTCCGACGCGGAAGGCGCGGCCGTTCAGCCTGGCGCGGTCGTGGGGCGGCTGCGCGCCGTGTTTCCCGAGCTGTCGGATTCCGGCGGCTTTGGCGGCGAGGTCAACACGGAAAAGCTGCTGCTCAACGCCCCGGACGCCGCGCTGGCGAGGCTGTCGGCGCAGATCAGCGCGGGTCAGCTGACCGACGCGGCCCGCGGCGCCATGGCTGCGCTTTACGAGACCGAGCGCGGCCGCGAGGCGATCGGAGGCCTGCGCGAGGCCGCGAAAACGCGCGCCTTCTCCGGCGACATCGACCGGCTGACCGCGCGGCGGCTGTACGGCGGGCCGCGCTCCGTGAGCGTGACGCGGCTGGAGCGGTACGCCGCCTGCCCCTTCCGGCATTTCGTGCAGTACGGCCTGCGCCCCGTCGAGCTGGAGCCCTACGAGCTCAAAAAAACCGACGAAGGCTCCTTCTATCACGAGGCGCTTGAGGATTTTCTGAAAAACGCGGGCGAGAGCCTGGCCGGGCTCAGCGCGGAGGAAGCCATCTCGCGCATGGACGACGTGTCCGAACGGCTGCTCGCGCCCATGATGGACGGCCCGCTCAGCGACAACCCCGTGATGCTGGCTTACAGCCGGCGCATGCGGGCCGTGGCCAGGCGCGCCGCGCGCACGGTCACAAAGCATCTCTCCGGCAGCCGTTTTACGCCCTGCGCGCTGGAGGTGCGCTTCGACGAGTACGCGCCCGCCGTGACGCTGCACACCGGGCTGGGCGACGTGCCGCTCAAGGGGCGCATCGACCGCATCGACGAATGGCGCGACGAGGACGAAACCTGGCTGCGCGTGATCGACTACAAGAGCGGCCAGAGCGAACTGAATCTGTCGCGGCTCTATTTCGGGCTGCAGCTGCAGCTCATCGTCTACCTGGCCGTGGCGCTGGGGCGCGGCGACGCGCGGCCGGCCGGCGCGTTCTACTTCAAGGTGGCCGATCCGATCGTGGAATCGGAATCGCGCGACCCGGACGTGATCGAGGGCGAACGCATGCGCGAGCTGCGGCTGAGCGGGCTGTATATCGACGACCAGGCCGTGCTCTCGGCCATGTCGCCCGGCGTCGAGAACATCGTGAGCCTGCGCCTCAAGCAGGACGGCAGCCCCGCCGCCTCGCCCGCCATGGTGAACGAGGACGGCTTCGACCTGCTCATCCGCCACGCGCTGAAGGCGGCCGCGTCGCTCGCGGAGGGCATCCTCGCCGGCAAAACGGCCATCGA
>JAFZNN010000186.1 GCA_017550895.1 Clostridia bacterium
CTGATGGACGAGCCTCTGTCCAACCTGGACGCCAAGCTGCGCGTGCAGATGAGAACCGAGATCACCAAGCTGCATCAGCGCCTGCAGACCACCTTCATCTACGTTACCCACGACCAGACCGAGGCCATGACCATGGGCTCCCGCATCGTGGTTATGAAGGACGGCTTCATCCAGCAGGTCGACACGCCCCAGAACCTGTACGACTATCCCACCAACCTGTTCGTCGCCGGCTTCATCGGCAGCCCGCAGATGAACTTCTTCACCGTCAAGCTCGAGAAGCGCGCCAACGGCGTCTGGGCCGTGTTCGGCGACAACGCCATCCGCGTGCCGGAAGGCAAGCTGCAGAAGTTCTCCTCCGACAGCTATATCGGCAAGGAAGTCTACATGGGCATCCGTCCCGAGAACATCCACGATGAAGAGCTCTTCCTCAAGAACTCTCCCGAGAGCATGGTCAGCGTGAAGGTCGAGGTCGTCGAGCTGATGGGTTCCGAAACCTATCTGTACCTGAAGACCAGCGGCAAGGACACCAACATCATCGCCCGCGTCGATCCTCGTTCCACCTCCCGTACCGGCGACACGATCAACGTTGCGTTTGACGCCAACCGCCTGCACTTCTTCGATAAGGATACCGAGGATACCATCCTGGAGCGCTGAGTTCAGTTTCGGTTCCAAAGGATGCGAGTCGTTTGACCCGCATCCTTTTTGTGCATTATGTATAACCAGAGAGCGCGGCACGGCGTTATTTCATCTTTAATTCATAGGAAAGCCATGCTTTGGGGATTGCCTTTTTTACACAATCATTATATAATATGATTGATAAAAGCAAGGAGGGCTTTGCCATGTATCTGGATCATCGCGTGATTGCCAAAATTGCGAGAATCCTCTCCCGGCTGAATATGAACATCATGCTGCTGGATACCAGCGGCCAGGTGATACTGCCCGAGGGCAATGACCGCGAGCTGCCCCTGCCCGAGGCGCTGCGCAGCAATCCCACGCAGCCGCTCGTGTATGGCGGCTTCACCCTGATCGGCACCGACGGCGTTCAGCCGCTGTTCCTGTGCCTGCCCGGCGATTCTCCCGATGTGTGCAGCTGCGCCATTCTGGCTTCTGAACTGGTGAGCTCCATCACGCACATCGAGCTTCCGAACGCCGACAAGGAGCAGACGTTCCGCAGCATCCTGCGCGACGAAATCGAAGGCGCCGAAATGGAAACCATGGCGCTCGAGCACGAGATCGCGCTGGACGACGAGCGCTGCGTCATCATGCTGCATCTGCAGAACGTCGACGCGACGGCCGCGCTCAATATTCTGAACAACGTGGTGAGCGACAGCGCCTCCGATACTTTGGTAGAGATGGACAGGCATACGATCGTTCTGATCAAAAAGCTCGACGAATCGGGCGATTACGACGAAATCGATCAGCTGGGCCAGGCCATTGAGAACACCTTCCTGAGCGAGACGAATCACTCCGTCTACATCGGCATCGGAGAGCCCAAGACCAGCCTGAGCCAGCTGAGCGAATCCATGCGCGAAGCGCGCCGCGCCATCGACGTCGGCCGCATTTACCGCAAGGACGAATACGTCTTCGTCTACCGGAAGATGCTGATCGAGCGTTTTTTGGCGGACGTTCCGCGCGAAATGAGCCTGCGCTACAACAGCCTTCTCTTCAACCGCAAGACGGCGCGCCTGTTCAACGACGAGATGATCCATACCATCGAGAAATTCTTCGAGAACAGCCTCAACCTTTCCGAAACGGCGAGACAGCTGTATATCCACCGCAACACGCTGATTTATCGCCTCGACAAGGTTCAGCGCATCATCGGCCTCGATCTGCGGGCGTTTGACGACGCCGTGACTTTCAAAACGATGATGCTGCTCGGCAAAACGGCAGGCGACAAAAACCGCCGCAGCGGCAACTGATCCGGCCCGGCCCAAAGCGTTCTGAATGGAATTTGCAGGCAGGAATGGGATTCCGTTCCTGCCTTGATATTTGAGGATGAAGACATGTCGAAGAGAATTATCGTCGTTCTGGCCCTGATTTGGATGATCATACTGGTCGCCGGCGTTTCGACCTCGCTCACTTTGGCGCTTTCCGGAACGGAAACCGCTTCATGGGCCAGCC
>JAFZNN010000014.1 GCA_017550895.1 Clostridia bacterium
CACCATCTTGACGAAGTGGCCCGCGCCGTTTTCGCCGACCCAGTCGCAGCAGGGCGTGCCGTCCTCCACCTTGGCGCAGATCGCCTGGAAGATCGGCTTGACGCTCTCCCACGCGGCGGGCGAACCGCCGGGCATCATGCTCGGGCCCTTGAGCGCGCCCTCCTCGCCGCCGGACACGCCGGTGCCGATATACAGCAGGCCCTTGCTCTCCACATAGGCCGTACGGCGGGCGGTATCCGGAAAATGCGAATTGCCGCCGTCGATGATGATATCCCCCGCCTCCAGCAGCGGGATCAGGCTTTCGATCGTGGCGTCCACCGCCGCGCCGGCCTTGATCATCATCATGACCTTGCGGGGCTTCTCGAGGGAAGCGACCAGCTCCTCGAGCGAATATGTGCCGACGATGTTTTTGCCCTTGGCGCGGCCGTTGACGAAATCCGTCACCTTCTGTGTCGTGCGGTTGAAGACGGACACGGTGAAGCCCTTGCTTTCCATATTCATCACAAGGTTTTCGCCCATGACAGCCAGGCCGATCAGGCCGATATCTGACTTTTTCATATGTTTAACGCTCCCTTCTGTGCGCTTTGATGGTTTCCAGAACACTGTAGGGGATCCGCAGATCGCCCGTGCCCCTGCCGATGGCGATGTGGGGCTTCATTTTCGCGTGGAAATCGGAGCCGCCGCTGATCAGCAACCCCAGCTCTGCCGCCATGCGCTGATACTTTTCCTGCATCTCCGGTGTGTATTCGGTATAGTACCCTTCTACGCCGTCGAGCCCCGCGGCTTTGAGCCGAAGCAGGAACTGCCGCAGCGTGTCGTCGTCGAGCTTGATCAGATGCAGATGCGCGACGAACGACAGCCCGCCGCACTGCCGGATCAGCCGCACGCACTGCTCGTCCGTGAAATACTGCTCGCCGCAATAGGCGGCCTTGCCGTTTTCGAGATATTCTTTGAACCCCGCCTTGACGCTTTCGGTGTAGCCCTTCTCCATGAGCAGCCGGGCGAAATGCGCGCGCCCGACGATGCCGTTGGGCGCAATGGCGAGCGCCTCCTCGAGCGTGACGTCGAAGCCCAGATCCCGCAGCTTGCGCGCCGTTTCCTCATTGCGGCGGTCGCGCACCTTGCGGGCATTGGCCAGCTCCTCGAGCAGCACGGGGTTGTCGATATCGAGATAATAGGCGAGAATGTGCGTTTCCGTCGGCGACTGCACCGAGAATTCGATGGCCGGCACGACCTCGACGCCGATGCGTTCGCCCTCGGCCATGGCTTCCTTCACGCCGGAGATGCTGTCGTGGTCGGAAAGCGCGATCGCGGCAAGCCCCGCGCGTTTGGCCTCCCGCACGACCTCGGCCGGCGTCATCGAGCCGTCCGACATCAGAGAATGCGTATGCAGATCAATGAAACGTTCCATGCCAGCCTCTTTCATTCCGTCGTCCACAGCCCCAGCGCGGGGTTGCTGATATAGTAGAAGTCCTCGCCGCCCGCGGTGTGCCATCCGTCGGTCAGCACGGCGGGATCATAGCGTTTCGCCGCTTCGTCATAGGGCAGATAGTCGAAGTTTGCGCCGCGCACCTCGGCCTCGCTCAGATAGCGGGTGCAGTAGGTGATGCGGAAGCGCCCGTCGGAGGAGCCGTGAATCAGATGCGCCGCGACGGACAGATTCTGCTGCAGGTCGGCGTTTTCCTCGACCAGGCGCAGCACCTGTTCCCGGCCGACATAGCCGTATTTGCGGATCAGCCGGTCGTTTTCGTCATCCTCGCCGAAGCGCCGCACCTCCGGGGCCAGAATGATCAGCTCGCCGCCGTCGGCAATCGCCATGCGCGTGCGGTAGATCGCCTTGTTGCCCAGCCACGTGCTTTTAAATTCCCGCCCGTCGAGATAGACGACGACCTTCTGAAACGGCGTTTTAACGTGCGTGAGATTGATCTGCTGGCTGAGCGCGACCGCTTCCTCGAAGACGTCGCGCTGCGCGCCGATATACAGCCCGTGGATGCGCGTCTCATCCCCTTCGCTCGTGGTCACGGTCAGCACATACAGCAAAGGCAGATCCGCCAGATACTGCGTCTGCGCGTAATCGAACACCTGCCGCACGGGGGAATGATCCTTGCCCATGATGCGCTCGATGCCGTAGAACGCGCCGAGCATATGGGAGGCGTTGATCATGCTGCTGCCGCCGCAGCCGACAAAGATATTCTTGGAGTAATTCGCCATGCCGACCACCTCGTGCGGCACGACCTGCCCGATCGAAAGGATCAGATCGTAGGCGGGGTCGACGATGCGACGGTTGACCTCCACGTCGATGGCGGTGTTGACCAGGCCCTCGGAAACGCGGCTGACAAAATCCGCCGGCACCTCGCCGAGCTTGACCACATCGCTGCGCCAGCGGTGCACGATCAGCGCGTCAAAGGGCACCTTGCCCTCAAAAAAAGCTTCGCATTCTTCGCGCGTCATCGGCGCATGCGTGCCGAGCGCCGGCATCACATCCACCTGGCAGCGATCCTTGAGCATTTCATAAAAGACGGCGGTGATTTTACCCGCGCCGGAATACAGCCGGGTGTAGTCCGGCGGCAGGAGCAGCACACGGTGCAGCTCCCTGCCCGCGATCGCCTGCGCAAGCGCCTCGCGCAGCGCCGTGTCGGACAGATAAGGTTCCGCGGTAAAGATCATAAATATCCATCTCCCTCAGAATTCACTTTATTGTATCATACGCAAACAGCAAAAACAAGCGCAAAGGCGATAGATTTCCGGCCGTTTGCGCATATTTTTTTATCCATATTTCTAAAACGGCGCGGCAGACAAAAAAAGAGCGCCCGCAGCACAGACGCGCCGCAGGCGGTAATGCACTTTTCGAATCAGACTTCCGGCGTTACGCTGAAGCGCGTGATGCGCTTGTCATCCGTCAGATACTGCACCATGGTTTCCACACTCAGCGTAGAAGGCATGCGGATCGCGACCTCGTAATGATTGGTGCCGTCCTCCGCCTCGGTGATCTCGATCTCCTCGACCTGCGCCTTCCACTTGTCGATCTGCGCGAGGAACTTCTGCCGGAATTCCTCATCTTCCCGGATGTTGAAATCCATCCGGCCGGTCGTCCAGGACTCGACGCCGAATTTGTATTTATGCATCAGGAACTGCAGCAGGGCGATGACCGCCATGGTGAACAGACCGATCACATACATGCCCGCGCCGATGGCAAGGCCGATGCCGGCCGTGGCCCAGATGCCCGCCGCCGTGGTCAGGCCCTTGACGCTGCTGCCGTGCTTGAAGATCACGCCCGCGCCAAGAAAGCTGATGCCGCTGACCACCTGCGCGGCAATCCGCGCCGGGTCCGCGATGCGCATGCCGTCCGGCAAGCCTCCGGTCGCAAGCGCCATGTCGAGAAAGCCGTATTTGGAAACGATCATCATCAGCGCCGACGCGCAGCAGACAATGATGTGCGTGCGCAGGCCCGCACTCTTGAGCCGGCGGCTGCGCTCAAAGCCGATCGCCGCGCCGCACAGGCAGGCCACGAGAATCCGGACAAAGAAATCCAGATACTGCCAGACCGAGATATGTTCCGTAAAGTATTCCCACACTGTCATAATAAGCCTCTTTTATCTGATCCTTGAAATATAATTATGTATTATAATACGAAATTATGAAAAAAGCAAGTCTTTCTTTTCTGTTTTTCACAAGGAATTTCCACTTTTTCAGGCTGATTCATCAAAATTTACAAAAATTGATACAAAAAGCGGGGCTGCCGCAACGACAGCCCCGCCGGGGAAACGTGAATTCAATCAGGGATTTACGCTTCCTTGGAAGCAAGCAGCTTGTGGATGCAGGCTGCCAGCGCACCGCCGATCAGCGGCGCAACGATGAACACCCAGACGCTCTTGAGCGCGTCGCCGCCCTCAAACAGAGCGGGGCCGAAGGAGCGGGCGGGGTTGACGGAGGTGCCGGTGAAATAGATGCCCAGCAGATGCACCAGCGTCAGGGAAAGGCCGATCACAAGGCCGGCGACGTTCGCATTCTCCGTCTTGGAGGTCACGCCGAGGATGGCGAGCACGAACACGCAGGTCAGAATGATCTCGATCACGATGGACAGCGGAATGCTGCCGTTGAACAGCGCGTTGGTGCCGATGTGCTCCGCATCGGGGAAGAACGCCTTCAGCAGCGCGCCGCCGGCGATGGCGCCGAGGAACTGCGCGACCACATAGCCGATGAAATCCGCGACATTCATCTTGCCGCTGATGAGCATGGCAAGGGAAACGGCGGGATTGATGTGGCAGCCGGAAATGTTGCCGATGGAGTACGCCATGGCGACGATCGCAAGACCGAAGGCCAGCGCGGTGGCCAGATAGCCGGCGGGATTATCGACCGCGCATTTGACGGCGATGGCCGTGCCGCAGGCGAAGAACACCAGCACAAAGGTGCCGATCAATTCCGCAACATACTTTTTAATGGAACTCATAATAATTACCTCCTTGATGTAAACAATAACGATTGCTTATTTATCGAGGATGGCCTGCACGCCGGCGGCCAGACCTGCCACGCCCTGCAGCTCGCTGGGAATGATCAGCTTCGTCGCCTTGCCGTCGGCCGCCTTCTCGAAGGCCTCCAGCTTCTTCATGGTCAGGTAGCCCTCCTGCGGCTGCGCCTGGTTGATCATCTCGATCGCCTTCGCGCGGGCCTCGGCCACCTTCATGATCGCTTCCGCTTCACCCTCGGCTTCGCGGATCTTGGCCTCTTTGATGGCCTCCGCGGAGAGGATCGCGCTCTGCTTATCCGCCTCGGCGGCCAGGATCTTGCTGGCCTTCTGGCCTTCCGCCACAAGCACTTCGCTGGCCTTCGCGCCCTCGGCGGTCAGGATGGCCTCGCGGCGCTGACGCTCCGCCTTCATCTGCTTCTCCATGGCGTCCTGAATCTCTTTGGGCGGCAGGATGTTGCGCAGCTCCACGCGGTTGACCTTGATGCCCCACGGATCTGTCGCCTCATCGAGGATGCCGCGGATCTTGGCGTTGATCGTGTCGCGCGAGGTGAGCGTGTGGTCCAGCTCCATGTCGCCGATGATATTGCGCAGGGTGGTCGCCGTCAGATTCTCAATCGCGGAAATCGGGCGCTCCACGCCGTAGGCGAACAGCTTGGGATCCGTGATCTGGAAGAACACGATGGTATCGATCTGCATCGTGACGTTATCCTTGGTAATCACGGGCTGGGGCGGGAAATCCGCCACCTGCTCCTTGAGCGAAACCTGCTTGGCAATGCGCTCGATAAACGGGATCTTGATGTGGATGCCCGTCTGCCAGGTCGCGTTGTAAGTGCCGAGGCGCTCAATGACAAAGGCCTTGGACTGCGGAACGATTTTGACATTTGCAATGATCAGTGCAATCAGTGCGACTGCAAGAAGCGCAAGAAGTACGTAAGGCATATTCAATCCTCCTTTTGTTGTGCAACAATCAGCTTCACGCCGTCGATGCGCTCCACGCGCACGCAGGCGTCTTTGGGAATCACGGAATCGTCAGCGGACCGCGCCGTCCAGACGCTGCCCTGCACGACCGCCTGCCCCTTGCCGGCAAGATTGTCGATTTTCTCTGTCACCACGGCGATCTGCCCGATGCAGCGGTCGGCATTGGTCGGCTGCACAGGCTGTTTTGTCAGCTTCTTGAGCAGCGGCCTGGTCAGCAGCAGCGCCACGGCGGAAACCACGAGGAACACGACCAGCTGCAGCCAGAGCGGCAGTTTGCACAGCCGGACGATCAGCGCGGCCCCCGCGCCGACGGCAAACCAGATTGTGACCAGCTGCGCGGTCATGGCTTCGACAATCAGGAATACAATCAGCAGGACGACCCACATGACGACCGTAAAGGTTTCCATAGGCATACCTCCCTTCCTTGTAGTGATATTTTACCATACTTTGATAAAAAAAACAAGGAGAAAGCGGAGAATATTTCGGGTTCAGCTGACCGTAAACAGATGAAGCCAGAGGATATTTTCAAGGTTGACGCGCTGCGCCTGCCGCAGGGAGCCGAGCAGAACCAGCGCATCCGCGCACTGCGCGCGGTAGGCGGCGCGGTCCGCCGCGAGATAGGGCAGCGTTTGCAGCCGCTGCGCGAGCGCGTCCACGGTTTCGTGGCCGGCCGCGCAGTGCAGAAGCCGCAGCGTCGGCGCGCTGCTTCGCAAAAGCGCGCGCGTTTCATCCGCCAGTGCCGCGGGCGCCGCCGTTTCGCACAGCTGCAGCAGCCTGCCGATCCCCTGCCCGAGCCGCTCCGTGCGCGCAATCACCGCGCAATGCAGCACGGCGCAGCCGACGATCGTCGCCGCAAGCAGGAGGCAGGCAATGACCGCCCTCCTCACGAGGCAGGCTCCGTCCGGCTGCCGGCAGCGACGTCCGCCGCGGTCGCAGGCTGCTTTTCGGGCTTGAGCTGCACGCTGAGCTGCCCGTTCGTTTCAAACAGGGCGCAGGCCACGTCCGCCGGCGCGAACACATCCTTCTGCCGCAGCGCGGCAAGCAGATCCTCCTGCGTCATCCGCAAAGAGCGCAGCGCCTGCGCGCGGACCGTGCCGTTCTCGATCACCACGACCGGACGGCCGTCCAGAAGCGTGCGCAAGCGGCTGCTTTTCATGCTCAGCACCGCGCCGATCATTTCAAACGTCACGAGCGCGATCACCGCCGCAAGCGAATGCAGCAGCGGAATATCGTTATTCTGCATGGGCACGGACGCCACCTCGGAAATCAGGATCGTGACCACCAGCTCCGTGGGCTGCAGCTCGCCGATCTGCCGCTTGCCCATGAGCCGCAGCAGCACGGTCACGACCGCATACAGAATGGTCACGCGCACCAGTGTGACTGCCATACCGCACCTCCGAACGCATTTTCCGTGTTAGCATGCCCGGAATCCGCGCCGATTATGCAGCAGAAAAAGCGAAAACCGGCGCAGCGGACTGCGCCGGGAAGTCATTCAGTTCATCGCGAGCTGGGCGGAAAACATCGCGTTGACCGCCTGCCGCAGCGGCGCATACTGCGCATCCGACAGCGCAGGGTCTTTTTTCAGCAGCGCCTCCGCCGCCGCGTAGGTCTCGCGGATCACGGCGCCGTCGGTCATCATGTTTGCAACCTTCAGCGCCGGCAGGCCGTGCTGGCGCGCGCCGAAGAAATCGCCCGGGCCGCGCAGCTTCAGATCCGCATCGGCGATCTTGAAGCCGTCGCCGGTTTCCGTCATGATCTGCAGCCGCTGCGCGTCGCTGTGATCCGAAATCAGGATACAGGTGGATTTTTCGCTGCCGCGCCCGATCCGCCCGCGCAGCTGATGGAGCTGCGAGAGACCGAAGCGTTCGGCGTTCTCGATCACCATGATCACGGCGTTCGGCACGTCGATGCCGACCTCGATCACCGTGGTCGCGACCAGCAGCTGCACCTCGCCGGCGGCAAAGCGCTCCATGACGTCCTTCTTTTCGGCGGATTTCATCTTGCCGTGCAGCAGACCGACGCGAAAGCCGCGGAAGAAGCCCTCCGCGAGCGCGGCGTACACCTCCTGCGCGGCGGCGAGCGTGTCGCCCTCCTCGCCTTCCTCCACCAGCGGGCAGACGATATAGCCCTGCCGCCCTTCGATCAGATGCTTTTTGACATAGCCGTAAGCGCGTTCACGCTTGTCGGAATCGATCAGATACGTCGCCACGGGCTGCCGGCCGCGCGGCATTTCATCGAGGATGCTCAGATCCAGATCGCCGTAGATGATCAGCGAGAGCGTGCGCGGGATCGGCGTCGCGCTCATGACCAGCGTATGCGGGCTGTCGCCCTTGGCGGAAAGCAGGCCGCGCTGATGCACGCCGAAGCGGTGCTGCTCATCCGTCACGGCCAGCGCGAGCGAGGCAAACTGCACGTCCTTCTGAATCAGGGCGTGCGTGCCGACGACGAAATCGATCTCCCCTGCCGCAAGCGCGGATTTGACGCGCTTTTTCTCCGCGGCGGGCGTCGCTCCGGTCAGCAGCGCGGAACGCACAGGCGCATCGGCAAAGAGCGTGGAAAAGGTTTTGAAATGCTGCATGGCGAGCACCTCTGTGGGCGCCATGAGCGCGCTCTGGAAGCCGTTGCGCGCGCAGTTATAGATCAGCGCGGCGGCCACGGCCGTCTTGCCGGAGCCGACGTCGCCCTGCAGCAGGCGGTTCATCGGCACGGGCCGCATCATATCCGCCGTGCAGTCGGCGATCGCCCGCTGCTGCGCGCCGGTGAGCGTAAAGGGCAGGAGCGACTTGAACGCCGCCGTTTCATCCCGCGTGAGCACCACGCCGGTGCTGCGGCGCGCCTTGGATTTCAGCCGCAGGAGCCCGAGCTCGAGCAGAAACAGCTCTTCAAAAATCAGCCGGCGCCGCGCCTCGCTGAGCAGATCCTCGCTCGGCGGGAAATGGATCGTCTCCCACGCCGCGCGCAGGGGCATCAGGCAATAGGCCGTCCGGATCTCCTCGGGCAGCGGGTCGGGCACCTCGCCGCAGACCGCGAAGCCCTGCCGCACCAGCTTTTCGATGGCGCGGGAATTGAGCCCCTCCGTCTGCGAATAGATCGGGCGCAGACCGTCGCCGGCTTCCTCGGCCGGCACGTATTCGGGCGAATTGAGCGAGCGGTAATAGCCCTTGCCGGAAATCCGGCCGAAAAACAGGTATTCCTTCCCCTGCTCGAGCTTTTCCGCCGCGTATTTGCTGTTGAAAAACGTGACCTCCAGCAGCGATTCGCCGTCGGTGATCTCGGTTTTATAAAGCGTCATGCCCTTGCGGATGCGATGCTCGCGGCAGGGGCCGCCGACAATGGCGCGGATGCAGACCGTCATGTCGTTCGGCGCCTGCGCGATCGGCACAATCCGGCTCCAGTCCTCATAGGTGCGCGGATAGAAGGTCAGCAGATCCCGCAGCGTGCGGATGCCGAGCTTGCCGAGCTGCGCCGCACGCCGCGCGCCGACGCCTTTCAGGTATTGGATATCCGCATTCAGTTCCATACTTGATCCTCTGTCTTATTTATAGCGCCAGGATTCGATATCGGCGAAGACGTCGCCCTCGCAGGCGGTGAAATCGCCCTCCATGGCGTTGGTATAGGCCACGACGGCATTGCGGTAGCAAAGGGGCAGAAACGGCGGATCCTCCGCAAAGGTATTCACAAAATCCATCAGCTCACAGTCGCCCGCCAGCATCTGCGCATAGCGCTGGGCCGCCTTGCCGTCCGCAGACAGCCCGATCGCCGCCGCGCCCTCCGGCGACAGCAGCGGCGCAAGATCCATATTGGCCGTCAGCCGGATCTCGCCGATATAAAGGTCATAGGAGCCGAGCTCGAACACTTCGCCGAATTCCTCGGCGGAGTAATCCTTCAGCACGGTCTGAAAGCCGAGCGATTCGAGCGCCTGCACGACCAGACGCGCGGTTTCCAGCTTGAAGCCGTTTTCCGCATTCACCAGCACGGAAAGCTCCGTTTCCGCCGGGACGATCTCCGTTTCGGCAAGCAGCGCTTTCGCTGCGGCCAGACCGTCGGCCGGCGCGGACTCCTTGACGCCCAGCGCGTACCAGTCGGGATTGAACGGCGTATCCGTTTCGCGGGCGTGGCCCTGGAACGCAGCCGCGACCACGTTCTTGCGGTCGACGGCCAGCGTGATCGCCTGCCGCACGGCGGCCGGCTCCAGCGCTTCGGTCTCGGCGTTGAAGCCGACAAAGACCAGGCTGTTGATGCCGATCTCCCGCATCTGCGCATTCAGGCGCAGATAACGTCCGCTGCTCAGGTCGTCATAATAGAAGGCGGTGTTGCCGATCTCCAGGCTGCGCCCGAGGGTCGTATTGTCCCGCACGGGCACGAGCATCACCGTCTGGATCACCGGCGCGAAGCCCGTGCGCTGCGTGTTGGCGACGAGATACACGGCGTCCCCGCTTTTTTCAATGCGGTAGCGGCCGGTGCCGATCAGCGCGTCGCCCTGCATCTTCGCGACCGGGAAATCCAGGCAGCTGAGCGCATAGGGATCGGCGGCGGCCAGCGTAAAGGCCACGATATTCGGCGCGGCGACATTCGCCTGCGTCACATTGGCCAGCCGCTGCGCATAGGCCGGCGCGGCCTTGGCGCTGTTGAAGGCGGCCACGACGTCCGTTGCCGTGAGCGCCGAGCCGTCGCTGAATTTCACCTGCCCGAGCGTCACATGGATCTCCGTGCCGTTCATGATCGCGCTTTCGGCGATGACCGGCACGGGCTGATAGGTGCGGTCCGGCAGATACAGCCCCTCATAGACCAGCCGCAGCAGCTGCAGGTTGGTCTCGGTTGTGCAGGTGTAGGGATCGAGCGTATCCGTTTTGGAATACGCCAGCTTGAGCGTGCCCTCCCCGACCGCCGTGGTCTCCTCCGTCGTATTGTCGGGATCGACCGGCGTTCCGCCGGTGCAGGCGGCGAAGGACAGCAGCATCAGCAATGCCAGCAGGCAGGCAAGTCCTTTTTTCATCATGGTTCCTCCTCGCGCTCCTTTTCGGGCGGCGTTTGCAGCAGCGCCTGAATGACCGTGCCGGCCATCAGCAGGCCCGCCGCGCCCGGCACAAACGGCAGGCTGCCCGGCGTCTGCCGCCGCGCCGTCTGCTCCGACGTATGCCCGGGCGTTGCCGGCAGCTCCGGCGACCAGACGACCTGCAGACGGTCGATCCCGCGCGCGCGCAGCTCCTTGCGCATCACGCGGCAAAGCGGATCCCCGCTGGTCCGGTTGATATCGGAGACCCGGAACTGCATCGGGTCGAATTTATTGCCCGTGCCCATGCAGGCGATCAGCGGCACGCCGGCCGCCCGGGCCTCGACGGCCAGACTGAGCTTGGCCGTGACGGTATCGACCGCATCCAGGATATAATCATAGGTTTCCAGCGCAAACTCCGACGCGCAGGCAGGCAGATACATTTTCTGCAGCGCCGTAACTCTGCAGGCGGGGTTGATATCCAGCAGCCGTTCCCGCACGACCTCGGCCTTCGGCCGGCCGAGCGTGGAATGCAGCGCGCAAAGCTGCCGGTTCAGATTGGTTTCGGAGACCGTGTCGTGATCCACCACCGTGATGGCGCCGACGCCCGCGCGCGCGAGCGCTTCCGCCGCGTAGGAGCCGACGCCGCCCAGCCCGAACAGGATCACCCGCTTCTGCCGCAGGATCTCCGTGGACGACGCGCCGAGCAGCATCTCGCTGCGCAGAAACTGCGAAACCTCCATCCGAACCCCTCCCTGATCGTTTCTTTCCTTATTTTACAACAGAATACCGCCGCTTGTAAACCGCAAAATCAAAATTAATATTGTAATTTGCGGAAAGTTCGGCTATAATGAAGCAGGAGCATTTCAACGAAAGGATTGGAACAGGTATGAAACTCGGAATCGTCGGCCTGCCGAACGTCGGCAAGAGCACGCTTTTCAATGCCATCACAAACGCCGGCGCGCAATCGGCAAACTACGCATTCTGCACCATCGAGCCGAACGTCGGCGTCGTGGCGGTGCCGGATGAACGGCTCGATGCGCTCGCGGAATTATATCATCCTGTCAAGGTGACGCCCGCCTTCATCGAATTCGTGGATATCGCCGGCCTTGTGCGCGGCGCCTCCAAGGGCGAAGGACTGGGCAACAAATTCCTCTCCCACATCCGGGAGGTGGACGCAATCATCCATGTGGTGCGCTGCTTCGAGGATGACGATATCATCCATGTGGACGCGACCATCGACCCCGCGAGAGATATCGAAACGATCAATCTGGAGCTGATCTTCTCCGACCTGGAAATGGTGGAGCGCCGCATCGACCGCGTGGCCAAGGCCATGAAGGGCGACAAGTCCCTCGCGCAGGAGCTGGACTTCCTCAAGCGGCTCAAGGACGCGCTCGAAAACAACGTCCCCGCGCGCAACGTGGAGTGCAGCGACCGCGAAAAGGAGTGGCTCGCGGAGATCGCCCTGCTGACGGCAAAGCCCGTCATTTACGCGTGCAACATGAGCGAAAGCGATTTTGCCGCCGGCATCGACAACAATGAGAATTATCAGAAGGTCTGCGCCATCGCCGCTGCGGAGCAGAGCGAGGTGCTGCCGATCTGCGCGGAGCTCGAGGCGGAGATCGCCTCGCTCGAGCCGGAGGAAAAAGAGATGTTCCTCGCGGAGCTCGGCGTGGAATCCGGCGGTCTGGATCTGCTGGTCAAAAAGAGCTACGCGCTGCTGGGGCTGATCTCCTTCCTCACGGCCGGGCAGCCGGAGGTGCGCGCGTGGACGATCAAAAAAGGCACGAAGGCGCCGCAGGCGGCCGGCAAGATCCACAGCGATTTTGAGCGCGGCTTCATCCGCGCCGAGGTCATTCCGTATGAGGAGCTGCTCGCGCAGGGCTCGCTGTCCGCAGCGAGAGAAAAGGGCCTTGTGCGCAGCGAAGGCAAAGAATATGTCATGAAGGACGGCGACGTGGTGCTGTTCCGCTTCAACGTCTGAGTATAACCGAACAGGAGCAAGAACGTGAACGTATACGATTTTGACAACACGATTTATCGCGGCGAAAGCGGCGTGGACGCATTTTTCTTCTATCTCAAGCGGCACCCGCAGCTGCTGCTCGCGCTGCCCTGGGGCATTCACGCCGTCGCGCGTTACAAAAAAGGCAAGCTGTCGATCGACGACGCGATCGCGCAGTATTCCGGCACCATCGAGGCCTTCTGCCGCAAGCATATCACGGAGCCGGCGGACGACGTCAAGCGGTTCTGGGATACGCACATGCACAAGATCAAGCCCTATTATCTCGCGCAGCGCCGGCCGGACGACGTCATCCTTTCCGCCTCCATGGATATCTTCCTGGAGGAAATCTGCCGGCGGCTGGGCATCGGCAACTTCATCGGCAGCGTCACGGACGTGGCAAATATGCGCCTGGTCAGCTTCTGCTACCGTGAAAACAAGGTGGAGGCCTTCCGGGCGGTCTATCCCGACGCAAAGGTGGAGAATTTCTACACCGATTCGGTCAACGACACGCCGATGATCGAGATGTCGGAGCACGCCTTCCTGGTCCGGGGCGACGAAGTGACGCAGATCAAATAAGCATCCGTGCTGAAAACGGCGCGCTGCAGATTTGCAGCGCGCCG
>JAFZNN010000187.1 GCA_017550895.1 Clostridia bacterium
GTGCCGTTGCCGCCGTTGGTGGTGATGTTCGCGGCAAAGGTCGGGACTGCCATGCAAAGGACGGCGGTCAGGGCGAGAACGACGGAAAGAATCTTCTTCATGGTGTTGTTAGTCATAGTGTTTTTTCTCCTTTTCAAATAGAAATTATAGTATAGTTTTTTTGAACTGTTTACGGTCAGTTCTGCACCGTGATGGTAATGACGGCACCGGCGCAGCCGAGCGAATCGCCCGTTGCCGGATCCACATTGTGGAACATGGCCGTGCATTCGTAGGTACCCGCAGGCAGAGCGACGTCGAGTGTATCTTTTTCGATCTTGCTGCCGACCGGGATTCCTTTGGATTCGTAGATCGTATCCCCGGTATCGTTCCGGGTGATGACGACGTACTGCGGGTATTTGTTGATGGTTTCGTTGACGATCATCAGATTGCCTTCGCTTTTGCCGTCGGCAAAAACGGGCGTGGTATTCATACTGATATTGATATATCCTTCCTCCACGCCGGCGTTCAGGCCTTCCTGAATCTTCGACACGTCCGCTTCGTTCCAGCCGCCCTCCACGGCGCGGTCATCAAGAATGAAGCCGCTGTTCGGGTCGCCGGTTTCTTTGCCGCTGCAGCTCTTGAAAATGAGAAGCAGTGCGACAAACAGCGAAAGCAGGATGCACAGGATACCGAGGACAATCCGGATGATCTTCTGCCTGTCTTTCTTCTGGCTCTTGTTGTTGGGTTTGTTCATGCGTACCTCCGTAAGATAAAGATTTGATTTTGGTTTGGAATGCTCCAAACCGCTAAGGCGGGATGCCCCGCCGCAGCCACAGGATCATGTGATTTCTCCTTTCATCAGCCGATGATCGTGCCGAGCACCTTCACCGCGGTTTCCATAGCGATCCAAAGATACAGACCGCCGACGCTGATAATGAAATGGCCCATAGATACACCTCCTTGTATGGATTGATAAAACAAAAAAGCCGAACCTTGTACGAATACTCGGTTCGGCTTTTTATCTGTTCTGCTGATTTCTTTTCTTGCGGATCTGCGCCTGTCGGACGTTTTCGAGCATGCTCAGAATACCGTCTTTCATCTGAAGCGGGGTATATGTCTTGGGAAAATACTTTTTTATCTCATCGTATGGAATCGTCACATCGAGTTTCCCTTCCGGCTTTTTCTGCTCGATCATGATTTCGAGCATGGAATCTTCATTGAGTGTGCCCTCCTTGCTCATGCGGCGCATCCGCTGTGCTTGCGAAAGGGAAGGGGTTGCCATTTCGCTCTCAATCGTTTCCATCAGCAGCTTCTGTTCTTCTGGCGTCAGATAAGATATTTCAACGGCAGGAGTGAAACCCATCTTTTTATCGTCAACGAGTTTTTGGAGCGGAGGAATCAGATTGTTCAGTCGAATAATCCGCTGGATCTGTCCGGAACTATCAGGTGAATTTGAAGCCATCATTTCTCTGGATGTCGGTTTTTTTAACTTCTGCCCAAGTTGGGCAGAAGTTGAGCTTCCCTGATCCTCTTGGGCTTCAACAGATAATAAATCTGTTCTTTCACCCTGTCGCTTGATAGCTTCGAGCTTCATTTTATATGCTTTTGCCTTCTCGCTGGGCAGAATACTGTCCCGCTGCAGATTGCTGTCCACCATCATGACAATGGCTTCGTCGCGGGTACAATCCCGAATGATTGCAGGAATCTCCGTGATGCCAGACAGTTCGCAGGCGTGCTTGCGTCGATGACCGGATATGATTTCGTAGCCGCCTTCTTCGCGCGGCCGCACCGTGATCGGTGTAAGCACACCGTATTCCCTGGTGCTTTCCGCCATATCTCGCATCGCCTGATCGTCCCGGACCGTAAACGGGTGATCGGGAAAATCATGCAGTTCGTCGAGAGGCAGAATAACAATGGTTTCGTTTTTTTCAGGCATTTATAACCTCCATTCATTGACTTTTGAAAACAAAAAAAGCCGGATTTTTCAATCAAAACGATCAAAAAATCCGGCTAAATATTATTGTTCTTCTCTTTTGAGCGCGTTCGAATCTACCCCGTTCAGAAAAACAGCAAAAAAGTTGTCGTAAAAATGAAACCTGTTTTTTCGCCCCTAAAAAGCACGAAACCCCTTGATAATCAAGAGGTTTCGGCTTGAGTTGCCAAATCGTTCGGCAAACATGGCGGAGAAGGGGAGACTCGAACTCCCGCGCCGGTTACCCGACCTACGCCCTTAGCAGGGGCGCCTCGTCACCAACTTGAGTACTTCTCCATGGCAGCGTGATGCTTTCTATATCAAATTGTGTTGCAATTGATTTCAATGGCGGAGAGAGTGGGATTCGAACCCACGGTACCCGGAGGTACGACGGTTTTCAAGACCGTTCCGTTATGACCACTTCGGTATCTCTCCGTTTCGATGCCCCATTATGTTAGCACATTCCTGCCGTTCTGTCAATAGTTTTTTCATTTTTGCAGCAAAAAACCGGGAGGCGCGCTCCCGGCTTTTTTGCAAATTGTTTACTTTCCGCTGGCGGAGCTCAGCGTGGCCATCAGCTGCTGAACCAGATTCATCATGGTGGACATGAGCTTCTGCCAGTCAACCTTCTTGAGCATGTTCATCACCTGGGTGAGAATCGCTGCAAAATCGATGCTGCTGGCGGCATCCGAAGTTGCCGCTGCGTCTTCAGCGCAGGCGATCACGGTGCAGAACGAAAGCGCAAAAATCAAAGCGAGTGCGACGGCAATGATCTTTTTCATGGTGATTCGATCCTTTCATAATAGTATTCTGCGTTCGCAGACAAAATTATAATAGCACGTTTTTTCTTTTTTGTCAATGGCTAGTCGCCGCCGATTCGCCGTTTCCGATCCACATTTCCGAAAAACTGTGGCCGGAAAGCGCCTCCAGGGTCCGGATTTCCTCCGGCGTCAGGTCGGCGCGGCCGGTTTCGTGTTTCTCGGCGATCGCCCGTTTGAGCATCGCATGATCCGCGCGGGTCATTTTGTAACGATAGATCATCACGATTGCCAGCGTGAAAAAGACCAGCGGCACCACGGAATAGGCCAGCCGCAGTCCGCGCAGGGCGGTAGCGGTCTGCTGCGCCGCGGACGCCTGCGTATCGAAGCCGAAGGCCGTCAGCAGCAGGCCGACGCCCAGCGACGCGAAGCCGTTGACGAATTTCTTGACGAAGGAGGAGAAGGTGGCGATCGTACCCTCACGCCGCTCGCCGGTGATCAGCTCGTCCACATCCGTCACGTCGGGGAAGATGTTGCTTTGCACCGAGGCCATGCCGGCCAGGCCCAGGCCGTAAAGGAAATTGACCAGGAACATGAAAAACGGCGGGGCGGAGGCGTCGAGAAACCATGTGACGACCAGCGCGAGCATCGACACGGGGATGAAGACCTTTGCAGGCAGCTGCTTGGTCTTTTTGATCGAGAAGAAATAGGCGGGGAAGAAGCCGACGGCCTCCGCAATGCCGGAGATCGTGGTGATCATGTTGTAGCTGCTTTCCTGCTGCATCACGTTCTCAAGGAAATAATAAGACGTCGTGGAAACAAAACAGGAGGAGAGCATCGTGAAAAAGCCGAAGGCGAAATAGAGCCGGAACGCGCGGTTGCGAAAGATGTTGCGGTAGCGGTCGAGGAATTCCTGCAGGCTGAAGGGCGGCACGACGTCGTCCAGCGAGCTGCGCTCGTGTGTGCCTTTATAGGTGAAAATCAGCGGCAGGCTGACCCAGAGGCAGAGGATGATGCCCATCCAGGTGAATTTCGTGCGCGAGGCGGGGGAGAATTTCTCCGTGTGAAACAGGCCGAAGAAGCAGGCGGAAATCAGGAAGGAGGAATAGCTCGCCACGGCGTCCATCACGGTTTTGACGGCGTTGTACTGCGTGCGCAGCGAATAGGCCGGCGCGATCTCGGGGAGCATCGCCGTGTGCGGCACCACGACATAGGTGTAGGCCGTTTTGAAGAGCATGTAAACAAGAATATAGTAGACCATCGTCAGCGTGGAATTGCCGTGCCCGGACAGGCCGAAGGAATTCCACATCATCAGATAGGTGATCATCACGGGAATCACGCCGCGGATCAGATAGGGGCGGTGCCGGCCGCGGATATCCCGCGTGCGGTCGGTAATCACGCCCATGATCGGATCGGTGATCGCGTCGCAGATCGCTGCGAAGAGCACGACCAGACTGTATTGCGCGGCGGACAGGCCCTCCACCTTGGTCAGGAAGGGCAGAAAGTAGCAGCCGATGATGTAGAACGCGCCGCCGCTCAGGAAGATCGCGGAGTTGTAGGCGATCATCGGGAACAGGCGCGTGCCCGGCTCCACGCCGATGAGCTGCTTGCATTTTTCCCAAAGCGCCGATTGCTTTTCCGTAGCCAAAAAACCGCCTCCCTATGGAGTTGAGTCGCCGCGTGTGCGCGCGCAGCCTGCATTCAGTATATACCGCCGCCGGGGGATTTGTCAATCGCCGTTTTGCGCGGGCAAAAAACAAAACTGCCGGCATCGCACTTGCCGGCAGCTTTCAGAAAGGAAACGACGATGGAAAGGAATGATCGGATTTGAAACCGGCGGTTTATACCGCGCGGCCGTAAATGACGTTGTGGTCCATGCGGCAGGCGCCGAGATCCAGACCGAAGTGGTCGGCGACCGTCTGCTTCCAGCCGCTGCCGCGCAGCAGAGCGGGCAGCCGGTCGAACGCGATCACGAGGCAGTCCGCGTCGGAAACCAGATCGCGCACTTTGGAAACGTAGATGCTTGCGCCGCCGTAGCTGTAGGTCTCCGTCTTTGCGCCGTCGAGCGCCCCGGAGCCGAGATACACAAGCTTTTTCGCAGAAAATTTCTTCATGCTTTTGTCCCCCCGTTGAATACGTTTCTGTAGTATTTGTGTCGGATCGATCGCCGTTTGTTGCACGATCCTTCCGATTTTTTCTTTTGTCCGGAACCTGTCTTTATTATATGCGCGCCGACCTTAAGATTCAACTGCATAAGTCCTTAAGATTTCATTAAGATTTCAAGTGGATTATCGAAAGAACGAGGTAAAAGAAACCCGCAGGGCGGAATGCCCTGCGGTGATCGGGTAAATAAAAGCGAAGGGTAAGATTTTTCACTGTTCTTCCCCCGCGTCCTCCGCGAGCGGGAAGGTGAGGGTGGTTTTGAACAGGTCGCCGTCCACGTGCAGCGCGAAAGCGCCGTTTTGCAGCTCGGTGAAGCTCTTGGCGATCGAGAGGCCCAGGCCGTTGCCGCCGCCGCTGCGGGATTTGTCGTTGCGGCGGAAGCGCTCGAGCAGCTCCTCCTCGGTCAGGGTGATGCGCTGGGCAGAGGTGTTGCGGAAGGTGATCTCCGCGCAGTCCGCCTTCCGCTCCACGCCGATATACACGCGCGTGCCGGGCAGGGAATATTTGCAGATATTGCCGATCAGGTTTTCAAATACCCGCCAGAGCAGCGTGCTGTCGCAGCGGATCAGCACGGCCTCCTCCGGGAAATCCGTTTCGGGCTCCAGCTCCTTTTCCGCGAGCGCGGGCGAGAATTCATCCGTGAGTTGGGAGAGATACAGCACGATATCCAGTGTTTCAAAGGTCGCCTTGAGGTTGCCGGAATTGAGCTTGGACACCTCGATCAGGCTCTGCAGCAGGCCGTTGAGCTTCTGCGACTGGTGGCTGATGACGCCGAGATAGTTGCGCAGCTCCTCGCTGTCACAGCCGCCGCTGCTGATGATATCGGCATAGTTGATGATGGAGGTCAGCGGCGTTTTGATATCGTGCGAGATATTGGCGATCAGCTCGTTGCGCAGCTCCGTGCTGCGGGTTTTTTCCTCCAGCGCCCGGATCATATCGTCCTTGATATCCTCGAAATCCTCCGAGATTTCACGGAAATCGCCGAAGAGGATGTTGGTGTCGTCCTCGTGCGCCAGATCGCCCTGCGCCAGCCGCTTGCTGCTCACGCGCAGATGATAAAGGTTGATCGTCATCATGAAAAACAGCGCGCCGATGATGCTCACGACCAGCAGCTGGAAAATCGCGTAATAGGTGAATTTGAATTCCGACAGCCGCCCGGCTTCATGCGTGCGGTACTGGAAAAGGAAGTAGAGCGTGGTCAGGATCTCCAGCAGCGCCGTGGAGCCGATGGTGATCAGCGCCTTGCCGACGAAGGGCACCTTGAAGTAGCCCTCGTTCGCCTTGCCGCGCTTTTTGCGCAGGCCGGCGATCGCCTTGAAAATCAGCGTGTTGCGGTAGACGTGGCCGTATTTGATGCGCGTGGCGAGCGTGATGCTGAAGAGCAGGAGCGTTGCGGAAATGATGAAGGCCAGCAGCAGCACGATCGCGTTCCACAGCACAAGGTTGGAGGTCTTGATATCCGCCACGGAGGTGAGCACGATCAGCATCGTCACGAACCCGACGATCGCCGCCATGATCAGCAGCAGGGCGTCAAAGGGGATCTTGTCGATGAACCGTTCGGGCATGGCGTCGGGATTCTTGCCGCTTTTGCGCCCGATGCTGCTCATCAGCAGGCCGAGCACGAGGATGGAAGCGAGCACGAGCGCCACGAGCAGCCCGAGGATCGGATAGCGGATGATCTCCGCCATGCGGATCAGCCCGGCGGCCAGGCGATAACTGTCATGCGCGGGGAGCCCCTTGCGGATGCACAGGCGGATCGTGCCGGTGTGCACGGCGCCGGAGCTGTCGCAGACGCTGAACGGACGCGTGACGGTGTAGGCCGCCTGCGTCGCCGGGTCGAAGGTCTCCTCCGGGCCCAGACTGCTCAGAAGCGGCGCGCCGGAAGCGTCCTCGGCAAAGAAGACGACGTTGGAGATCTCCGGATCGAACTGCGCAAGCAGCGCGGCGTCGGATTCTCCGGAGCAGGCCGCCGCGACGCAGCGCTCCGCGGTCTCGAATTCGCTGCCGGTTTTCACGCGCAGCGCCTCCTGCATGGCGTAGGCGCCGCTGTCCGCCGCGTAAAAATGATAATCCGCCATGCAGTCGATGGCCAGGAACATCGCCACGACCAGCTCGGCCAGAATCAGGTATACGATCGCTGCCGTGATTTTATCCGACAGGCTTTTGATCATGTATTTCATATCAGTCCAGCTTCTCCATTTTATAGCCATAGCCGAAAACGGAAATCAGATAGCGCGGCTTGGCCGGATAGATTTCGATTTTCTCCCGCAGGTGCCGGATATGCACGAGCACCGTGCTTTCGGCGCCGAGCGGGTCGCTGCCCCAGACCTGCTTGTAGATCTCCTTGAGGGTGAAGACCGTGCCGGCGTTCGCCGTGAGCAGCTTCAGGATCGCGTATTCGGTCGGCGTGAGGCTGATCGGCGCGCCGTCCACCGTGACGCGTTTGCCCTCGTCGTCCACCACGATCGGCCCGTTGCGCAGCAGATTCGGCTGCGCGGGCGCGGCGGCGGCGCGGCGGCTGTTGCGCCGCAGCTGGTATTCCACGCGCGCGGCGACCTCGATCTTGTTGAACGGTTTGGTGATATAGTCGTCCGCGCCCAGGCGGAAGGCCATGCGTTTATCCTCTGCTTCGCTCTTGGCCGTGAGCAGGATCACAGGCACGTCGGAGGTTTTGCGCAGCGCGCAGAGCGCCTCGATGCCGTCCATTTCGGGCATCATGATATCCATGAGCACGAGATCCACCTCGTTTTTTGCCAGCAGGTCCAGCGCCTCCCGGCCGTTGAAGGCCTCGAGAATCCGGTAATCCCGGTTATCCGCAAGCAGATAGATGCGCAGCGCGCGCACGATATCGCGTTCGTCGTCGCAAACCAGAATGCAAGCCATAAGCGTCCGTCCTTTCCTTTTGCGCAGCCGTCTGCAGGCCGCCTGAAACAATTATAAGGAATCGCCCGTCAAAAAGCAATCGTCTTAATAAAAAAAGCGGCGATCTTAAGGAAATCTTAAGATCCGGCGCGCGGAATACGGAAAAGCGGCCGCCCGAAGGCGGCCGCTGCTGCGAAACAGAAATCAGGGATGGAAGTAGGCGTCTGCCGCCTGAGAATACAGCACCAGCGCCTTCGCCGCGTTGACCGTCTGGGTCGTTACGGTGTCGGAGGTCAGCGCTCTGTAGGCGTAGCTCAGCGCGGAATAGATCCAGGTGTTGACCGCGTTGCCGTCCTCATCCGTGACCGTGACGGTGTAGGGCACGCCGAGGTTCCCCGAAGCGATGTTGGGAATTTCCACGTAGTAATAGCTTCCGCTGGGGATCGGCGTGAGCGTGACGGCCGTGCTGCCGGAGCCGAGCGTGAAGGTGAAGTCGTCGATCGTCGTGTTTGCGGGCAGCGAGAAGTAATGGCGGATGGCCGTGGTGGTCTGCAGGATCAGACTCGAGCCGTAATACAGCACGCCCGCGGGGGTATCCGAGATCTGCGCGGCACTGTCGATAAGCGACTCTGCCGTGACGGCCGCCATGCCGCTGTCGTCAAACAGCTCCTGCTGCTTGAAGTTTTTGTCATAGCCGAGCAGCTCGTTGGCGTAGTAGGCATACGTGGCGATCGAGGAAGCCAGCGCCATGAATTTCGTGTTGTTCTGCGTGATCGGATTCGCCATCGCTTCATCCAGATAGGTGTGGACGGAGTAGGTGAAGGGTTCGCTTTGGTCGTCGCCGTTATACACAATGCCGCTGATGGGCAGCGACGTCTGCGCAGAATGCACGTCACAGGTGAATCTGTAAAGTCTCTCGCCGTCCAGAACGACATACTGGTTCAGGTTGATCGGCACGTTGACCGTTTTGCCCGCGACGGTGAATTCCGCATAGGCGTTACGGGTCGCGTTGGGGATGCGGACGTAGAAATTCACGCCGATATCGCCGTTCAGGCTCAGGGAATGCCGCAGGACTTCAATGGGAAGCAGCTCCCAGGTCGCATAATACGTCACGTCGCTGTCCGGCATTTCGTCGCTGACCTGCGGATCCCAGCCCGTAAAGGCATAGTACGCCAGCACGGGATCAACGGGTGCAATCAGCGGATCGCCTTCGCACAGCGTATAGACCACATCGGCCGTGCTGCCGTTGATGCTGCCGCCTTCCAGGCAGAAGGTCGCGGTGTAAAGCTTCGCCCACACGGCGGTGAAGGACGCGTCGGATGCGGGCATGACGTCGGGCACCGCCGGCTCCCAGCCGAGGAAGCGGTAGCCATCGCGGACGGGATCGGGCGCGGTGACCGGATCGCCTGTATGAAGCTGATCGGTCACATTCGCCGTGCTGCCGTTGACGTTGCCGCCGTTGAGGTCGAAGGTCACCGTGTGCAGGGCGGGTTCCCATTGCGCGGTGTAGGTCACGTTTTCGGCGGGCATGGAGGTCGGTACCGCCGGGCTCCAGCCGGTGAAGACGCAGTCGTCTTTTTCGGGATCAACGGGCGCGGCAAGCGGATCGCCGGCGCAAAGCACAACGGGCGAAACGATCGTGCTGCCGTTGATGTTGCCGCCGTTGAGATCAAAGGTCGCGGTGTAGAGCTGATTCCAGATTGCCGTGACGGTCAGGTTCTCGCCGGGCATCGTTTCGGGCAGGGCGGGATCCCAGCCGCTGAAGACAAAGCCGTCCTTCGTCGGATCCGCGGGCGGCGTGATCGCCGTGCCGGCAGCCTGCGAGATCGGCGCGACCGCGCTGCCGCCGTTCGTGTCAAAGGTGATGGTGGGGTTGATCCACTGCGCCGTGACGGTCAGGTTCTCGGCGGGCATCGTTTCGGGCAGGGCGGGAGACCAGCCGTTGAAGATGAAGCCTTCCTTCGTCGGGTTCGCGGGCGGCGTGACCGCCGTGCCTGCAACCTGCGAGATCGGCGCGATCGCGCTGCCGCCGTCGGTATCAAAAGTGATGGTGGGGGTCACCCACTGCGCCGTGACGGTCAGGTTGGCGCCGGGAATCGTTTCTGGGATCGCCGGATCCCAGCTGGCAAAGAGATAGCCCTCCTTCGTCGGATCCGCGGGCGGCGTGACGGCCGTGCCGTAAACACCCGAGATCGGATCGATTTCGCTGCCGCCGTCGGTGTCAAAGGTGATGACGTAGCGGTTGATCAGCCAGTTCGCCTTGACCGTATAGCTTTCGGCGGGCATGGTCGAGGGGAGATATGTGACGTCGCCGTTCTTTGTCCAGTAAAGGAAATAGTGGCCTTCCTTGGTCGGATTGGGGGGCGCGGTGATCGTCGCGCCGTAATCCGCCGTGATCGGCGCGATCGGGGTGCCGCCGTCGGTATCGAAGGTGATCGTGAACTGATCGAGGACCCAGTGTGCGGTGTAGTTGCGCTCACCGGTGCTGCCGGCGGGGATCGTGACGGTCATGTTGTTTTCGCCCGTCAGACCCGTGCCGCTCCAGCCGGTGAAGCGGTAGCCGGTGCGCACGGGCGTGGCCAGCGTGATGTCGTCGTCCTCAATGGTGTAGTTGGTGGGGTATGTGCCGGTGAAGCTGCCCTCGTTGAGCGTGTAATTGATGTCATAAACGGCCGGCGCCCAGATGGCATAGACCGTGTTGTTGTAGCCGACGGTCACGTGGTTGGCGGGCTCCGCCTGCGCGGCAGTCGCGTTGGGATTCACGTTCCAGCCCTGCAGCAGATAACCGGTGCGCTGCGCGCGAACGGAAACGATGCCGATGCCGTACTGATCGGTGCCCACGGTGGTGTAGCTGTTCTGATAGTTGGACAGCTCGCCGCCGTTGCCGTTGACCGTGTAATAAGTCTGAAGCGCGTCAAGCGCACTGTTCAGGCTGTTCGTCAGCGACAGGACGGTGGAAGCGTCCGTATCCACGCGGGTCAGCCCCTTGCTCGCCTCGTTGAAGGCGCTCTGGAAGGCGGTCCATTTGTAGTTGGCGTCGCTTGCGTCGAAATAGCAGCTGGTCATGCCGTTGCCGCTGATGCCGGTGACGCCGAGCGCGGGCATCTTGGCAATGGCGCGGTTGACGGCGGCGCGCAGCGCGGTCTTGTTGACGTAGGTTGCCTTCAGGCCGACATAGCCGCAGGCGTTGGCGTCGTAGTTGCTGCCGGCGGACTTTTCGGCGTTGCCATACAGACTCTTGACATAATACATCTGCTCGATGTTGCCGGTGTTCAGCAGCGTCCGGTTCCAGGCGCCGGCATAGCGGATGCCTTCGTTGGTGTCATAGCTTCTGGTGTGCCAGTTGTTGCCCTGGCCGGCGAAGATATAGTCGCGCTCCATGGCCGTGGACTCCAGACCATCCTCGTCCGTTTTGTACCAGGTGCTTCTGTGGCTGAAGGAGGTCTGGGAAATATCCGCGATCCACCAGCGGCCCGTGCCGTCGTCGCAGGCCTTATCCGTAGTGACGGCCAGGCCGACCGCCAGATTCGGGATCTGATTCAGGTTGCTGTAGCGGCTGGTATCGATCGTGATCGTGCCGATGGATTTTGCCACCGCCTTGGTGACGATATCCTTGTTGTTGCCGCGGTATTTCGCAAACGTTGTGTTTCTGACGCCCCAGTTCTGGTTGGTATCACTGCTGCCATTATTATAGCTGGTCGGTTCGCGGTTGTTTTCGAAAAGCATGTAGGCATAGCTCTTCGGCGTGCCGCTGGTGTTGGCGAAGACCACATAGCGGCGGTCGCCCGCCTTGCCGGTATCGTGCCCCGCCCAGCTGCTTGTCGCAACGCCCTGCGCGGCGACGTTGACGGCCGTGCCGCCGACATAGGCCGTGGAGGCGCTGCTGGTGAAGCAGGCGAATTCCGTGAATTTCAGATAGTTGTTGGCTTCATAGCTGTCCAGGGAATCCGCATAGGAATAATCCGGCATCCCGTCCACGGATATGCCGTGCATGCCGGAAAGCCAGGTCAGCGTGCCGGCCCAGTTGGCGCCGCTGCTCGTGCCCGTGCCGGCCAGTGCCGCCGCCGCGACGGGGATCACATACGGCTTGTAGATGTAGGTGTAGGCATAGGCCTTTTTGGCGATGCTTTTTTCCGTGAAGGACAGCGTCCAGCGCAGATAGCAGCCGTTCGCGCTCGCTGCAAGGGAGGGCGAGGTGCCGCCGGTGATATTCACCGAGCCGCCGCTGGAAATGCTGCTGCTGCTCAGCGTGACCGAACCGCCGCTCATCGCGGAGAGCGAGGCATCCAGGAACTGATAGGAGAGCGTCGCGCCGCTGCCGCCGGAAAGAGAATAATAGATCTTGCCGGTCGTTTCGGCGGCGTTCGCCGTGGTGGCGCCGCTCTGGCTGTTGTTCACATAGAACTGGAACGGCGTGCTGGTCGCAATGCTCCAGGACCGCGCGTCCGGCGCGAGATAAATGGTCTCCGGCACGACAAAGGTCAGATCGCCGGAGGTGACGGACGGCAGCTTCGACGTGCCGACGGCAAACGCCGAAAGGGTGCCGAGTCCGGGCGCGAGCACGCCGAGCATCAGCGCGGCCGCGAGCAGGAACGCGAGCAGTTTTTTCATTCTGTTTTCCTCCTGTTGATTGTAAAACACGGTCGGATTGCGGATGGGTGAATTTTCACATGATACATTATAAAGGATGATTCGGATTTTGGCAAGTGTTTTTTTGCGCGGGATCGCCGCGATTGGGCGCTGCGGCTTGATTGTCGCGCTGGAGTATGGTATACTGCCGGAGGAAGAAGGGAAATCCTTCCGGCACGCGCCTTGTTTTTGCCTGAAAAACCGGGCGTGCCGGCGGGAATTTTCGCGGATGAAAGATTCCGGAAGGGAGAATGAGGATGAACAACCTGAAGCTCGGTATTTTCGGCCTGCGGCGCGGTCTGGATTATCTGGACGCCGCGCGGATGAATGGCTTTGAGGTGACCGCCGTGTGCGACGCGGACGCGTCCCGTCTGGCGGCGGCAAAGGAATGCCTGCCGGACGCAGCGGTCTATACGGATCCGGAGGATCTGCTCGGGCACCCGATGGACGCGGTGTTTCTGGCGAACTTTTTCCACGAACACGCCCCGTGGGCGATCCGCTTTCTGGAAAAGGGCGTGCACGTGCTGAGCGAATGCGCCGCCAACGCCACCATGGCGCAGGGTGTGCAGCTTGTGCGGGCCGCCGAAAAAAGCGGCGCGGTCTACATGCTGGCGGAAAACTATCCATTCATGCTCTTCAACCGCGAAATGAAGCGGGTCTACGAGGGCGGCACGCTGGGCAGGGCCCTGTATGCGGAGGGGGAATACAACCACCCGTTCGATATTTTTGACGAGGGCAACGTGCGCGCGCTGCGCACCTACACCTCCCACTGGCGCAACTGGCTGCCCCGCAGCTATTATATCACCCATTCGCTCGCGCCGCTGATGTATGCCACCGGCGCTGTTCCGCGGCAGGTGAGCGCTCTGCCGGTCTTCGCGCCGGATCCGCCCGACGCCCCTGTGAGCAGCCGCTGCGGCGACAAGGCCGCCGTGATCACCACGCTGAACGATGACGGCTCCGTTTTCAAGGTGACCGGCTGCGCCGCCTTCGGCGCGCACGGGAATTCCTACCGCCTGTGCTGCGAAAACGGGCAGATCGAGAATCTGCGCGGCATGGGCGACAAGGTGATGCTGCGCTATAACGGCTGGCAGATCCCCGCGGGAATGGAGGAAATCAATTTCTACCTGCCCGCGCCGGACGACGTGGATCCCGCCGTGCTCGCAAGATTCGGCCACGGCGGCGGCGACTACTTCGTGATGCGCTGTTTTTATAACGCCGTCGCGCACGGCGCGCCCGTGCCCTTTGACGTTTACTTCGCCACAACCATGGCGAGCGTGGCCATTCTTGCGCACCGCAGCATCCTGGAAGGCGGCAAGCCCATACCGGTGCCGGAGTTCCGCAGGGAAGCCGACCGCGCGCAGTATGAAAACGACACGCGCTCGCCCTTCCCCGCCGGGCCGCAGGCGCGCCCGGACGTGCCCTGCTGCTCCGATCCCGCCTACGCGCCGTCCGCGCAGCAGCTCGAAAAATACCGCGCGATCGTCGGGGATGCGATGTATCGGAAATAAATGCGGGAGCTTCGCAATCGGTCGAAAGAAAACGGCCCACAGGAAAGAAGAAACGGCCGGAAAAAGATTGTAATTTTCCGGGAGTTATGATATAATAAAAGGTAAAGAACTTGCGTGATTGCGTTTTTCTCTGCAAAGAAAAACACGCAGAATGCAAAAAAGCGAGGCTCCGGCCTGCGGGGCGCGCTTATGTATACGAAGGAGGAACCATGATGCTTCGGAAAACCAGAAAGACCGTCAGCCTGCTGCTGGCAGTGATGATGGCCGTGAGCCTGTTCACGATGACGCCTTTTACGGCAAACGCGGTGAGCGTGACGGGCTTCCTCGACACCTCGTCCGGCTCCGCGACGGGGTATTTCACCTATGAAAACCATTTCTACAAAATCGAATGGTCGTCGATCGACGGGTCCCAGACGGTTTCCCTGATGCTGGATATCAGCACAACGGACGGCTATCTGCGCGCCTATCGAAACAACAGCACGTCGAGCGCGACGTATCTGTATTCGACCACCTCAAACACGAACCACTGGGCAAAAACGGATTTCACCAATCTGACGCCCGGCCAGTCCACGCACGGCTATACGTCGAATAGATTTATTGCGGCGGGCAGCAGTTCCACGAATATGACGAAGGTCTGCACCGTCACGTGTGTTGCGGCAAACGCGCCGAGCTGGAACTGGGCGGGGGATTATTCTGCCTGCACGGCCACCTTTACCTGCTCCGCCGATTCGAGCCTGACCGCAACGGTCGACGCGCAGATCACGACTTCCGGCTTCAACAAAACGGCAAGCGTGACCTTCAATAACGCACCCTACTCGGATACGGTTTATGCCGGCGTGACTGTCACGTGGGTGGACGGCGACGGCATGACGGTGAAGACCGACACCGTTCTCTACGGCGAAACGCCGTCTTACAGCGGCACGACGCCCACGAAGACCGCGACCGCGCAGTATTCCTACACCTTCACGGGCTGGTCGCCTGCGATCGTCCCCGCGACGGCCGACGCGACCTATACGGCGCAGTTCAGCGAAACGGTCAACAAATACACGATCACCTGGGCAAACTATGACGGCACCGTGCTGGAAACGGATACGGACGTGGAATACGGTGAAATGCCGGTTTATGACGGAGCTGAACCCACACGCTCCGCTTTCGGCTATTTCTATCGCTTCTTCGGCTGGACGCCGTCCGTTTCCGCGGTGACGGGCGATCAGACCTATACGGCGTATTATGCCGAATTGCCGCAGCGCTTTCGTGTCACGCTGTATCCCGTCGGCGGTCAGATCAATGCGGGCAACGTGGATAACTATGCCTACGGCGAGGGTGCTGTGCTTCCGACCGACGTAACGAAGGAGCATTATTCGTTCGGCGGCTGGTATACCAACGCGCAGTACCAGGGCGACCCCGTTGCAGAGATCACCACGACCGATTACGGCGCTAAGGAATTCTATGCAAAATGGATCCCGGACGGATACCGCATCACCTACGATCTCGACGGAGGCACGGTCGCACCCGCCAATCCGCCCTATTACACCTATGAAACGGAGACCTTTGTGCTGAATAATCCCACGCGCCCGGGTTACACATTCTTGGGCTGGTACGGCACTGGGCTCTACGGAACGTCCGATTACGTCGAAATCGCGCAGGGCTCGACGGGCGATAGATCTTATTATGCGGTCTGGAAAGCCAACTCCTACTGCATTATGTTTGATAAAAACAGTGAAAACGCCACGGGCACGATGGACCCGCAGATCTTTCACTACGATGAGAACGCAAAGTTGCTCTCGGCGTTTGCGTTCACGGCGCAGACGGGTTATCATTTCATCGGCTGGGCAACCGCTCCGGACGGCGCGGTCGCATATACCGATGAACAGCCCGTGCGGAATTTGACGACCAACGACGGCGAAACGATCATACTCTATGCGATCTATGCGCCGAACACCTACACCGTCCATTTTGAGATCAACAATGAGAACGCTGACGGCACGATGGCGGATCAGAACTTCGTCTATGACGATGCGGCCAAGGCGCTGACCGCAAACGCCTTCCATTCGACCGTCGACGAATTCCTCGGCTGGGCGACCGCTCCGAACGGCACGGTCGTTTATGAAGACGAAGAGGCCGTGCGGAATCTGACGGCTGTAAACGGCGGCACGGTCACACTCTATGCAAAGTGGCGGATCCAATATCGCATCTGGTTTGATATCGACGTCTTCTCCTGCTACATCGACGCCAATCAGGGTCAGGGCCGCGTCTATCGCGCATTTGCGGGCGATACCGTCAGGATCAGCGTCAACAACGTCACCTATGAATACACGATCTCTGTTGTGGATGAAAACAACAACAGCATTGCTTATAACGCGTCGACTTACACGTTCGTGATGCCCGAAAAAGACGTGTGGATCAACGCGACCGCCGCAAAGCGCATGGCTTATACGGACGTTTTGCTTGATGATTTTGATTCCTGGGAAGACGTTTCCTATCTCTATGACGCGGAGAACCCCACCGTGACCCCGACCGTCACGGTGAAAGACGGCGAGACCACCCTGGAGGAAGGCGTCCATTACACGCTTGAGATCACGAACAACACCGGCAGCCCCAATGAAATGGTCACGGCGACCGTGACCGTCACCGGCATTGACGCGAACGGTTACACGGGAACGGCGACGAGGGAATTCCGCATCTCGCCCAGAAATATCGCCAACTGCACGATCGGCGGCCGGCTTGAAGCGTATGACGACGGCTACGGCGTTTATTATCCGCTGTGCGAAAACGTGGAGGTCTATTTCGGCGACGAACTGCTTGAGATTGACTCGGATTACGAGGTGGAAATTGATTATGACGATACCTTCGTGGTCGGTCAGAAATATCAGGCAACGATCGTCGGCCGCGGCGACTGGAGCGGCTCGCAGACGTTTGAATTCACCGTGATCGAGCTTGCGCACACCATCGTTTACGACGCGAACGGCGGCTCCGGCGAAATGGAAGGCGATACGGTGTCCAACAGCAACCCCCACAATTATTACCTGCCCTATTGCGATTTCAATCCGCCCTACGGCTATAAATTCGCCTATTGGGAAGTCAGCTGCGAACCCGGAGCAAAAGACCCCGGCGATTACTTCTCCGTTCCCTATATCTGGAGCGAATCCGACGTTCAAACGATCGTTATCACGGCAAACTGGGTCGAAAAGGATCAGTACCCCGTTGTGCTTCCGGAGCATATGGTAGCCGTGAGCGGCGTCAATCCCATGGGCAACGCTTATAAGGACGATGTGATCACGTTCCGTGCAGCGGACGGCTATGTCGCAAGCAACGTCAAGGCAAACGGCGTCGACCTTGCGGCGACCGACGGTATCTATTCGTTCACGGTTACGGAGCCGGTGTCCGTCACGGCGGATCTGGTCTATGCCTGCGGCGTCGGCGCGCACTCCCTGACCCTCAACGGCAGCATCGGCGTGAACTTCTATGCGTATCTTCTGAACGCGACGGACGCGGCCTATGCGGTCTTCACCGTGGACGGCAAGACCGTGGAAGTGCCGATCGACCTGACGAAGTACGAACCCTATGGCGACGCTGTTCTCTATAAATTCACCTGCAACGTTGCCGCCGCGCAGATCGACACGAGGATCACCGGCAAGATCGTCAACGGCGACATCGAAAGCGAGGAATTCACCTATTCCGTGCAGACATATCTGACCGAGGCGCAGCAGACGATGGCGAACGATGCGGCGTTCATGGCGCTCGCAGGCGCGCTTGCCACTTACGGCTATTACGCAAACGAGCTGTTTGCCGCGAACCCCGCGTTCGCGCAGCACGTGCTGTTTGACGACGGCGGCTTCGCAAACGTGACCGCAGCGTCCCTGGCGTCTTACCAGGCGCAGATCATCAGCGAGCCGGACAGCCTGACCTACGTCGGCTCAAGCCTCGTGCTCCAGAGCGAAACGGCGATCCGCCACTATTTCATAGCCACGGGGAGCCACGCCGTCAGCTATTTCCGTTTTTCGTTGAAGAATGCGGATAACACCTGGACCGATCTTACGCCGGTCGAAAGCGGCGAATACTACTACGTTGAGATCCCGAATATCTCATCCGCCGATCTCGGCCGGACTTACACCGTGCGCGTGCTGCCGAAAGGCATTCCGCCGCAGGATGAGGGCAGCATTTACAACGAGTGGAACTATTCCGCGATGAGCTATGTCTATAAAGCGCTCACGCAGTATGAAAACGGCAACGCCAGAATCAGCGACGCGCTCGCCGCCGCGGTCAAGGCCCTGACGCTTTATTATCAGGCGGCAGATGTGTATTTTGCGCAGCAGAACGGATAATTCCAATCAAAAATCAAAGCCAGCCGCTCGGAGTGATCCGGGCGGCTTTTGCTATCCCATCTCCGAATTGTTTTTTTGTCTTGGCGTTACATTATTTACCAATATGTATTGAATAATCAGCGATTATTTGCTATATTGTTAATAGATTAGCTTGAAACAAAAGGTGGAACTGATAATGATAATTAAGATTAATCCTGTTGCGACCAACGGCATCTGTGAACAATGTAAAGCAGGGGGAAATGTTTATAATGTAACCATTTCCAATGGAGAAAAATCGGTTTCAAAAAATCTATGTGATAATTGTGCCGCCAAAGCAAAGCAGCTCGTTGACAGAAAAAACCAAAGCGCACCGAATGCGGTAAACTCAAGTGAAGTTGACGCATCGAATGCGCATCCTGCTTCTGGCCAAGAAAAGCGAGTGCCCAAAAAGTCAATCAGAAAGAAAATGGTTGCCGCGATTCTTGCGGCGGCTGTAGTGCTGTCGAGCGTTGTTGCCGGTCTTTTTGCTTTAAAAGATAGGAATAAAAACAATTACGAGGATGTTGGCGAAATCTATTATCAAGAAACCCCTGAAGAACACATTGCTATGTCCGATGCAGGTATTATGTATGCGGACAACGAATTACTTGTTGTTGCAAAAGACGGGGTAAAAAAGTCAGAGATTGAAAAACTTGCAAAAAAATATGATGCAACAATAGTTGGTTTTATTGAAAAAACCGGAGACTATCAATGGAAATTAAATAATAATTATAATGATATTGAATTAAAAAAACACGCTGAATTAATTGCTAATGAGAAGAATGTGTTTGATGTGAAACTTAATTATGTGTCAATTATTTCTGTTGAAAATAATGACAATTATACTGACTGGCTCTCTGATATTAAAAATGAATCATCAAATGATGGAATTGCATGGTCCTATAAAGCTGCCAATGTAATTAAAGCTTGGGATGTTTTGAATAGCAGCAAAAACAGCATATCCCCTATTAAAGTTGGTGTTGTGGACACATGTTTTGATGACACCACCCAAGATGATTTGCACTTTGCACAAACTTTCTACAATGAAGGTTTTCATGATATTGATGAATGGTATAAAAGCAATAATATAACGCGTCACTTAAAAATGGAATTAGGGCATGGAACACATGTTGCTGGAGTTTTTGCAGCATCAAGTAACGGAGAATTTGGCATCTCAGGAGTATATCCATGTGGTGATAATAATCTATATGGGGTATCATTAGGAACTACAGCGGACAATACAAAAGAATCTGTATATGACAAGCCAGGAAATGGAAACAATTATAATTCTGCTATGGGGTTTAAAGTTGCCTTATCTGAATTGATATTAAGAAATGTTAAAGTAATAAACTTTTCTTTCTCAAGCAGCCCATTAGATCATAGTATTGATCGAGTTAAGGATATAGAAGAAAAAAAAGAAGGCTGGGAAGAAAAATTTGAAGAATTACAAGTAAACGCTAATGTTTTAGGATCATTTCTTAATAGACTTTATTTGTTGGATTATGATTTTGTTTTAGTAAGCGCTGCGGGTAATAGTAGTTCAAGTAATAATCATTTATTAGAATCTAAATATAACAGTTTTCTTAACGCAATTAAATCATCTGAGTTTAACGATATTTTTAATCGTATTATTGTGGTTGGATCCTTAGGAAAAGACCTTCAACCCAGTTGGTTTTCATGCGGAGGTCAAAGAGTAGATATATTTGCTCCTGGAGAAAAAATATTTTCAACACTTCCAGGAAATATGTTTTCTAATCATTATGAATATATAAATGATAATGGTCAAATTCAATATGATGATTGGAGTGGCACATCTATGGCTAGTCCTCTCATTGCGGGAGTTGCTGCCATGGCTTGGTCAATTAATCCAGAGCTTTCAGGAGAAAACATTAAAAATATAATTTGCGATTCTAAGAATACGGAAGAAAATGCCCATATGCTTATAGATGCAGAAAAAGCCGTTATTACTGCTGCAAAATACGAAGTGGAAACAAAAGTATCTGGTCAAAACAAATATGGATCCGTGCAGGGCTTTGTAGTTGATGATGATAATCTTGAAGTTGAAAATAATGCAATTGTTGCCGGAGCTATCTCTCGAGCTGAGTTTGTTATTAAAAACTCTGAAACTGGGTTGGAAATTGAGGGAGCTTTTATTAGTGATGAAAAAGGCCATTTTGAGTTTATACTACCACCAGGAAAATATTATATTACTTGCAATGCAGTCGGATATGAGCAATATTCGTTTTCCGCAACGGTAAATAAACAGGAAGTAACTTATCTTGACGATTGGATCAAACTGAAAAAGAACACATCTCAAGCGACAAGCGTGGTTGAAGATCAAAAGGTCAGCGCTGAAGAACTCATCGATATTTACCTGTCAAATTTTTCACTCTGGTCAAAGGATGAACACGTCAATCTTGAATCCGCCGAACACAAATATCAGTTTCTCGATCTGGATTTTGACGGCATCCCAGAGCTTGTGGTATCTGTCGGTAACGGTATGCGCGGCGACAGTTTTAACAACTATTATCACATTGACCTCAGCAACAAAAAAGTTTTGAAATATGAGATCATCGACGAGGAAGACGACGCGAATCAGTCAAGCCTGTATAATGATGTGATGCTTGTTCAAAACAGCGCGACCGGCGGCAAAGAATATCGGACCGAATGCCACAGAGCATCTCGTCTTCATAGCTATATCCTGAAAAAGGCAATTACGTTGAAAAACGGAAAAGTCAGCGATCAGAGCATTTACGGCAAAGGCACGGAATATGATGATTCCGGCAACGAGCGCGATTTATACTATCGGTTTGATTCCAATTTTCAGGAAGTCTCATTATCAAAGAGTGAATATGATCGGCTCGTATCGGCCGATCAGGCTGCTTGCAAGGATCTTCATTTGAAATTTACAAAGCTGGATGGAGAAGCATTTGATGCGCTCTCAAAAAGCGAGAAAAAAGCACAACTGCTGAACGCCTTCATATCGTATACATACGACGGTTTCGTGCCGGGTTATACAAAAGCCGACAAGCAGACGCAGAGATCGCCGACATCACAGGAAGAAGAGTTTCCGATGGTTTCTGCTGCATACGCAAAGGCTGTCGCTGATTATTATACCATCAATACTGTTGTGACTGACTATGCAAGTGCAAAACAAAAAAGTGATCAATTGATGCATCAATTTACTGCAGAACTGAGAAAGAATCCATCATATGCACCATTCCCAAACAACGGGAATGAAAAATACTGGTTTATCCTTGCACATAAAAATGATGATGGTTCGGTATCGTGTCTGTATGTTCCTGATGTAAATTATCACGAGGGCGCAACCTACGGGTATGCAGATATCGAGTTCCAGCAAGTTGAAGTGTTTGTCTCCAGGAACTGCATCTACGCACTCTATCCAGAGCCCGAAACAGTCTTTGCACACGGAATGCTGCCGCAAATCGCAGAAGAGAAAGCAAAGGCATTTGTTTTGAAACAGTACCCGGACTATGAAAACGACAATATCGAGGTCTATTGCATGGATGACAAAATATACGTCACGAATTATGACAAGGAAACGGCATTCTATGTGGATTATGCGTTCACGAAAGCGGAAAAAACAAGGTATCAGGGTCAGATCGAATATTATCCAGAATGATTTGTCTAAAAAGGAACTTAACTTCCTACCGATCGCATTCTTCCTTGGCGTGTTCATCAGACTGCGATTGGCCTGACGGATCATAGGACTTTGAAAAACCAGTCCAACAAATCAGTCTTATTTCAACACAAGCCGCTCGGAGTGATCCGGGCGGCTGCTGTGTTTCTCGGCAAGAAATTGATTGAAATATCGCGTAGTATATGATATAATTAATTATATATTGGATCATTGGTTTGTCGGTTTGTTCATCGACGGTTGAGAATACAAGGAGGTCACCGGAATGAAACAGTTTCGAAAAGGGCTGTGCCTGCTGCTGTCCCTGCTGCTGACGCTCTGCTTCGCGGTTTCGCTCGCGCAGCCGGCGTTTGCCGCGGCGTACTTTGAGACCAATGCAGATGGCTGGCATTACCGCTACTATTACAGCGGCTACATTGAACTGGGTTATTACTGCGGCAGCAGCGAGCACGTGACGATCCCGTCAAAGATCGGCGCGGTGCCTGTGCTTGGCTTTTGCGAAGGGAACCCGTATTTTTACACCGTGATGGCGGCAGACTCAAATATCAAGAGCATCTCTTTCGATCTGCAGCTGACGACGCTCCCCGAATACTTTGCGGCCAACTGCCTGAATCTGGAGACCGTCACGCTGCCCGACAGTCTGACCAGTATTTCCGCCAAGGCTTTTTACAACTGCATGAAGCTCTCCGCCATCAATATTCCTTCGGGCGTGAAAACCATCGGCGAGAGCGCTTTTGAGTATTGCGAGGCACTGCAAAGCGTCACGCTGCCCTCCGCGCTGAAAACCGTGGGCAGCAATGCCTTCGGCAGGTGCTATGCTCTGTCGTCGCTCACGTTCAATGACGGCTTGCAGACGATCGGCGAATCCGCTTTCTCCGGGGACACCTCGTTGACGGAGGTCTCGCTGCCGGATTCGGTCCTCACCATCGGCAGAAACGCGTTCGGGGACTGTCGCGCGCTCAGGAGCGCCCGCCTGCCGGAAGGCCTGTCAGTGATCCCGCCCCGTCTGTTCGACCGCTGCATCAACCTGGAAACAGTCGATATTCCCGCATCCGTGACGACGATCCAGGATCATGCGTTTTACGACTGCGCAAAGCTCGATCCCGTCACGCTGCCCGCCGGCCTGCGGATCCTGGAGGATTCCGCTTTTGAATTATGCACGTCGCTCACCTCCATCAGCATCCCCGGCGGTGTGTCGAATATCGGCGCTGAAGCGTTTTGCGGCTGCACATCCCTGCAGGATGTCACGATCGGCTACGGCGTCTTTTCGATCGGTGAAAGCGAATCGACCACCGACGGACCGGGGAGCAACGGCGGTTCATTTGCCAACTGCTGCGGCGTCGGCGGGTCCATGACGATCACGCTGCCGATCTCGGTGAATTATATCTATGAGGAATCGTTCAGTGAGAACGCGGTGAAATACCTCGACGGCGAGAAGCCCTATTATGACCGCATCGAGTTCTCCTCCGAGAGCGATCGCGCCAATTTCCATTACCGCGTGCCAGTCAGTTTTTCGACCGCTTACGGCGAAGCGCCCGCCACGGTCTATCCCTATACCGGCGAAACGATCACGCTGCCGGGCGTTGCAGCGACGGGCTATACCTTTGCGCAATGGATCCGGAAGTCGGCCGGCGACGCCTATCACCCGAATTCTCATTTCATTGTCGGAAACAGCCCGGAAACGTTTACCGCATCGTGGAATGCAAACATCAACACGGTCACCTTCGTCACGGGGAAAGAGGGCGTCACGGTGCCGAGTCAAAGCGTGCTGAGCGGCAATTGCGCGACCATGCCGCAGGTGCCGTGCGTCAACGACGAATACGTTGAGGGATGGTATTTCGACCTTCAGAATCCCTCGGATCCGGGCACGATCAACGACGATATTCCTTTTGATTTTGACACTCCGATCACAGAGGACCTCACGCTTTATGCCAGATGGAAAGCCGCCACGCCCGTGACCGTCAATATCACCGGCGAAACTGCCATGAGCGGGATCATAATATTCTATAGCGCAGATACCGGCACGCAGGTTGCGACCCTGTGGCAGTCCGGCACGGTCATGGTGCCCGCCGATGCGATCATGAAGATCATCATCTTAGATGCGGTCTCCTTTGCCGGTTCGATCATCGCGCAGGTTCCGGCGGGGAACGGCGCCTATTATTCGTACACGACCAACATTGTCAACGGCACCGACAGCTATCAGCCCGGTTTCGGCGAAAGCGCCACGGTGGAGATCACCTTCCACAACACGCCCGTGGTCACGGTCAATGCCAGCAGCGATCCGCGGCCTGTCGTTGACGAATTCGGCAATCCTATCGTTGACGATTTCGGCCACGTGTTTACAACAACGAACGCCGACGGTCTGTGGACCCTGGTGGACGGCTACGGCAACACTTACGTGAACGGCGACTACGTCAACGTGCCGGAGGGCGAGGTCGTACCCACGGACGCAAACCTGACACTGACGCTGGACCCGCCCGACGGCTTCGGCTGCGACGGCACGATCCTCAACGGCGACCGGGAGATCCCGGTCTATGACGGCCAGACAACCTACAGCTGCATGCCGATCGGCGCGGTCACGCTGAACCTGCATTTCTACAGCCGCGCGAATTACGTCACCCTGTATTTCCGCAACACGGAAACGGACAGCTTCTTCTCGCAGACGTATTCAAAAAGCGAGGATACCTTCACAACGCCGGAGTGCCCGTATTCCAGCAGCCACGCCGTTTTTTGGAATTGGAGCGCAACCGTA
>JAFZNN010000188.1 GCA_017550895.1 Clostridia bacterium
GACCGCCTCCATCGGGAAGAACTCGCAGGACGGCACTTCCTTGAGCGCGGCGGCGTGGAAGATATAATTCGCGCCGTACAGCGCATCCCGCACGGAATCGAGATTCCGCACGTCGCCGATGAAGAATTTCACCTTGCCGGCATAGTCGGGATACTGCGCCTGCAGCGTGTGCCGCATCCAATCCTGTTTCTTCTCATCCCGGCTGAAGATGCGGATCTCGCCGATCTCCGTGGTGAGAAAATGCTTGAGCACGGTGGAACCGAAGGATCCGGTTCCGCCTGTGATGACCAACGTCTTTCCCTTGAACGCTTCTGTGATTTGCATCATGACAGCTGCTCCTTCTCCGCAGCCCCTGCGGGACTGTTGTGATTCAGCCGGTTTCGGCTGTGTATTTTTCTTAATCAGAACCGCGCGGGCTTTATCCCTCCGCCGGTTTGTCTCCGATCGTTTTCTTGATATGGCCGAGGCTCAGGTATTTTTCAATCGATTCGGAATCCTTCTGCTTGACGATGCAGTCCGGCACGACCACAAGCGAATAGGGCGCCAGATGGCGCTTCACGATGGCCGAGCCGCCGACCAGACACTTTTCTCCGACGTCGATCTTGTTGAAGATCGTCGCGCCGATGCCGATATAGACCTGATCGCCGACCGTGACATGCCCGGCAAGATTGGATCTCGCGCCGATGATGGAATGGTTTTTGATTTCAGAGTAATGACCGACAAACGCATAGGGGCGGAAGGTGTTGTTGTCGCCGATTTTGCAGCCGTGCGAAAGATACGCGTGGTCGCAGATCCAGTTTCCTTCGCCGATGTCGTCCGTGAAAACGTCCGCCGACGGAGAAACCAGATTGGCAAAACGGAATCCTCTCGGTTTGAGCTCTTCAAACATTCTGCGCTTGAGGCCGTTCATATTCTGATACCAGGAGATCGCGAGGAAGAGCTTCGTCTGCGTTTTGTCAATGAACTGATCCAGCTTTTCAAGCGGATACAGCGGCTTGCCGCGGAACTCGTTTTCCGTGATATACCGCTCGTTGATCGCGTATCCGATGATCTCAAACAGGTCGTAACGCTCAATGAAATCGATGACCTCGCTCGATGCGCTTCCGTTGCCGACGATAATCAGCTGCTCTTTCATAGTCTTGCCTCCGTTTTTTCTTTGTTGATTGTACTGATCAGTGTGCAGACCGTCATGGATACCGTCGCCACCAGCACCGCCGCATAGGTTTCGGTCAGCCAGGAAGCGATCGGATAGCTGCCGGTGACCACCTTGAACACCGTCCAGCCGACTGCCGCGGCGCCGGTCAGCAGCATACTGATGCAGGCACCGGTCGAGGTTGCCTTCTTTGAAAAGAAACCGAAAATAATGACAATAAACAGCGCGCCTCTCAGGGAGTAGGCGGAATATACGATATCCAGCACATTATGCTGATTCACAAGATAGATCGCGCCAAGGCAGCAGATCACGCCGGAAACCGCAGTCGTGACTCTGGAAACGGCCATAACCTCTTTCTCCGGCGCGGCGGGCCGGATCCTCGCCTGATACAGATCCTTGGTCAGCATCGTCCCCGCCGCGAGAATGATCGGCGACGCGGTCGACAGGATCGCCGCGAGCTCCGCTGCCAGCACCAGACCGCCGACGATCGGCGGCAGGCCGAGCATCACGCTCGTGAGCGCCAGTTTGCCGTCCGTCACGACCTGCCCGCTCAGATCCAGGAGCGTCCCCTTGGTCGACATCACCTTGCCGATGATGCCGATCAGCGCGGTCAGCAGGCCGAAGGGCGCGGTCACAAGCGCCGTGTAGACGCAGGCTTTTCTCGCGGTCGGCACATCCTTCGAGGCGAGCACCGGCTGAATGCCGGCCTGCGCGGTGCAGGCGCCCAGGAGACTTGCGATCACCCAGGAGGACACCTTCGGGAAGCCGATGGTCGTCATCGAGAAATAATGCCCGCCGGTTTTGCTTTCCATGTCCGCAACGTCGGCGGTAAATCCCGTCCACCCGCCGAGCCGCGCAATCAGAATCACCACGGCGGCAATGATCCCGATATACATGACAAATAAATGCATCGTATTGGTTTTGCTCACGGCCCGCATGCCGCCGACCAGGGTGTAAATCACAAAGATCAGGGTAAAGACCACGGCGGACAGCCTGAAATCCAGGCCGAGCAGCGCCTGCCCGAATTTGCCGGCCGCGATGATCTGCGAAATCCCGACCGCCAGCATGACCAGCACGAGCAGGATGCTGGAAACGGTCTGCGCGCTTTTGCCGAAGACGGTTTCAATGATCCCGGGGATCGTCATTTTCCCGATGTTGCGGTAGAGCTTTGCGAAGAAGAGCGCCAGAAACATCACGCCCAGGCCGTTCGCTATCGTATACCAGGCTCCGGAAATGCCGTAATTGAAGCCATATTCGGAAACGCCCGTCGTCGCAGTGCCGCCGAGCCATTCGCCGGCGGACGCGCACACGATCGCCACGACGCCGAGCTGCGCGCCGTGGAAATTCTTCGTATTGGATCCCTTCGCCGTCCTGAAACCGATGAGCAGGGAAAGCAGAAAATAGGCAATGATAATGACAATCTGGAGCCACATACCGGTATCCTCTTCTTATTTCCTCGTTTTTGGTTTGATAAAAATCTGCAGCGGATCGATCTCGTCGCGAATGACGCGGATGACCTCGTCGGACGGGCCGTCCATCTCGACGGCGCTTGAAACATCGATCTCAAACCCCGTGTTTTCCTGCACGATCTCCGGCGATGAATACGGATAATAATACGCCAGATACATCTTTTTCGTTTCGTCGTTGAATTTCATGATCCCGAGGTCGGTCACGACCGCCTGCGGGCCGACGTCGCCCGGCAGCCCGGCGCGTTCTCTTCCGCCGGGGCCGTCGACCCAGCCCGGGCTGGTGACATAATCGACCTTCTCAATGAACCGCCGTTTCTGATGCTGCATCATGAGGATCGTATTGCAGTAGGTCGCAATGCCGTTGGCGCCGCCGGAGCCGGTGAACCGGGTCTTCGGATGGTGATAATCGCCGATGCAGGTGGAATTCACATTCCCGTAAGGATCGATCTGGGCGCCGCCGATGAAAGCGATCATCCGTCTTTGCCCGTGCAGATACTCATTGATCTCCAGGCCGACAAAACGCACGTTGGGCCACTGCACGGTGCAGTGCGCCATGAAGCGGTTATCCGCCACGCTTCTGGGCACCTCGATGGGATTGCAGTCCATCAGGCCGCTCTCCACGATCAGATGGCAGGAGGGCTGAACGACCCTGGAAGCCAGGGAGCCGCCGATCAGCGGCAGGCCGGTGCCGACGATCACAATCTGGTCTTCCTGAATCAGCTTTGCGATCGCGTACGCCTGCATTTCCTGCTTTGTATAATTCAGTAACTCTATATCCTTCACGTTGCGCTCTCCATTCTTCCGCCGGTCTTATTCGACCGACGCTGCATAGCCGAGGCCCGGCACATTCTTCAATCCGATCAGCCTTGCGGCGCCGAGCTTGTCCAGCAGCGCGGCATGGTCCGGAACGCTGTAGACATACTTCTCCAGATAATCCACAAAGGTTTCGACCTGCTTCTCCGGATCGTAGACGGTCCCCTTCTTCAGCGCTTCGGCCTGCAGCACCCGCGCGGCGTCTTCAGCGTCATAATATCTGGAAGCGCTGTCATATTCTCTGAGCGCGTCCACGTCGTCGTCGTAATACCCGTAGCACTGCGAGGGCCACGCGCCGTAGGGCGCATGCACCACCGCGTCCACACAGGCCCCGAAAATCCTGGGTCTGGTCGGATCCCGCCGGATATACTCGTTGCTGACGATTTCCTCGCATGTCACAATGGTCTTTCTGGATGCGACGGCCATATCCACATCGCCGAACTCATCGCCCTCGATGACGCAGGTCCCGTCGGGAGATGCCTGCTGCACATGCAGAATCGCGCAGTCGATGCGCGGGATCGGCAGCGCGACGACCTGCTCGCCCGGAGAGAAGGGATTCTCAACGATCACCAGTTTCTCATTGTCCAGCGTCGGCTCGTTTGCGCGGACCTCCCGGCTGACGCCCCACATATTCACAAGATCGGAGCCCTGCATGAGCCGGATCGGAAGAAACGCGAGCCCGAGCGCCGCCGCATGAAACATCATCATGACCACGTCCATGGAGTAGTCCTCAAACAGGATCTTCCCCTGCTCAATCGCGGCGCGGTACCGCCTGAGCACATTGGAAAAGCCGGAATTCGCCGTATAGCAGTTGATGAAGATCCGGACCCTTCCTTCGCCGATCAGCAGATCCTGTTCGCCGCCGGCGGGGCCGCCCCAGAGCGTGAAATCCGTCTGCCCCTGGCGCAGGATCTCATGCACTGCGGCATAGGGCTTTCTGTTTGTCGTAAACCCGCTGAAGGACAGCGTATCGCCGCTTTGCACAAAGCGCGAGACCGCTTCCTGCATGGACATGATCTTTGAAGCTGCCGCCATTTTAACCACCCACAAACTGTTCATTCTTGCGCAGGCAACGCCTGCCGGAAACACTGTTATTCAAACAGATCCTTATACTTGGATTCATCCTCGATCACGCCGTATGCTTTCGCGCGCATGACGATTTTTTCCGCCCAGCAGCGATGCGGCCCGATCTCATTCATCTTGTTGCCGCTGCTGCTCTTGACCACGCCGCCGCTTGTGCCGAGCACCTGCATCGCGTCGTCATAGACCTCCTTGGTCACGGCCAGCATCCCGTTGACGTACGGGATATGCGTCGGGTGAATGATGGTCTTGCCGATGAAGCCGTTGGCGCGGTCGAGCATCAGCTCGCGCAGCAGACCGTCCACCGCGTCGTTGATCAGCGTCTGCTGCTTGAAAAGCGAGCGGTTGATCGATTGCGGCGCGTCTTCAAATTTCATATCCTTCGTGGCACGGAAATACTCCCACACCGGGCCGGAAATGCTGTAATCGTTGTGCCGGGAAAAGACGTTGAGCACATCCTTCAGGCAGTCGGCGACCGTCATGATATCATAAATTGTGTAGTTGACGCCGCGGCGCATGCCGAACACGGAGGACCAGTCCGTGCCGCCGACGCGCACGTTCAGCACCAGCTCCCTGTGCCGGTCCAGAATCGCCTTGACGCCCATCAGCTCGGGCAGGCGCGTTTCCAGATAGGCCATCTCTTTGCTTTCGAGGATCGGCATGCCGTAAATGATCTCGCCGAACTGTCGGTTCAACGCTTCCAGATGCTCAAAATAGGCTTCGCCGACTTCCACGTTGAACTTCGGGAAATTGAACGCCGTCACGAGATGGATATGCTCCGGGCGCAGCATGGCGGAAAAGTGCCGGAACTGCTCGAGGCTGCGCACGCGGAAAATGATGAGCGGGATCTCATCGTAACGGATCGTGCCCTTCTCGAGCTCGGCATTGAGCGCGTCGAGCAGACGGATCACATTCCGCTCCGCCTCCGGCACCAGCTCTTCCCTGCAGGCGTCCTCAAAGCACATGACCATCGAGGTCAGGCCCGGATATTTTTTCGTCAGGATCGGCTGCAGAAAGTCCTTGGTGCCCGGCATATACATCGTGGCGCCCAGGCAGTAGCGCAGCATCTCCCTGTCGGTATACTTATCGAAGTTGATCGGTTCCAGCACAAACTTCGAACTTGGCTGATAGGCGTGGTGTCTCAAGGTGCTTTTTCTCCTTTTATCTCATGGATTACTGCCACCAGAACTCTTTGTCGAGCTTCCAGCCGATCAGATCCTCGAAATCCTTCTTCATGCCGCGCTTTCTGAAGAGCTGCCACATGAAGTTGCCGCTGTGATTGCCTTCCATGATGCACCATCCTTTTTTGGACAGCGCAAAATCCCAGCCGACATAGCCGAACATCGGGAGCCTGCGCGCGCAGTCTGCGCTCATTTCCTTCAGCTCCTCCCAGCGCGGGATCTGGAAGCCCAGGATCTGCTGATGTGTGTCGGGATGGCTGGCCCACTCTTCGCCCGACTGCGTCATGCCGACGGTGTCGACGATTCCCGTTTCCGCATCGACGCCCGCAATCAGGGAGCCGAAAAGGGAGCTGGTCAGGAAATGCCCGTCGCGCCCGATTTTGAACCAGGGCTGGTAGATCTTGACCTCGCCGTTGATCAGCAAGGTCGGCACGCGGATGCTGTTGACCGAGGCCGGATGGAAGACCGCCAGCTCATCCGCCTGATCGATCAGCTCCTCGATGACGACGGACTCCTGATCGCCGTGCAGATACTTCTCCTGGCTGCTCCTGCTTTCGCTCAGCAGGTTGCGGTAAAACGCCTCCAGCTCCTCCTCGTTCAGCCCTGCGACGCCGGTTTTATAAACGCCCTTGCCGCCGCTCATGACCGTCGGCTTGACAACGAATTCGCTGTGCTTGCCGGCAAACGCCTTGAAGACCGGATAATCCGCATCCGAATTGCAGAGGATCACGTCCCGGTCGTATTCCTTCGTAAACAGCTGATAGGTTTCATACTTATTTGACAGAATATGCGCGTCTTCTTTTTTGCTGATGTGATCGATATACTGCAGCCGCAGCCGGAAGGTCATGTAGGACTGCTTCTCCTCATGGCTTTTCTCAGCGAAATGATAATAGAAGTATTCCTCATAAGTGGCGCCGTAGACCCAGTAATGATAGATCGTCAGATACACGGTATCCTCGATCTCCTGCGCAGTGGCGTCCGGCATCATATCCCGAACATAATCCGTAAGAAAGCGAAACATCGGCGCATTGTAATACTTCTTCTTTTCTTCCGCGATCTCTTTCGCGATTGCGATCATTTCTTCTCTGTTTTCGGTGATGGTGATTGTATTCATGCTGTGAATTCCTTTCCATTTCTTTCCAAGAGATCCTGCTTCCCGGCGCACGCCGTTTTACCAGTCCCTGGTCTCAAAAACGCGCAGATTGTATTTGTTCTTCCGGAAGGGGAAAAACGGTTCCAGATTCCTGACCTGCCCGTGGCTGTTGATCTCAAGGATCCGGAAGCCCGTGTCGGTCGGAATGATATCCATCACGAGATACGGCGCCATCGCCAGATGCGCGGCAATCTTTTTCACCATGTCGTTCAGCGCCTCGAAATCCGGCATGGTCAGCGATTCGAGATCCACGCCGGTATCAGGATGGCGTTTCGCATCCCTGCGCAGGATGATGCCCTCCGCGTCGCCGTAACGGACCAGCGGATTGAACAGCCTGCCGGTCGAAAGATCCACGCCGCAGTTGATGCAGCCGTCATAATCCGAAACCAGGCCGGTCGCCGCCGTGCCGAGCCGCAGCATCATCGCCGTGATCTGCGGCCCGTCCGTTTTGTCAAACACGGAAACCGTGCGCAAGACGGCAAAGCGCTCCGCTCCGCAGGCGTCCCGAAAGACCTTGTGCGGGACCGCGTATTCCGTCAGAATGTAATTATCCAGCGAGGAAAGCAGCGCCTTCACGCCGTTTTCGTCGGTTTTCTCATGGTTGATCCGATACGCGCCGTCCGCCGCTTCGACCTTGAAAAACCCTTTTCCGTGACCGCCCACGCAGGATTTCAGCACAATCGGACCGTCCCGGAGGATCGACAGCACGTCGTCCGCAGTCCCGTAGCGCTGCAGGCCGGCGTCCATCGGGATCAGCGCGCCGTTCTCGATGAAGAAGTAATGGCGGGGCATATACGCCCGGAACGCGCTGAGCACATAGTAGGTGGTCAGCTTATAATCGAACCACTTGATCAGCAGGCTGTTTTTGCTGTAGTTCTTCGGGCTGTAGAAATCAAAATCGGAGATATAGTCGTTATAGTTTTCTTTCGTCAGGCCGTACCAGCCTGTTTTGAAGGTCGGGATGCCGCGTTCATAATACCACGCTTTTTCCGCCTGCGGAACGCCGGTATCCGCGAAATAATCATCCGTGTATTCCTCGGCGATTCTTGCGTAGCGAAACGGCACGACGCCGTTCTGCGCGGCGAGCTGATAAAAGTGGATGTATTTTTCAGCGCGTTCCGGCGAATCGTCGGTGTTCTGCAAATACCGTTTCAGGCTTTCCTGCATCGCGCGCTCGTTCCATTCGGTCATACCAGGCTTCCTTTCGGGCTCCAGATCGCTTCGGGATAATACTCATCGATCATGCGCTTGACCAGCACGCACTGCTTCGCGCGCTTGCGCGCGTCGTCCTCGGTGCTGTCCCAGCTGTGCGTCTGCGCCACGGAGCCGCCGGTCTTGAGATAGATCGGCGCGGCCACGCGGATCATCTCCGGCACCTCATAGTGACGGATGAAGCCGCCGGTGGACTTCGGATTCTCGGTGTGCAGATCCAGCGGAATATCGATCGCCTGGCGCAGCGCCGCCATCATCTGCAGCTGGATATCGCGCACGGGATTGAGGGAATCCGCGCCGATATTCTCCAGGAGCTTTGCCGCGCAGGGATTGCCGTGGCCAGCGTGCGCGGAGAGCTTGAAGTGACAGCTCGCGGAAATCTCGCCGGCCTTGCGCATCTCGTTCAGGATCCACAGACAGCCCTCGTCATACACAAGGAACCCGTGGCAGCCGAGCCGGTCCGCGCGCTTGACGTCCTCGATCGCGCGCACGATCTGCTCCTGCCCGCGCAGGCGATAGCCCATGCGCACGCCTTCTTCTGTGTGAACGGAGGCGGAGGTATCGGTCGTCGCTCTCGGGCCGATCGCGAGAATCAGATCGGTTTCCCACTTGTGCGCGAGCTCCACCATTTTGCCGATCTCTTCGTCCGTCAGGCGCATCACGCCCTGCGTCTGCGTCACGCGATGCAGATACAGCCCGTAGCTGTCCATCGCCTCCAGCAGCGCCTTCATCACCTTCGGCCCCTGAATGCCGGGCACCTCAAAGCGATACTGACCGCCGTCGGGAAAGCGCTTTTCCGAGGTCGGCAGATCATAGGCGTCCCCGCCGGGCAGGCCGATCGACTTTAAAAACTCTCTGGTCTTGTCCATGCTGTTCATATGCGTTGTCTCCTTCTGATTCAAGGCTCTGTATTTTATCGTTATGACCGGCTGCACGCGGCCGCATAAGCCGCCAGCATCCGATGCTTTTCTGCAAGTTCTTCCTCCGTCATCGGGTTTTCCGGTTCGCCCTTCGCGTAATCCACGCGGCAGGCGCGCTCTTCGCCGTCCGCCAGCCGGACCGTTACGACGGCCACGCGCTTTTGCGGACTCTCCGCGGTCAGCGCCGGATCCTCCGCCACGGCGACCTTCTGCGCGAGCGCAACGATCCTCTCATCCAGCGGTTCAAACACCGACAGATCCGCGCGCCCGTAGAGCAGGCCCGCCGCCACGGCGTAAGGCGTGCTCAGCTTTGCCGACGCGATGCCCCGAATTGCCGTGTGATCGTGCCCTTTGACGCCGAGCCGGTAGGTGCGCACCGTGATTTCCTCGACCGTTTCAACGTCCAGCCCGTCATGCAGCCGGATCGCCGCTTCCACCGCGGAATGGCTGTGGCGGCAGGAGGCGTAGGGCTTGACGTAGATCCGCTCGATCTCAAAATACGCCGCCCGGCCGGTCAGTTTTTCCGCGTCGAACTGATCCGCGAAGGTTTTGAAAAACCCGCGCTCGCCGCCGAGCAGATCATCCGGCGTGCGATAATCCGTCAGACCCATCTGCGCCGCGGCCAGGCCGTCCATGGCGGCTCTGCCGACGTTGTAGGGCTTGAGTTCGGAGCCCTGCTCCTGCATCTCGAGCATGCCGGCCGCGCTGCCCGCCGCGCAGGCGAGCACCCGGCACAGCTGCGCGCGATCCAGGCCGAGGGCGAACGCAGCGCCGACGGCGGCGCCGATCGTGCCGCAGGTGCCGGCCGCGTGATAGCCGCGGTTTTTGTGCGACGGCTGCATGGCGATCGCCGCGCGGCAGGCCGCTTCATAGCCCATGACGACGCCCCTGTTGAAGCGATCATCCCCCACGGCAAACTCGTCCGCCGCCGCTTTGATGGCGGAAATGACCGGCGCGCCGAGGTGGATCATGGCGAAACGCTGCCCGTCGTCCAGCTCCAGCGCGTGCGCGTTGAAGCCGTTGATGAGCGCCGCGGTTTTGCCGTCGGTCTTTTTCGGATACCCGATCAGCTCCGCGGTCCCGTCCGGGAGCCTTGCGAGCAACGCCGCCCAGCGTTCCCTGTTTTTCGCGGCGCCGGCGGCCGTCACGGCCAGATAGTCCCGACGGCAGGCGTCCGCTTTTATGAAAACGTCGTTTGGGATCTCTGCGGCCTTCGCAAGCAGTGCATCCGCAAACATCTGCGTTAAATTCGGCATACTGTCTCCTGTTTTATAAAAACCTGTAAGGCGCGATCTGCGCAAGCTTCCCCTGCTCGAAACAGGCGATGTTTCGGAACGCATCCTGCATCATGGCGCGGAAGGAATCGGCCGTGACGCCGCCGATATGGGGCGTCAGGATCACGTTGTCGATCTCCCGGAGGGGGTAGTCCGCCGGGAAGGGCTCCTCGGCGTGCACATCCAGCCCGGCATAGGCCAGCTTCCCTGTGCGCAGCGCATCGGCGACCGCGACCGGATCCACGATCCCGCCGCGCGCCGTGTTGACGAGCACCGCGCCGTCTTTCATCCCCGCGATCGACGAAGCGTTGATCAGATGCGCCGTCTCCGGCGTCAGGCCGCAATGGACGGTCACAACGTCTGATTTCGCGAGCAGCTCCCCGCGCGGGACGAACTGCAGGCCGTTTTCCGCCTCGAACGCCGCCGGCGCGCGCTGCACGTCGCAGTAAAGCAGCTGCGCGCGGAACGGCCGGAGCAGACCGACCAGCGTCTTTGCGATATTGCCCATGCCGATCAGGCCGACGGTTTTTCCCCTGAGCTCCGCCGTCCGGACGCCCTGCTCCTGCTTTTGCCAGATCCCGTTTTTTGTGTTGCGGTCAACTGTCGGGAGCTTGCGAAGGCAGGCCAGGATCAGCAGCAGCGCGTGCTCCGCCACGCTTTCGGCGTTCACGCCCTGATTGACGTAGAGCGGGATCCCCTTTTTCCTGATCGCGTCCAGGTCCAGCGCGTCCAGCCCGACGCCGGAGCGCTGGATCATTTTCAGCTTTTCCGCGCGGTCCAGCACCGCGCGCGTGATCTGCAGACGGCCGCCGGCGAGGAGATAATCCGCGTCGGGCGCGCACGCTTCCAGCGCTTCCTGCGTCTGCGACGGAAGGAACCGGAGCTCAAAGCCCTCCGGCACCGTGCTCTGCACGATCTCCAGCGGTCTGCCTGTATACTTGTTCGTCAAAAGCACCGATCTCATAGCGTTATCTTTCACGAGCAAACTGCTCGAGCCGTGTCAGTTTTTCTTCGGTCAGATCCCCGCGCAGGCAATCCGCGGCGGCCCGGATCGTTTCGATCTCCCAGTCCCACCACTGCAAACGCAGCAGGCGCTCGACCGTTTCCGCGTCGAAGCGGTATTTGATCACCCTTGCCGGGCAGCCGACGGCGATGGCATAGGGCGGAATATCCTCCAGCACCAGCGCGCTCGCGCCGATCACCGCGCCGTCGCCGACCGTCACGCCGCGCACGACGTTGGCCTTGGAGCCCATCCACACGTCGTTGCCGATCACGGTGTAATCCGCTTCCTCCACCGACGCCAGCCCGTCGCCGACGCCGAATATTTTCTTCCACCAGGTGTCGGTATACATACAGGCGGCTTTGTAGTTATGGTTGCTCCCGCCGATGCTCAGCTGCCACGACAGATCGCAGTATTTGCCAACCTTCGTGAATTTCATCACGGAGCTTTTTCCGAGGAAGGTGCCGGCGCTGATCATTGAGTGGATCACCGAGCAATCCCGGCCGATCTCCACCTTTTCTCCGATTTCGGAGGAAAGGATCACGGCGCGGTCGGAAATCACAGCGTCGGATCCGATCACGGAGTCGCGGATGCAGGTGTCTTTATAAATCCTGCCGGTTCCGGCGATCACTGAATTGACAGGTTCCATGCTCCACCCTTCACTCTCTCTTTATCTGGCCATACGGCTCACGCCGTTTTCATCAAGAATGTCGATCGTTTTCAAAACGGTCCGGATCTTCTCTTCCAGCGCCTCCCGCGTGTCGGCGGTCATCAGCAGCGTTGCGGCGCGGTTGCTGGAGGTCCGGTTGGCGTCCACCGCATCGCCGCGCTTTTTGAGCACCGCGCTGTAATCCACCGTGCCGTCCGCAAGCAGCGCGTCCAGGCCGGCCACTTCGCCGAACACACCCGGCTCCATATACAGCAGCAAGGTTGCCAGCGGCTTCGGCCGGTCAAAACCGGCTGCCGTCGAAAGCGGCTCGCCCAGAAATGACTGAATGGACAGATCGACGATGTCGATCCCGGTCGCCCGCTTGACCATCTGGAAGCTCAGGCCGCCGCCGATGCGCGGCGCGAATTCCAGCACGCTGATCACGCCGTCGTGCAGCCTTGCCTGATAGAAAAACGGGGTGTTGACCAGCCCGAAGGCGTCCGCGATCCGCTGCGCGAGCACCGCCGCCTGCGCGTTTTCCGCCGCCGTCATTTCAGCCGGCACGATCGATCCGCCGGAATTGAGCTCAATCGCGTCCTGGGAGAGCGTGCGCTTGCTTCTGGTCATGAGCACCTGCGCCCTGCCGCCGATCGCGACGCAATCCACCTGGATTTCGACGCCCGGGCAATAGCCCTCAACAATCCCGTGCCCCGACCGGCTGACCTGCAGCGCGTCTTTGCCGAATTCGATCAGCTCCTCGGGCATTTCCGCTTTATGGACGCCCTTGGAGCTGTAGGCGTCCACGGGCTTGACCACAAGCGGATACGGCAGATTGCAGCCGCGCAGCTGCTCGACCGTATCGAACAGCATGTAATCCGAGGTCGTGACGCCGCCCTTTTTAAACAGCCGCTTCATGCGCCCTTTGTTCGTGACGTCCAGGCTGGTTTCATAGCTGTAAGGATGCGGCAAGCCAAGCGCTTCCCCGACATAGCAGCAAACGGAATTCGCCTGCTCCGAACAGGAGGAAATCACCAGATCCACCGTGTTTTCTTTTGCCGCGGCAACGACCGCTTCCTTGTCAAACGCGCTCACGCAAAGGAATTCATCCGCAAACGGGACGGCCGGCGCGTTCGGATTCATATCCGCCAGCAGAACGTAATAGCCGCGCGCTTTCAGTTTTTCGATCAGGAGCGTATGGGGAACGGTCGCGCACAGCACGAGTGCTTTTTTCATTCCGACTGTCCTCCCGTCTGTTCGCCTTCGCCCGCTCTCAACTCGCCGTGTTCGTTAAAATACGTCCGGATCCACTGGTTCTCTTTGTAGTTTTCAACGCCTTCGCCGGTAAAGACCTCTTTGACCGTCAGAAAGACGATCTTCGCGTCCATCAGGAAGGTGATGTTGTCGACATATTCGACGTCCTGCTCAAACTTCTGTTTCCAGGGGATGCCCCTTCTGCCCTTGACCTGCGTGAGTCCCGTCAGGCCCGGGCGCACCTCGTGCCTTCTCATCTCGAAGCTGTTGTAATACTCCAGATAGCTCACCAGCAGCGGTCTGGGGCCGACGAGGCTCATATCGCCCTTGAAAATATTGATCAGCTCCGGCAGCTCATCCAGGCTCGTGGCGCGGATGAACTTGCCGAATTTGGTCAGACGCAGTCTGTCCGGCAGCAGCTCGCCGTTCTCATCCGTCTGGTTGCTCATGGAGCGGAATTTATACATCTTGAAGATTTTTCCGTCCTTGCCGACGCGGTCCTGCGTGAAGAACACGGGGGAACCGAGATCGATCCGGACCAGAAGGGCGAGGATCAGATACACCCAGCAGAACAGGACCAGAACCAGTCCGGTCGCCGTCACGTCGATCAGCCGTTTGAAAAACGCCTCATAGGGGCCTTTGACTTTGTGTTGTTTCGTGCTTTCCATGCTCATTCTCCTAACTCAACAGTTGCGATCCGCGGCTCAAAGCAGCAGGCAGGCCGCACGCAGACGATCCGCACGCCGGAGGCTCTCTGCGGTCCGACTTTCATAAAGGTTGCGATCACGGAGGTGCTGCCGCCCAGACCCAGCGGCCCGATCTTCGCTTCATTGACGCGCCGGGTGATTTCCCGCTCCATCTCGCTCTGCACGTCATATCTGCCGTCCGCCTGCGCCTGCAGCATCATGCTTGCGGCTTCGAAATGCGACCGGCCGACGCCGATGGCCAGCGTGCAGGGCGAGCAGCCGAGCTGCGCGACGCCCTCGGTCGCCCATTGCACGATCTCATCGAGCACGACCTGCGCGCTGTGCTTATGAAACACCCGATAGGTCTTTGCCCGGATCGCAGGGCCGCCGCCGAACATCAGGATATGCAGGCGGATCACATTCTCTTTGCAGCGGCGCAGCAGGATCGGCGCGGGTTCCACGCCGGCGGGATCCGGATCCAGGCCGCCGGACTGGTCGATCCTGCGGCTGTCGTCGCCCAGGATGCCCATCGGCCGGCCGGGGAGCTTGCGCAGCCCTTCGGCGACGCCTTCTTTGATGGCGTCCAGCATCTTTCCGGTCACGGCGCAGTCTTCGCCGACCTCCAGCACGAGATGCGGGATGCCCGTATCGTCGCACAGCGGGCTGCGGTTTGTTTCCGCCGCCTGCGCGTTGGCAAGCACCTGCTCGAGCACCCAGCGGGCTTTTTCGTTCTGCTCTGCGGCGATCGCTTGTCGATAGGCTTCTTTTTTATCTTCACGGAACGTGCTGCCGGCTTCCACCAGCGTCTCCCGCACGCGCGCGACGATCTCCTCATAATGCTCAGTCATAGATGCTCCTCCCGTGGGCAGCGCCGATGATGGCGGGATAGCGATCGACTTTGATCAGGTGCAGCGCCTCCATGCCCAGCTCCGGGAACGCGACCACGCGCGTTTCGCCGGTTCTCGCGCCGAGCAGCGCCGTGACGGGCGGGATCACCGCATACACCGCGTTGTATCTGTCCAGCGCGGCGACCGTCTCGGCATGCAGCTGCCCTTTGCCCAGATGCAGCTTGATCCCGGCGGCGGAAAGCGGCGCGATGGAGCTCTCGATCTCCAGCTTGTTGGAGCTGGTCGGCCCCACGCCCGCAGGGCTCACGGCCGTGTGGAAAATCACCTGCCCGCGCAGGTCGACGCCGAGATCCTGCGCCGTGCCGTCTTCGATCATTTTCAGCACCTTCGGCAGCACCGCGTCGCGGCCGCAGAGGATGTAGCCGCTGATCTCAACGGTATCGCCCACATGCAGTTGTTCTATGGTTTCTTCGCTGATCGGCGTTGTAATTTCAATACTCATTGCACTGCAACTGCTTCCCTGTCAGTTTTTTCTGCGGCCTTGCCGTCCGCCCAGCCCAGCGCGTCACGGATGACCGCATAGGTCGTTTCGACGGAATAGTGTTCCTTGAGAAACGCGAACTCGCGTTCCTTCATTTCCGAAAAATCGTCGCGGGCATTGATCGCGCGGACCGTGTCGGCGAAGGCCTTCGCGTCGTTGCTCTCGACCCACCAGCCGAAGCCGCCGTCCACAACGGTTTTCCCGACGTCCGTATTCGGGTCGGTCACGGCCAGCACCGGCAGCTTTGCCTGCATGCAGCTGAGCAGCCTGCTCGGAAAATTCGGGATCGTAAAGCGGTGATCCAGGAAGATCATGCCCACGTCGCAGGCGCCGACCATGGCGTCGTAATCCTCCTTCGGCAGGCGCTTCATGAGCTTGGCGTTCGCCTGCCCGGAGGTGTTGAGATAGGTTTCGATCTTGCCGAATTCCGTGCCCGCGCCGACGATCAGGAAAAACGCGTCCTCGATGTCGCTCGCTTCCTTCAGGCACTTGATCAGGAACGGAATCCCCTGCGGCTTGCCGAGGTTTCCGCCGTAGATATAGACCTTCTTGTCTGCCGGGATGCCGTATTTCTCCCGGATCTGATCTCTGACCGCGCCGCTGACGCTCTTGTCTTCGATCTCGGTCGAATTCGGGCAGATCTCAATCTTCTGCGGATCGATCTCCGGATCGTGCTTTCGCAGATAATCCACATTCGCCTGCGACATGCAGCCGATGTGATCCGACACCGCATACAGGCGTTTTTCCTTCTTGCGGAAATAGCGATAGGCGATCCCTTTGACGCCCGATTTTTTCATCATGCCGATATCGACCGCGTTCTGCGGGAAGATATCCTTGAGCATCAGATAGGACTGCGCATGGTCGCGGCCCTTGATGTACTGCACCACGTTCAGGAAGGTGATCGGCGGCGTCGGATACAGCACGAGGTCGAAGCGGACCCCGCTGAAATGCTGCTCGATTGCCTTGATATAGCGCTTCTCGATCAGCAGGGTGTTGATGCCCTTTTCGATGATATTGGTCTTGGTGATCCGGCCGGTTTTCACCTTCAGCAGGTGGGAGCCCGGCTCCTTGATCAGCTTGAACGGATCGGGGCTGTCGGCCTCCAGGGAGGTGACGATATACACCTCATGCCCGTTTTTGATGAAAACGCGCAGCAGATCCAGATAGATGCCACGTCTGTTGATGGAAGCATAATTGCCCAGCGCCAAAAAGAGAATGTTCATTTTCACACCCGCCCCTGTTTAAGATTTCTGTTCCGAAACTTCCGTCTGCGCTTCTTCCGTCGTTTCCGCCGGCGCTTCCGTCTGCGCCGGTGCATCGGCGGCTGCGCTCAGGCTTCTGTGCCTGACGACGGCCGCAAGCTTCTTCGCGGCGGAAACCAGCTGCTTTCTTTCAAAGACGGCCATGTAAAGCAGGTACACGGCCACATACAGCACGCCGCCGATCGCGACCAGCTCGATCAGATGCAGGACGGAATTCTTCATGGACGCCCGCAGGAACTGCAGCACGGCATACATGACCGCGCCCGGAATCGAGAACTTAACATACTGCAGCGCATATTTCACAACCGGCAGATCGCGGCGGACCATGAACGCCTGATAAATACAGACCGCGCCTTCGGAGGCGACCGTGCCGATCACGGCGCCCTCCGCGCCGATCTTCGGAATCAGGATCGAATTGATGATCAGGTTGATCACCGCCGCGCCGCAGACGGCGACAATGTAGATCTTATCGTGCTTTTTGGGAATGATGTACTGCGTGCGCAGGATCTCCGCAAAGCTCATGAACGGGATCGAGATCGCGAAGGTGGTCAGCAGCTCGCCGCATTTATAGAAATCCTGCCCCCAGTAAACCACCGCGAACATCGTCGATACCGCCGCCAGGCCGAAGGCGCAGGCCACGCTGACGAAGGCGGAATACTTGACCGTGCGGAGAATCAGCGTGTTGGCTTTTTTCTCGGCGCTGTCGCGGAACAGGACCGTCATGCGCGGCATGAGCACGGCGCTGACTGCGGAAATCAGCGCGATCGGCACATGCAGGATCTTTTCGGAATTCTCGTAGATGCCGTTCTCATACGGCGTGTCGCAGATGATGCCCAGCATCAGCTTATCCATCGATTTGTAGATCGTCACGGCGATGACCGGGATAAACAGGATCAGCATGCCCTTGATTGCCGGCTTGAGCTTTTCGAGCGTCGGCTTGACATAATGCTCTCTGCTGACCGCGATGATAAAGAGGATCAGCGACGGAAGCAGATAGCTCAGGGCAAACAGCGCGATATAGAGATTGACGTCGCCGTGGTCCTTGATCAGCGTCAGGCTGCCGACCAGATAGAGCAGCTTGAAAAGCGAGGTGATGACCACGGTGATGCGGAATTCTTCTCTGCCGTGGAAATACCAGCTCACCGTGAACAGGGACGCGAGAATGTAAAGATACTGAATGATCGCGGGCATATCGTCCCGCGCGAAGAGCAGCACATAGCCGCTGTAGATCAGCACGCACAGCAGGGTCGCGCAGGCCTGCACGGTATAAATCGTCCAGAACGAGCTCCTGCGCTCGTGCGGGTCGTCATTGACAAAGGCGATGCTGCGGTTGCCGAATTTCAGAACGCCGAGCATGGACGCGCGCTTAAAATAGTTCGCGACCGCGAGAGAGAAGGAATAGACCCCGATCCCTTCCACGCCCAGGGCTCTCGACACGTGCGGCGAAACGATCAGCGGCACGATGATGACGAGCACCTCATATAAGGAGCTATATATGATATTTTTGCTGATTTTTGCTTTTTTTGCCATGGTTGTTTATCCCTCGGATCCTGCAAAATGGGGTTCAGCGCTGTTCGCAGCGCGCGATGGTTTCTTCCAGTCTGGCATAGAAGATCTCATCAGTCTTTCTGATATCCTCCAGATACCGGCCGCAGCCGGCGGAAAAAGCGTCAAAATCACGCGAGCGATACCAGTTGTAAAGGTCGTCCGCAAACGACGCGAAGTCCTCCTTGACCGCGAAAACGAAGCCGTATTTGTTGCCCTCCGCTTCCATTTCCGTTCCCGCGCCGACCAGCACGGGAATGCGCAGATACGGGCCGTAGGAGAAGCGGATGGAGTTCATGCGTTCATAGCCCAGCACCGTGGTGCCGAAGTAGGAGTCGATGATATCCGCATTCGCGAGGAATCCGGCGGTCTCCTCCGGCAGATAGGTGCCGATCAGGTGCACGTTCTGAAAGTTCTTTGCAGCCGGCTCCAGCTTTTCCGACCCGGCGCCGATGAAGAACAGCTCGAACCGTTCGTCGTCGCCCAGCGCTTCGATGATCTTTTTGTCGGCCAGCGGGAAGCGGATCTTGCCGATGTTGACGACCCGGATCTTCTCGCCCGGCGCGCGGAAGGCGGCGCGCGGCTGCGTGTCCTTGAGGATTTTCATATTGATACTGCGCATGAGCACGTAAGGGTAGCCTTTGGGGAAATCCAGCTTTGCCGTGGAGCAGTAGGTGGAAAACGCCGAGGCGTTGATGACCAGCTTTCGGACAATGTTTACGGCGGATTGATTCAGAAAATCCACGTCGCGGATATTCACGCAAAAGCGCTTTCTGTAGGTCGTGAGCAGCAGCGGCGCAAACAGCGGCGCCGTATTTTCATTCCAGATCACGAGAAAATCATAGCGTTCCTGTCGGATGACTTTGCGCGCCCACCGATAAAACGACAGAAACATGCGGAGCTTCTCCTTTTTAGAGGAGAGCTTTCCGCATGAAAACGCCTTGATGTTTGAGGACGGAAAGACCGTCCCTTTGTAACGATTCGTGCACAGGATATCGTAAGCGATCCCGTGGCTGTCAAAATATTCGGTGTATTTTGAAATCATCGAAATATGTCTGTAATCACCGACGCTGACGATTGCAATCTTCATGATTTTTACCTCTTTATCTTAAACCTGACACGGAACGCGATCCGGTTCATCAGCAAATCCAGCAGGCACAGCGCCACAAAGCCGTTGTTGACCAGCGTGACAGGCCCGTCGACCAGCCAGTATCCGAGCAGGAAAGACTTGCCCGCATAGAGGATCGTGGTCAGCTCGTCGCACGTTCTGTCGGTGTAGCTGCTGTGGAGCTTTGCCGTCGCAGCCCCGAGCACAGAGGAAACGAGAATCACGCCGGGGACGCCGAAGTTGTAATAGGCCGAAGTCCAGATGCAGGGCGGCGCAGTGCCGTCGGTGGAGCCGCCCTTCATGAGCGCAAAAACGCGGGTCGCAAGCGACATATAGGACGGCGCGCGGGGCAGGAGCTTGCGGAGCATCAGATACCAGTCGCGGCCGTACTGACACGGCTGCGCGTCCACATAGCGGAACGCTTGGATCGCCGTGCTCTGGTTGTCGCTGAAAATACGTTTGATGATTGCCTGCGACACGGAGCCGCCGCTCGAAACGCGGCCGTTCATGATCGTCGTGAGCGCGAACAGCGACAGGGCAACCGCCAGGATCACGAAATAGGTGCGCGCCGTGCTTCTCTTTTTTTCTTCCGTTTCCAGCTCGTTTCCGCCCGTCTGCCAGTAATACACCGCAACGATGCACACGCACATGAACGAAATGAAGCCGCCGCGCTGACCGGAGCCCAGCATGAAGATGATTGCCAGAATGGCCAGAACAACGGAAACGGCGCGGTTCCTTTTAAGAAAAATATAGTAAAGCGTCAGGCATGGAATGATGGCGATACGCAGCTGATAAACATACCCCGTGCCGGCAACGTGCAGCAGTCCCATGCGCCCGTACTTTGTGGAATAATCCTCGCCGGTCAGCATTGCCCGCAGGCTTTCAAGAAAGACGTTGCCGCCGCCGCGCACGAAATACAGACCGCAGATCAGAACGGAGGCGCCGAGCACCGCCCACATATAGAAAGAACGGATCTGGTAATTCTCCGGGCTCGGGATTTTGGTCAGATTCTTCTGCGGCGCATGCATCCGGTTCGTTATGCCGGACATGATGACAAAGCAGATCAGCGCAAGCAGATACAGACACACAAGCTTGACGTCGGAACTGTTTTGATAATTCACCTTTTGCCCGATGCCGTAAAACATGACCAGCTGCAGAACAGCCCAGATAAACTCGGGGCAGATTTTATATCGATTGTAAGTAAAAACGAGATACGCCACCGAAATCAGATAATAGGCGGCACTCACCACAAGAACCAGTGTGCTCATTTAAGCGCCCTCACTTGGAGTTTTCTTTCTCTTCTCGCGTCCACGCCCGTCAGACCGCAAAAAGCGCGCCTGCGGGGCGCAGCTTTTTAAATGAAGCACCGGTGGATGATCTCAATGATCCGATCCTGCTGCTCCGCGGTCATCTTGTTGTCGCTCGGCAGGCAAAGGCCGCGCGCAAACACGTCGGCGCCCACGTCCGTCATGCCGGTCTCTTTGATGTAGGCGTTGCTGCGGGCACGTCCGCTCCCCTGCGCGGTGATGAACGGATGCATCCGGTACATCGGCTGCAGGTGCATCGGCTTCCAGATCGGCCGGCCCTCCGCGTTGAACGCCATGAGCGACTCAAGGATCTCCGTCGGGCAGCTCTTGCCCGGCTCCGTGCGATACAGCGCGTCCTTTTCGCCGCGCGTCTGCGGGCACATCGCGTCGCGATCGATCAGCAGGCAGCTCAGCCAGAAATTCGGCTTGCTGGCATCCGCGTCAAACGGATTCATCTGCACCGGCAGGTCGCGCAGGCCGTCGCGGTAGCGTTCAAAGATCGCTTTCTTCTGCGCGATATGCTCCTCGATATACGGCAGCTGGCCGCGCACGACGCCGGCAACGATGTTGCTCATGCGATAATTGAAGCCCAGCTCCTCGTGCTGATACCAGGGCGCCTCCTCGCGGCTCTGCGTGGACCACTTGCGGGCCTTGTTCGCATCCGCCTGCAGATCGGTCAGCAGCATGCCGCCGCTGGAACCGGTGATGATCTTGTTGCCGTTGAAGGAAATCACGGAAACATCGCCGAAGGTGCCGGTCTGCGCGCCGCGATAGGTCGCGCCGAGCGACTCGGCCGCATCCTCGATCAGCAGCGCGCCGTGCGCGTCGCAGATCGCGCGGATCTCCTGCACCTTCGCCGGCGTGCCGTAAAGATGCACCAGCACCACAAGCCGCACATCCGGATAGATCTCAAACGCCCGCTCCAGCGCAGCGGGATCCATGTTCCATGTTTCATACTCGCTGTCGATCAGCACCGCTTCGCCGCCTTCATAAGCGACGGGGTTCACCGTGGCGTCGAAGGTCATGTCGGAGCAAAACGCCCGCTTGCCCTCCAGCGCGCCGTGCCCGACGCGCGGCTGCCCGTACAGACGCTCGCCGCAGAGCTTCACCGCCAGATGCAGCGCCGCCGTCCCTGCGGAGAGCGCAACCGCATACTTGCGGCCGATCAGCTTTGCCGCCTCCAGCTCGACGGTGTTGACGTTTTCGCCGGCCGTGGTGATCCAGTTCTTGTGGATCGCGTCGTCCACCCAGTACTGCTCATCGCCGTGCATGGTCGGGGTCGACAGCCAGATCTTGCTCTCAAACCGTTCAATTCCGTTGAATCTCGGATCCTTCATGATTTCCATTGCATCTATCTCCAAACTTTCAGTTTTTCTGTATTTGCGCCGCGCACAGCC
>JAFZNN010000189.1 GCA_017550895.1 Clostridia bacterium
CGCCTTGAACGCGACGTCCGCCGCGAGCGCGTGGCCGAATTCATGCGTGATCGTGTCGATATCCGACGCGCTGCCGTTGAAATTGGCAAGGATGAAGGGCTGCTTATAAAGCGGGAAGGTCGTGCAGTATCCGCCGCCCCATTTGCCCTCGCGCGCTTCCACGTCAAAGGCCTCGGCTTCCAGCATCCTGCGCATGAAATCGCCGATTTCCGGGCGCATGCGGTCATACATCTGCTGCGCCTGCCGGAAGATTTCGGGCGTGTCGATCACGGGCGCGGGCGTCTCCCCTTCCACATTGATCTCATTGTCATAAAACATCACGCGCTCCCAGCCGAAGGACTGCCGGATGGCCTCTTTCAGCTGCGCGACCGCCGGCACGAGCTGCGCGCGCACGCTATCGCGGAACGCGGCGACCATCTTCGCGTCATAATCGATTCGCCCCATGCGCGCATAACCGAGCGGGATATAATTCTCAAAGCCGAGCTTGCGCGCGATCTGCGTGCGGATTTTCACCAGGGAGTCGTAGATTTCATCAAAGGTCGCAGCATGCGCTTCCAGCCCGCGGCCGATCGCCTCGGCAGCCGCGCAGCGCACCTCGCGATCTGTATCTTCCAGCTTGCCGCGCAGCACGGACAGCGGCATTTTTTCACCGTCGAAATCAAACAGCAGGTCGCCCATGAAACGGGAATACTTTGTGACCAGCGCGTTTTCGGCGGCAAGATCGTCGATCACGTCGTCGGAAAACGTCTTTTGCGACAGCTCGAACCCGGCGAACACGCGCGCGGGGATCAGGCCCTCCGCTTCCGCGCGGAAAGGAGAGTCCAGCATCGCCTTTTCATAGCGGTTCTGCAGCTGCGTGAAAAGCGGGATCGTCGCGTCGTAATAATCCATCTCCGCGCTGTAGAACGGATCCCGCGTATTCAGCGTAAAGCGGCAATTTGCCAGTGAATACGCCGTTTCGACGGCTTCAGACAGCTTCAGGAACGCAAGGCGCGCCTGCGCGAGATCGGCGCCGCTCTTTGCATCAGCGATCTGCCGCAGGATCTCCTCCGCCTTTGCGCGCGCCTGCTCGATCGTATAGCGTTCATACGGGAGTTCGGAAACCTTCATCGAAAAAAACACCTCTCATTCTGCGCAAAGCCGCGCCAGACGGCGCGGCTTCAGTCGTTAAAAGGTTATATATTTTTGCAGGAAAGCCAGAATGCGATCCCAGTAAAGATCGTTGTCAATGAATGCGGAGACCGCATGGAACGCGCCCGGCACGCTCAGCTTGTCTTTTTCTGCGGCGCAGGCATTATAAAGCGGCTCCATCATGGTATAAGGCACGAAGGTATCTGCTTCGCCGTGGACGAAGAAGGTCGGCGTTTTCGAGCGCTTGACCGCTTCGAGCGGGCTGCACTCTTTGAAGTCGAAATTGTGATGGACGTTCTTTGAAATGAAGTTGATCATATCCAGGAACGGGAACACCGGCAGATGGAAAATCGCGCCGATCTGCGAGGCGTATTCATCCCAGCAGCTCGTGTAACCGCAGTCCGCAACGGCGGCAACGACATTCTCCGGCAGCGGGTCGCCCGTGACGAGCATCGTTGTGGCGCTGCCCATGGAAACGCCGTGCAGCACGATGACAGCCTGCGGATCGCGGCGCACGATCTCGTTGATCCAGTCGAC
>JAFZNN010000015.1 GCA_017550895.1 Clostridia bacterium
GGTCATCGGGTCGCGCCCGTCATCCTTGACCAGGCAGGTCATCTTGCCGTTTTCGATCTTATAGATCTGGTTGACGGAATTGCTGATGCCGCTGGTCTTCCACTGCTTGCAGCCGCCGGTGTAGACGATGACGTTCACATTCTTGTTCAGCGTGGCCGTCGCCATTTCCTTCAGGTCGTTGCTGGCCATGCCGCTCTTGGATTCCAGGTCGGTGCCGCACATATAGACCATGACCGTGGCGCGGTCCTGTCCGTTGCCGAAGATCGCGGTGTATTTTTCGCGCGCGCCGTCTGCAACGTCCTTGTTGAGCTTGCCGGTGTTCGCATCCGTGATCCAGCCGGAGGAAACGCTGCTGTTGGTGAAGCCGCTGAACAGGCTGTTCAGGTTGGAGGTGGCGGGCTTGTCGTTGCCGCCGCCGAACAGGCTGCTCAGGCCGAAGCCGCCGCCGCCCAGCAGAAGCGCTGCCAGGATTGCGATGATGCCGATTTTACCGCGTCCGCCGGAGCGCTGCGGACCGCCGCTGCTGCCGCCGCTGCCGCTGCCGTTGGCCGGCCGGCCCTGATAACCGTCGCTGCGCCCGACCGGGCCGGTGCCCAGGCCGTCGCCGCGTTTCTGAATGGGCTTGCCTTGCCCGGTGACGTTTTTTTCTCTGCCTCTCGGCGTCTGATCCATAATAATCCCTCCATAAAGATAAAATCGAATAAAACTCCATAATTATTCTACCACAATCCGACAGGAATTGCAACAGGGGAAATGCCCGTGCGGGAGCGACTTTTGCTATTATTTTCTTTTTCGATATTGAAAATGCGAATCGAAGCAATTATAATGAAACTGACAAAGACTGGGACGGAGGGATCGAACGTGAAAAAAGGGAGACGCCTGCTTGCTTTCCTGCTCTGCGCCGTGCTGCTGATCGGCGTTCTGCCGCTGTGCGGCGGCCGGCAGGCACGTTCTGCGACGGACGACAGTCTGCTGCAGCATGCGCACTGGTTTGAAATCACTGCGGAGCAGACCACGCAGAAATACAGCGGCGGAGAGAAATTTATCGTGCTGTTCTACCGCGCCGGCAACGCGCACTGCCGCGATATCGCCACGAATGTGGTGACGCCGTGGATGGATCAGTATGCCTGTGACGTTTACGGTGTGAATGTCGACACGGCCGGAGGGATCCCTTCGTGGGTCTGGAGCGCGCTCGGCGTGGAGAATGTCATTCTGCCCCTGACGGTGTTTGCGGAGAATAAGACGGTGACGGGCTTTCAGGGCGCGACGGATGCGACGATCGACGCGCTGAATGAAACCTTCTATGCTTTCATGGGCGTCACGCCGCCGGCGGTCCCGTCGGCGCTTTACACCTATGAGGTGCGTTACCACCAGACGGAGGCCCGGACGCTGCTCAACCGGATCAACGCGCTGCGCACCGGGAAAGATGCCTGGTGCTGGAACGAGACCGACACGGAAAAGGAATACTTCACCGATCTGCAGCCGCTGACCTACGACTATGAGCTGGAGCAGGCGGCCATGCAGAGAGCGGCGGAGCTGGTCGCGGATTACGATCATTACCGGCCGAACGGGAAACGGGGCTTTTCGGCCTATTTTTATGAAACGGCCGGCGAAAACATTGCGGCCGGTTTTCTGTATGCAGACGAAGTGGAGGAGGCGTGGGAGGAAGCCGACAATCCCTACAGAGGGCAGGGGCACAGAAGGATGATCCTCAGTCCCTTCTTTACCGCCGTCGGCATTGCCTGCGCGGAATACAACGGACGGAAATACTGGGTGCAGGAATTCCGCTGCCCCTTATCCGCAGCGCTTGAAACGCCGCCGAACGACGGAGATGCCAGCGTCACGGTCGAGATTCTGGACGCGCTTGTCAAATCCTCGACGCTGCTTCTTTCCGACAGCTCGCTTGTGCTCACGCGGGGCGAAACCGCCGCGCTGCCCACGGTGACGCAGCGTGTGGAAATGAACCCCTATCCGAGCGAAACGCTGCTTTGCAAAATGGATTGCAGCTGGGTCAGCTCGGACGATACGATCGCGCGCGTTTCCGACGGCAGCCTGATTGCCGTCGCGCCCGGGTCGGCAAGCCTGAACGGCACCTGCGCGAGCGGCGAAACGGTCACGGTGCAGGTGGAGGTGACCGCGTTTGACGCCGGTTATATAGTTGCCTTCGACGCGAACGGCGGCAGCGTGTCGCCGGCAAACGCCGCGGTGTTGCAGGGAGAAAGCGTGACCCTGCCTGTGCCGGAAAAAACCGTGACAATCACATACAACACCAACGGCAGCAACGATGTGCTTGCGGTACAGGACGTTGAACTGACCTGCAAGGGCTGGGCGACCGCCGCGGATGCGACAGTCCCCGAAGCAGCCTGCGGCGTAAGCTATACGCCGACCGAAGACACGACGCTCTATGCGGTCTGGGATCTGCCGGCCGCGTTCGAAATCGGCAGCAGCGTGCCCGAACGTGCGGGCTATACGTTCCTCGGGTGGACCACGCAAGCAGACACGACCGCCGCGCAATATCAGCCGGGCATGACCGGCACCCTGTCGGATGATACCGTCTTCTTTGCCGCCTGGAAGCTCACCGACTGCGCCTTTGATTATGAGATTGCGGACGGAAGGGCGACGATCACCGGATACAACGGGACGCCCGACGGCGCGCTGGAGCTGCCCGCGGAGATCGACGGGTATCCGGTCGTTGCAATCGGCGAAAACGCGTTCAGCGGCTGCACGGGGCTCGCCCGCGTCACGGTCCCGGACGGCGTTGCGCAGATCGGCGCAGGCGCGTTTGCGGGCTGCACGGGGCTTGCGCGCATCACACTGCCGGAGAGCGTGACGGAGATCGCGCCGCAAGCGTTTGACGGCTGCAGCGCGTTGCAGACGGTGTATTATACCGGCACGCAGGACAGCTGGTCCGCGCTGACCGTCGGCGAAGGGAATGACGCGCTGACGTCTGCGGCCCTTCGCTTCGGCACGCCGGTCTATGCCCTGACCTATGACGCCAACGGCGGCAGCGTGTCGCCTTCCGGCGCGCGTGTCACGGAAGGGGAGCAGGTTGTGCTCCCGACGCCGACGCGCACCCTGCAGCTGATCTATCAGCCCAACGGCGGCAGCAACGCGCCCGCAGCGCAGCGCGCCGATCTGACCTGCAAAGGCTGGGCGACCGCCGCGGATGCGACGACCCCGGCGGCAGCCTGCGGCGCAAGCTATATGCCGACAGAAGACACAACGCTCTATGCGGTCTGGGAGACGCCGGTATCCGTTCGCCTGAGCACCGCGGCGCCGACCCGCCCGGGCTTCACTTTCCGCGGCTGGGCGGCGAGCAGCGCGGCGACGGCGGCGCAATATCAGCCCGGCGACGCCTTTGCGCTGACTGCAAATTCGACGCTGTATGCGGTCTGGACACAGAATCCGACGGTGGACACCGTGCTGTATGACGCCAACGGCGGCAGCGGCGCGCCGGAAAGACAGACGAGCACCGACGGCACAATCACGCTCAGCACGCAGATCCCCACGCGCAGCGGCTATGTGTTCCTCGGCTGGGCCATGACGGCGGACGCCGTGCAAGCGGAGTTCCGGCCGGGCGCGCGCTGCACGGTCAGCGGCACGATCACGCTCTTTGCCGTCTGGGCCGCCGTCTCGCAGCAGCCGACGGTCAATATCAAAAACTATGTTGCGACCCGCTCCGTCGCCTACGGCGCGCAGGTCAGGCTGACGGCCGTGACCGAGAACGCGCCGGCTGACGCTTCCGTCCACTGGTTCCTCAACGGCGCGGACGTCTTTACGGGCGACGTGCTGACCGTGACGGTGAAATCGGACGCGGAGATCCGGCTCAGACTGATCGGCAGCGACGGCGCCGTGCTTGCGGAAAGCAAAACGGAAACGATCACGACGAACAGCGGCTTCTTTGCGAAACTGGTATTTTTCTTCAAGAACTTGTTCGGCATCCGTGAAGTGATCGAGCAGCGCGCAGCGGACAGGGGCTGACGCCCTGCTGCACACCTTTCTCACAGGCGCGAAGCCGGACCGCAATTGAATAAAAAAGATCGCGCCGCGGACAGCCTTCACTGCCCGCGGCGCGGTTTTGCATAACTATGGTTTTAAAACAGAGCGTTGTCTGCGCGCCGACGGCCGCCGACGTCCGGCGTATTAGACGCCGAAGTAGTCGTTGGCGGCGGCGTTGTAGAGATACAGCGCCTTGACCAGGTCGCCGAGGAAGGGGTTCGAGGTTTCGTAGGTGCCGTCCGGATACATGGAAAGCACGCGATAGGCGTAGCTCAGCGCGCTGACGGTGATCGTATACGTGCCGTTGACCACGATGGTGTGCGGCTGATCCAGCAGCGCGGAGCCGATGTTGGGGATCACCACATATCTGAAGGTGCCGTTATTGTAGACCGTTGCCGGCTGCCCGTCGATGGTGACGGTGGGCATCGGCACGCCGGTCACATCGAAATAAAGCTGCAGCGCAATGTTGTCCATGAGCTTGAGCGACATGCCGCCGAACATCACGCCCTCGGGCAGCGTGCCGACGTTCGTCATCGCAAAGCCGGAGACGGTGGATGCGGAAATGCCTGCCAGAGCCGGGAAGGACATGCCGGGAGTATAGGCCATTCCGTTGAAATGCATATAGGAAACGCCCATATAAAGCTGAACGCGGCTGGCCAGAGTCTTCATGGTCGCGGTGATCGCGGACGAGGTGCTGTTGGCAATCCTTACGGTGTAATCGTATACGGAGTCTATGAATACGTCGTCTACCTGCCGTGCCGCGTTATAAAAGATCGGCTGGATCTCACCGTTTTCATTATAAAGTCGTAATTCAACTTCTTCATAGCCCTGCGGGGAATAGATGGGCACGGAGAAGCGGTAGCCGTTTGCGCTCGGCGTCATGCTGCTGAGCTGATAGGTCTGATCGAAATTGTTGGGGCCCTTGACGTTCACATAGCCGCTGGCCGCGATATCCGGCTGCGGAGCGAGATAGACGTTCAGACCGATCGTGCCGTCCAGATAGAGCGAGGAGCCTCGAATAACGTTCCAGTCGTCCTTGGAGATTTCGGGCAACACTTCGATCTCCGCATAGCCGACCGTAAACGGCATAGAGGTGTATCCCGTTTTCGAATTCGGATCGACAATCTTGAAATCGGCGCGCAGCGCGATGGTATAATTGCCCGGGGCGAAGTTATTGTCGCCCAGCTGGATCTTATCATAAAACATCCTGCCGGTGCCGGAGTGGAGTCCCGTATACATGTTATTGTTGTAAACTCTATGATGGGAAATCCATGGACTGTCGTCATCTATAAACTCATAGGTTACATTCGTTGAGGAATTGAGTGTGCCTAGCACTTCCTGCTCACCCTTCACGTGCAGCATAGTAGCATATAGATTGCCGACGGTACCGTAAGCGGAACCCATATTCTCATGGCCGACGTGGGAAATGCCGTAATCACCTGAGAGCGGGAACGCCCAGATGTCGCACGCCGAAAAACCGGGATTCTCTTCCACGACCGTATAGAGCGTGAGCGTCTGGCCGGGGTAGGCCTGGATTTTGCCGTTGGTGAGCATGTCATTATTGTAGTTATCCAGGCGGACCGAAACCGTTTCCGGCACGATATTGATGTAGGCGTTGGCAACTTTGGTGACGAGCATATTCTGACTGGTGCCGCCGTTCGATGATGTTGCTCTGGTTGCGCTGACTTTTGTGAGATTGATCGGAACGTGGAAAGCGTACGGCGCATCCTCCGCAACGTGCACGGTAAAGGTATAGAGTACCCCCGTTCTTTGCGTATAATAACCAATAAATACCTGCGGCGTTTGCAGACCGTTTGCAACCTCCCATCCGTCTGTGATCGCCGTTTTTGAATAATTGGTATTGGGGAAGACTTCCCATTCGGCGGGATTGGCGCCGGAGGAGGCCTCGCTTGCGTCGCGCTCATCAAAGCAGGCAGAATTCCAAGTTACGTCCGTTGTGATATCGTGCAGGCACGGATTGTCCTCCACGTAGACCGCCAGCTCCAGCGTATCGCCGGGGCAAGCGTTGATCTCGCCGTGATTGAGCATATCGCCTGCCGCGTTGTCGATGCGCATGGAAAGACCGGTGACCGTCACAACGTAATCCTGCGTGACGGTGAAAGAGTAGTTGGTATTGTCTGCATGCTTTGCGGTGAAGGTGCAGGTCAGGGAATAGGTGCCCGGCCCGACGCCGCTCTTGATCGTACCGAAGAACCAGAAAGCTGAGCCGGTACCGGTATAATCCGTCGTTGCATCCTGACGCACGATATTTTTAATATTGGGATCAGGCGTGCCGCCACCGATCACGGGGAAGGTGAAAAAGACCGCGTCGGGAATGGATAAAATCCATTCGTCTGAAACGTCAAACACGTTTTCATCATAGTCCAGCGTCGCAGTGGCTGAGATGAAACCGGGGTTGCGGTCAAGATAAAAGGTCGGTGTAATACTATCACCGGGCTGCAGATAATGAACGCCATCCTTGATAATACCCTCTTCGCCGTCCCAGTGCGCGGCCGCCTCCGGCACAAAGACTGCCGTGACGGTGACGGCGGAAGACGGCATGGTGAATGTGTAATTGTATTTGATCAGAATCGGAGTCGTCACGGGAGAAACAGTCACCGCGGTGCCGTTGCTTTTTTTGACCTCCAGAGAATCGAGCAGGTAATTCGAAGCAGGCTGCGCTACGATGGTAACGGTGGTACCCGCTTCCGCGCTCGAATCCACTGTGACGGTACCGTGCTCTACAGGGCCGTTAACGGTGATCGAATAAATTCTCGGCCTTACAATGGGATCCGCATACGCAACGACAGATGCGCAGCCGACGATCAGCGCAAGGCTGACGAGCAATGCAAGGATTTTCTTCATGAATGATGTCCTCCTCTTATGTGATTTGTCCGCGCCGCGGGGGACTGCCCCGCCGCAGACGCATCATCAATATTAGTCCCATTATATTAAAATATGAAAAAGAATTCAATCCATTTCTATCAGAATTCTATTTTGAATCCATTTTTTGTGGGATTTCACAATTCTGCTCTGCATTCTTCGTCGAATTGTACAATCAGAAAAAAGAAAACCGCCGGACAAGCGACGGTTTTCGATGGGCTTTTACACTTTTTTCCGCAGCCGCTCGCAGAGCGCGCGGTCGGGCGTGACCCACATGGTATTGTATTCATGATAAATCACCTTGCCCGGCTTTGCGCCGACGGGTTTTTTCAGCTGCCGCACCTCGGTATAATCCACCGCCACCTGCGCGGAATCCCGCGCGCCGCTGTGATAAGCGGCCAGGATCGCCGCCTGCCGGCAGGTGCGCTCCGGCAGCAGTTCGCCGTGGCCGAGGACCACCACATGCGAGCCCGGGAGCTTCTGCACATGGAACCAGGAATCGTTCTTTGCGGCGGTCTTGAAGCTCAGGCGGTCGTTCTGCGTGTTGTTGCGTCCGACGAGGATCGTATAGCCGTCGTCGGAAACGTATTCCAGCGGCGGCAGGGGCCGGGGCTGTTTGCCCTTGTCATTTTTTGCGCGCTTGAGATAGCCCTGCGCGTACAGCTCCGCGCGGATCTCCGCGAGCTCCGCAAAGCCGTCGGCACGGCTGACCGCGTCGGACACGCTCTCCAGATAGTTCAGCTCCTGCCGACTCTCCTCGATCAGCGTGCCCAGCAGCTGCTCGGCGGTTTTTGCCTTGCGGTAATCCTTGAAATATTTCTGCGCGTTTGCGGAAGGGGAAAGCGCGGGATCCGCCGCCACGCGGATCGGAAGATTATTATCGTAGTAGTTAATCAAATCATAATACGGCGCGCCCTTTTGCAGCGCGTACTGATTGGCGAGGATCAGCTCGGCGCTCACGCGCAGGCGATCCTTGTCCGCGCAGGCGGCCAGCTCCGCCTCGCGGCTCTGCAGCTTGCGCGCCGCGCGGGCCGTCGCATTCTGCAGCAGCTTCTGCAGCGACTGGCTGCGCTGCCGCGTGCGTTCCACGCGATCTTTTTCATAGTAAAAGTCATCCAGCAGCGCCGAAAAGCTCTCGCAGGGCTTCGCTGTGACGGCAAAGCCGTATTGCGTGATATCCGTGAAGCTGAAATCAAAGGGCAGCCCCGCGCGCAGCAGCATCGTCGGCGTGACCTGCCCGGTTGAAACCGCGGTCTGCAGCGCCGCAAGACTCCGCACGAGCGATTCCTTTTGCGGTTTCGTCAGGTCGCCGGCGGCGCAGTCGCCGCCGCAGGTCTGCGCGGCAAGCTCCCGCGCGATCAGCGGCGAAACGCCCTCGAGCGTATCAAGGAGCGCCGCGGAAAGCCGTTTGCCCGGCATCGCAAGCACCGCTTCGACCAGCGCTTCGGCGGATTCCGCGCGCAGATCGCGTTTGTTTTGCCCCGGCGGGAGCTGATAAGGCAGGCCGGGCAGGATCTGCCGCACGGAGGATTGCGTGAGATCCACGCGCTTGACGGCGTCTACGATCGTGCCGTCCGCTGCGCAGAGGATCAGATTGCTGTGCTTGGCCATGATCTCGATGCAGAGCGTGAAGCGCGTCGCGTCGCCGAGCTCATTCGTGCCGGCAAGCTCGAGAAAGACCGTGCGGTCCAGACCGTTCTGCCGCAGATCGGTGATCACAGCGCCGGTCAGGTGTTTGCGCAGCAGCATGCAGAGCATGGGCGGCGTCGCGGGATTATCCGGCGCGTAGGCGGTCAGATGCAGCCGCGGACTGTTGGCCGAGGCGGAGAGCAGCAGGCGACAGGCGCCCTGCCGGGAACGCAGATGCAGCACCAGCACGTCACGCGCGGGCTGATGAATCTTTTCGATGCGGCAGCCGCGAACGGTTGCCAGCAGTTCGGTTGTCAAAAAATGCAGGGTCAGTCCGTCAAGTGGCATGAGCGATTCCTCTTTTTATTCCGGAATGAAAGTGACGGGCGCGGTCTGCGGGATGCAGATCGTCCGCAGGTCAAGCGCCGCCAGCTTCTGCGCGAGCACGGCGATGACCGGCTGTTCGGTTTCAAAATGCCCGGCGGCGATCAGGGTCAGCCCCAGTTGCTTCGCGTCAAGAAAATCATGGTGACCGGCGTCGCCGGTGATCAGCGCGTCGACGTTTGCCGTGGCGGCGTCGGGAAGAAGATCCGCGCCCGCGCCGCCGAGGACGGCGACCCGGCGGATCGGTTTGCCTGCGTCCGCCAGACGCACGGTGGTGTGCAGCGCCTGCGCAACGTGCGCGGCCAGCGTCGCGCCGTCGGTTTCCGGGATCTCCGCCGCGCGCAGCATCGCCGCTTCGCCCTCCTGCGCCACAGGGACGGCGCCGGCAAAGCCGAGCGCAGCGGCCAGCGCGTCGTTGACGCCGCCGCAGGCTTTGTCCAGCGGCGTATGGATGCAAACGGCCGCCATGTCACAGCGCGCGAGCAGATAAGCGGGATCCCGCGGATGCATCTGCCGGAGCGGATGGAAAATCACGGGATGGTGGCTGACGATCAGGTCTGCGCCGGCCGCGTGCGCCGCCTCCACGGCCTCCGGCGTGATATCCAGCGCGAGCGCAACGGTCTGCACCGGGCGGTCGGGATCGCCGACCAGCAGGCCGCTGTTGTCCCAGCTGCATTGCGTGCCGAAGGGCGCAAAGTCGTTCAGATATTCACAGATTTCACGAACGGTCGGACAGGGCATCGATCGTCGCCTCCAGTTCTTTTAAAATCTCCGCGTAGGTCTGCGCCTGCGCGGGCGGACAGTGCGCCGCCTTGAGCCGCAGGCGGTCGCGCGTTTTCTTCAGCTTCAGCAGCGCCTCGGGCTTGCCGCATTGCGGCAGGGCGCCGATATAGGGCGCGGCGGGGGAGAACGGCGCGTTTGTGCCGGTGTAGGCCGCCGTCAGGCAGGCGTAGAGCTTGCCGTCGTCCGTGCAGGCGTCCTCCCGCAGGATGGAAAAGCCGTTTTCCAGCAGCCAGCCGCGCACATCCTCCTCATGGGACTGCGGCTGCAGGATCAGCCGTTTGGTGGGATCCTTCAGCCAGGGCGTGCGGCCCAGCAGCTGCGCCATCAGCGTGCCGCCCATGCCGCACAGCACGAAATCCTCGGCCTCGCTCGGATCGATCCGGTCAAAGCCGTCCGAAAGCCGCAGCGTGATCTGCGCTTCCAGGCCGTAGGCGGCAACGGTTTTTTGCGCATTGCAAAGCGGCCCTTGCCGCAGATCGCATGCAAGAGCCGACGGAATGGTGCCGTTGAGGATCAGATAGACGGGGAGATAGGCGTGGTCCGTGCCGATATCCGCGACGCGGCTGCCCGGACGCACCATCGCCGCCGCCATTTTCAGACGGTTGCCCGGATCAAGCATCCTGCGCGAGCGCCGCGTTGATGCGTTCAAGCATCTCGTCCGCGTCAACGCCGTGGACGTAGCAGGCCTGCTCGAGCGTTTCGCCGCGGGAGGCGGGACAGCCGAGACAGTGCATGCCCATCTCAAGGAAGAAGGGCGCCACTTCCATATGCGCGTCGAGGATCTCGCCGATCGTCATATCTTTTTCGATTGTTGCCATCTTAATACATCCTTTCTCTTTCGTTGCATTCAGTATAACACATCTTTCCCGGAATATCAATCCCTTCGTTGCGCGCGTATTGACAATTCCGGCGGAACGCGATAAAATAACCGTCAGAACGAAAGAGAAGGGGGCGCAGGCATGGAACGGTTTGATCTGGTCGTCGTCGGCGGCAGCGCGGCGGGCATGGCCGCGGCGATCCGTGCGGCGGAGCTCTGTCCGCAGCAGCGGATCCTGCTGCTGGAAAAGCTGCCCCGCGTAGGAAAAAAGCTGCTGGCCACCGGCAACGGACGCTGCAACCTGACCAATCTGCACGCCGGACCGGACGCCTATTATCACGGCGAATTTGCCGCGCCTGTGCTGGCGGCCTGCCCGCCGCAGGCGGTGACGGCGTTCTTCGCTGCGCACGGATTGCGCTGCTATGCCGATGACGCAGGGCGCGTGTATCCGCGCAGCAACGTCGCCGCTTCCGTGGTGGATACGCTGCGGTATGCGCTGGCGGACGCCGGCGTGCAGACGCGCTGCGAAACGCCCGTGACGGACATCAGACGCGGCGGGCGGGGCTTTGTGCTCAATGACGCCATCGAAGCTGATACGGTGATCCTCGCCCTCGGCGGGCAGGCGGCGCCCGTCCACGGCAGCGACGGCGGCGGCTACCGTCTGGCACGGCAGCTCGGCCACAGCGTCACGCCGCCTGTGCCCGCGCTGGTTCCTTTGATTGCGGCGGACGGCGGGACGGCGGCGCTCAAGGGCGTGCGCGCCCGCAGTGCCGCGCTGACGCTGCAAAGCGGCGGCCGGGTGCTGGCGTCTGCTGCCGGCGAGCTGCTTTTCACGGCGCGCGGGCTCTCCGGTATTGCCGCCATGGAACTGGCTGCGGATGTGCAGGCGGCATTGAAATCTGACAAGGAAACTACCTTTACAGTTATTGACTTCGTGCCGGAACTGACGCGGAATGAATTGGCGGAGTATCTGCTGGAAACCGTGCATATCAAGGGAAATCAGCCGATCGAGCAGCTTTTGACCGGCTTGCTCCCGAAAGCAATCGGCATGTATATATGTAAAGTTGAAAAGCTTTACAGTCAAGAGGGACGCATCGGCGTTTTGCGTCCGGCGCAGTTGTCCGCGCTGGCCGAAAAGATCAAGGCGTTTCCCGTGCGGCTGGCCGGCGTCGGCAGCTTTTCGGAGGCGCAGGTCACGCGCGGCGGCGTTGCGGTGGATGAAATCGATCCGGTCAGCCTGCAGTCGCTGCGCTGTCCGGGGCTGTATTTTGCCGGGGAACTGATCGACGTGGACGGTCCCTGCGGCGGCTTTAATCTGCAATGGGCCTTCGCCTCCGGACTGACGGCGGGCGAACGGAAAGGAACGGTCAATGCTCAGAATCAATGAGATCCGGCAGCCGCTCACGGCGGATGCGGCGTCGCTGCGACGGGCCTGCGCGAAGGCGCTGCGCTGCGGCGAGGATCAGATCAAAACGGTTGAAATTGCAAAAAAAGCGGTGGACAGCCGCAAAAAAGAGGACGTCCATTTCGTATATAATGTTTTGGTGACGCTGCGCGGGGAGGAGGCGGCGGTGCTTGCGCATTGCCGCAATCCGAAGGTCAGCGTTGAGCAGCCCTATGTCTATGAAGCGCCGCCGGTGCGGCGGACCAGTCCGCTGCGTCCGATCGTTGCCGGCTTCGGCCCGGCGGGCTTTTTTGCCGCGCTGATCCTTGCGCGGGCAGGGCTGCGGCCGATCGTGCTCGAGCGCGGCGCGGATGTGGACGCGCGCACGGCCGACGTGCGCGGCTTCTGGGAGCGCAGACGCCTGGATCCCGAGAGCAATGTGCAGTTCGGCGAGGGCGGAGCCGGCACGTTTTCGGACGGCAAGCTGACCACCGGCATCAAGCACCCGCTCTGCCGCAAGGTGATCGACGAGCTGATCGCCCACGGCGCGCCGGCGGAGATCGGTTATTCCGCCCGCCCGCATATCGGCACGGACCGGCTCGGCGCTGTGGTCAAGGCCTTCCGCGAGGAAATCATCGCGCTGGGCGGCGAGGTGCGTTTTCGCTGCAAGCTGACGGATCTGATTCTATTCAACGGCGTGGTGCAGGGCGTGACCTGCACATATTCAGACGGCCGCAGCGAGGATTTGGAAACGGATACGCTGCTGCTGTGCATCGGGCATTCTGCGCGCGATACGCTGGAGCTGCTGCATCGCAGGGGTGTTGCCATGATGCAGAAGCCGTTTTCCGTCGGCGCGCGGATCGAGCATCCGCGGGAACTGATCGACCGTGCGCAGTACGGCGCGTTCGCGGGGCATCCGGCGCTCGGCGCTGCGGATTATAAAATGGCCTGCCATCCCGACCACGGGCGCGGGGCCTATACGTTCTGCATGTGCCCCGGCGGCACGGTTGTTGCCGCGGCGTCGGAGGCAAACAGCGTTGTGGTCAACGGCATGAGCGTTTATGCGCGGGACGGCGAGAATTCCAACGCGGCGCTGCTGGTCGGTGTGGAGCCGGCCGAGTTCGGCAGCACGCATCCGCTGGCGGGCATCGCCTTGCAGCGGCAGATGGAACAGACGGCCTTCGCGCTGGGCGGCGGGGACTATGCCGCGCCCTGCCAGACCGTCGGCGATTTTCTGGCCGACCGGCCGTCGACGGCGCTCGGCGCTGTGCGCCCGACCTGCCCGACCGGCGTTGCGCCCGGTGATTTGCGCCGCGTGCTGCCCGCGCGGGTGACGGATACGATGGCCGCTGCCATTGTGAAAATGGATCGCAGTCTGCAGGGCTTTGCGCTGCCTGACGCCGTGCTGACCGGGCCGGAAACGCGATCCTCCTCGCCGGTGCGCATATTGCGCGACGATCTGCTGCAGGCGAATATCCACGGGCTGTATCCCTGCGGCGAAGGCGCGGGCTACGCGGGCGGCATCGTTTCCGCCGCTGTGGACGGCATCCGCTGCGCCCACGCGGTGATGCTCGACGAGCCCGATCTTTGGTGAATTATATGGAAGAAAAGCTGGAAAAACTGACCGACGAGCAGCTGGCCGCGCGGATGGCCGGCTGCCTTGACGTGCTGGAAAGCCTGCGCATGCAGGCCGAATACTATGCGCTCGGCGACTGCCCCGCGGCGGAGCGGGCGGCGGCGATGCGCGATTATCAGCAGGTGCGCGACCGCGTGCGGGAGGATGCGCAGTATCTGACCTATCATAAAGACGTGCGCGCAAGCCGCCTGCTGCGGGATTTCTACGCGCCGGCCGTGATCGACGCTGCGGCCTGGGGGTTTTACGCCGACCCGGCCGACGGCTTTGACCGCGCGTTTCTGGAAAGCCTCGCGGAAGGCTTCCGCCGGCTGACGAAGCAGTATTCCTATGATTACTGGCAGATCCTGGCCGGGCGGTAACGCCGGGGCTTTGTCTGCATTCTGCGCTTTCGGTTTTTGCCGAAGGCGCTTTTTCATGCCTGCCGTCATAATCTCCCGCCGTTGCCATATATCTTTAAAATGAAGCATCAACGCAACGGATGAAGGAGGCAGGCGCATGGAACAATCAGAATATCCGCGCATGGAGCGGGAGGCCTATCGCAGGCAGCTGCGCGGCGGCGCGGAGGAATCGGTGCAGAGGCAGCCGAAGAACGGGCAGCAGATGCTGCTGCGGCTGATCGGCCTGCAGGCGGCGCTGTGCGCGCTGGTGCTGGCGGCGGCTTTTGCGGCGACGCGGCTGAGCCCGACGGCGATGGACCGGCTGCGGCAGGAGTATGCGCGCGTCACGGCGCGGGATCTTTCGGTGTCGGAGCTGTTCGGACGGATCAGGCAGGGCGGTCAGCAGGTGCGCAGCCGGCTCGAGACGGCGGAGCCGGCGGTCGCCGAAACGTCTGCGCCGGTCACGGCGGCCGCGGAATCCGTGACCGCCATGACGGCCGTGCGCGATGAAACGGGCGAGACCGTGGCAACCGGCGTTGTGGCGGACGGCGCGGGCGGCCTGGATCTGGAAGGACGCGCCGCTGCCGAGGGCGCAACCTTTGCGCCTTATACGATCAGCGCGGCGGTGACGATGCCTGTGGAGAGCGAACGCATCACCTCCGGGTTCGGCTACCGCACGAATCCGATCTCCGGCAATTACGGCTTTCATACGGGGCTGGATCTGGCAGCGCCTGCGGGCACGCCCGTGGCCGCCGCCTTTTACGGCGTCGTGGAGGAGACCGGCGAGGACGACGTCTGGGGCAATTACGTCCTGCTGCGGCATTCCGACAGTCTGGAAACCTATTACTGCCACCTTTCCGCCGTCAATGTGACGCCCGGCGCGGTGCTGCGCAGCGGGGAGATCATCGGCTATGTCGGCAGCACGGGCTGGTCCACCGGGCCGCATCTGCATTTTGAGGTGCGCATCGGCGGCGTGCGCGTCGATCCCGAACGGCTGCTGTTTCCCGCGCATTTCGATGCAGCTTGAGCTCGGCGGCGTGCGCGTGCGCATCGGCGTGCCCTTTGCGGCGACCGTGACGCTGATGCTGCTGCTGGATGAAAGCGGGGTATGCGCGCTCGGGCTGCTCTGCGCGGCGCTGCATGAGGCCGGACATCTGCTCTGCCTGCTCGCGCTTGGCGAAAAGCCGCGCAGCCTGACCTTTTCCTATTACGGCGTGCGGCTCGAGCGCAGCCCCTGCGCCGCCTGGCAGGGCGTGCGGGAGCTGGCGGTGTATGCAAGCGGCCCTGCGGTAAATCTGCTTGCTGCGCTGGGCTTTCGTCTGCTGAGCCTGCGGCTGCCCGGCGCGCGGCTTGCCGCGGACGTCAGCGTGCTGCTGGGCCTGTTCAATCTGCTGCCCTGCCGCCCGCTGGACGGCGGAAACCTGCTGCATTGCCTTGCGTCGCAGCGTCTGCCGCCCGCCGCCTGCGACCGGCTGAGCCGCTGTGTTTCCGCGCTGACACTCCTGCCGATGGCGGCCTGCGGCGTCTGGCTGCTGGCGCATGACGGCAGTCCGACCCTAGCGCTTGCGGCCGTCTATCTCGCAGCCGGCGCCCTGCCGCAGAAAAACGGCGCGGATGAAAGAAAGCTGTAGATTTTTCCGCCGGGATGTGTTACAATAATCGCAGAAATGTGAAAACCCGAAGGAGTAGGAGCGATTCAAATGATCCCCAAAGCGCTCGAACCGTATCTGATGCAGGTGCAGAAGCCCGGCCGCTATACCGGCGGCGAGCTGAACAGCGTCATAAAAAACAAAGCGGACGTCGCGATCCGCTATGCCTTCTGTTTCCCCGATACCTATGAGATCGGCATGTCCCATCTGGGCATGAAGATCCTCTATTCGCTGGTCAACGCGCGGCCGGACGCCTGGTGCGAGCGGGTGTTCGCGCCGTGGACGGATATGGAAGCGATCATGCGGGCGCACGGGATTCCGCTGTATGCCCACGAGAGCGGCGACCCGGTGCGGGAGTTTGACCTGATCGGCTTTACGATGCAGTATGAACTGAGCTACACCAATGTGCTCAATATGCTGGATCTGGCCGGCCTGCCCGTGTGCGCGGCGGATCGCACGGCGCTCACGCCGATCGTGATTGCCGGCGGCGCCTGCGTGTGCAACGCGGAGCCGATGGCACCGTTTTTTGACATTACGCTGCCCGGCGACGGGGAAGAGGTCACAAATGAGCTGATCGACCTGCTGAAGGAATACAAGGCGAAAGGCGCGACGAAGCGGGAATTCCTCGAGGCCGCCGCGCAGATTAAGGGCGTGTATGTGCCCGCGCTCTATGACGTTTCCTACAACGCGGACGGCACCGTGCAGGCGATCACGCCGACCGGCGGCGCGCCGGAGAAGGTCGAAAAGCGCAATGTGGCGGATCTGGATACGATGTTTGCGCCGACGGAATTCGTCGTGCCGTTTCTGGAGGTCGTGCACGACCGCACCACGGTCGAGATCTTCCGCGGCTGCATCCGCGGCTGCCGCTTCTGCCAGGCGGGCTTTCTGAACCGTCCGCTGCGCGAAAAATCGCCGCAGACCGTAGAGGCGCAGTGCCGCGCGATCTGCGAGAGCACCGGCTATGACGAGATCTCCCTGTGCTCTCTGAGCACGAGCGATTATCACGGGCTCGAGGCGCTGCTGACGCATATGCTGCCGTGGACCGTGGAGGAGAAGATCAACGTCTCGCTGCCGTCTCTGCGCATCGACAATTTCCCGCAGGAGCTCATGGAGCAGCTCAACGCCGTGCGCCGCAGCGGCCTGACCTTCGCGCCCGAAGCGGGCACGCAGCGCCTGCGCGACGTCATCAATAAAAACATCACCGAGGAAGCGGTGCTTTCCACGGCGGCGCAGGCCTTTGCCGGCGGCTGGACGGCAGTCAAGCTCTATTTCATGATCGGGCTGCCGACCGAAACCGAGGCGGATATCCGGGGCATCGCCGATCTGGCGCAGGCCGTGGTGGACGCCTATTATCATCAGGAAAACAAGCCGAAGGGCAAGAGCGTGAGCGTGAGCGTCAGTCTGGCCTCGCTCGTGCCCAAGCCCTTTACGCCCTTCCAGTGGGAGCCCCAGGACCGCCCGGAGGTGCTGATCGAAAAGCAGAATTTCCTGATCTCCTGCGTCAAAACGCGGAAGGTCAGCGTTTCCCGCCATGTGCCGTGGACAAGCTTTCTGGAGGGCGTGTTCGCGCGCGGCGACCGCCGGCTGGCGGATGTGATCGAAACCGCCTGGCGCAAGGGCTGCCATTTTGACAGCTGGGAGGAATGCCTCGACCGCGAAAAATGGATGGAAAGCTTTGCGGAATGCGGGATCGACCCCTATTTCTACACCGCGCGCAGGCGCAGCTTTGACGAGGTGCTGCCCTGGGATCACATGGATTACGGCGTGACCAAGCGCTTTCTGATCCGCGAAAACGAAAAAGCGCATCGCGCCGAAACCACCCCGAGCTGCCGCGAGCATTGCGCGGGCTGCGGCGCGAATCGATTGAACGGAGGTGTGTGCAATGAGATCCGTCCGGCTGTGGTATAAAAAAAGCGGGCTGGCGATTTACACCTCCCACCTGGATATGAACCGCTGCTTCACGCGGGCCGTGCGGCGCGCGCGCATTCCGCTGTGGTATACGGAGGGCTTCAATCCGCATCCCTACATGACCTTCCTGCTGCCGCTGCCGCTCGGGCAGACCGGCCTGCGCGAGCCGATCGATCTGCGCATCGAGGGCGAGATCACGGACGAAGAGATCCGCGCGCGCATGAATGCGGCGCTGCCGGAGGGGCTGGAGATCGTTGACGTGACAGAACCCGCGCAGAAGGCGAATGAGATCGCCGCGGCGGATTACACGATCACGCTGACCTTTGACGCGCCGGGCGAGGCGGAGGGCTTTGCCGCAGGCGCGGCGGCTGTGATGGAAAGCGGCGAGCTGAACGCCGAGAAACGCAGCAAGCGCGGCGTGAAAACCGTCAACCTCTGCACGCTGGTGCATCGGTTTTCCTGCGCGGCGGCGGACTGCACGGTGCAGATCGCAGCCACCATCGCGGCGGGCAGCACGGTGAATCTCAACGCGGAACTGCTCGTGCAGGCGCTGCTGGCGGCGTTTGCCGCGCAGGCCAGGGTCGATATCACCCGCACGGCGTTGCTCTGCGCGGACCTGACCGCGTTCCGCTGATTATTATAAACAATAATATAAAACGACGCCGCAGGCAGCGCGAAACTGCTTGCGGCGTCCTTTTAGAATTATTGATAATTGTCCCTAACTAATCTTAGTAAAATATTCTTTAGAGATTTTACAATATATTATCCGCGTTGTCAATCATCCATACGGAGGAATTTTGCCGCCGCACCGCGCTTTTTCCACCCGAATTCTCCGGCCGGAGCGATGCAGAAAAAACTTTTCAGAATTCAGAAAAAAACACTTGCAATTTGCAAAAACCTGTGGTAATATATATTTCGCATTTGTGCCGTCAACGGCGGCCGCAGGGTCTGCGGCTCTCAAAGACGGGGTTTAATGTCACATCATTAAAGCGGGTGTTCCTCTTTCGGCGTGATGCAGTTACGAACATCTGAAAAATCTTGGAGGTAAAACAGATGGATGCATTAAAACTGATTGCGCAGGATTCTCTCAAGGAGACCGCGCCCGTGCTCGAGATCGGCGATACCGTTCGCGTGCATGTCAAGATCCGTGAAGGCGAAAAGGAACGTATTCAGGTGTTTGAAGGCACCGTCATCGCCCGCAGAGGTTCCGGCGTTTCCGAGACCTTTACCGTGCGCCGCATTTCCTACGGCGTCGGCGTCGAGCGCGTGTTCCCGATCCACTCCCCCAATGTTGCGAAGGTGGATGTCGTCCGGCACGGCCGTGTGCGCAGAAGCAAGCTCTATTATCTCAGAAACAGAGTCGGCAAGGCTGCGAAGGTCAAGGAGCAGATCAGATAACAACAAGCATTGCGGGTGTAACAATTTTACGTTGTTACACCCTTTGCTTTCATTTCAGGGAAGGAGACGCCTGTATGCGCAGGATCGACGAATACTGGGTCATATTTGACAGGGAAGAAAAACCGAATTTTTTGCTCGGCCTCGGCTTTGACCTGGCCGCCGCGGTCAAGGGCGCCGTCATTCTGGTGTTTCTGGTGTTTGCGCTCTGCTTCCGCGTCGTCGGCGTGGAGGGCCCCTCCATGCAGGAGACGCTGCATGATCAGGACTGGCTGGCTGTCACCGGCATGGCGACCCATTATGAACGGGGCGATATCGTCGTGATCACCCAGCCCTGGGAGCGCGGCGTGCCGATCATCAAGCGCATCATCGCCAAGGGCGGCGATGAGGTCGACATCAACTTCGACCAGCATACCGTCACCGTCAACGGCCAGATTCTGGACGAGCCGTATATCGCCGCGCCCACCTCGCTGCGCTATGACGTCGAATTTCCGCTCACGGTCGAAGAAGGCAAGGTTTTCGTCATGGGCGACAACCGCAATGACTCGCTGGACAGCCGCTCGACCAAGATCGGCCAGATCGACGAGAACTATATTCTCGGCAAGGCCTTCTTCCGCTTCTGGCCGCTGCACCAGTGGAATATTTATGAGAATGCCTGAGGAGGTGCCTGCGATGGCGAAGGAAACCGCGCCGAAGGAAAAAGAGGAAACGTCGGCGGTGAGCACGGCGTTTGACATTGTTTCCGTGCTGACGACGGCCGTGGTGGCCGTGGCCGTGGCGTTCATTTTCTGTTTCCGCACGGTCGGCGTGGTCGGCAGCTCGATGTATCCGACGCTGCACGATACCGACCGCATCATCCTCTCCGCATTTGAAACGAAGCCCGCGCGCGGGCAGATCGTCGTCACCTGCCAGCCGTCGTCGGATCCGGTCATTCCGGATACGCTGGTCAAGCGCGTGATCGCGACCGCTGGCGAGACGGTGGATATCGATTTTGAACGCGGCGTCGTCTATGTGGACGGCGAGGCGCTCGAGGAGCCGTATGTCAACGAGCCGACCCACCGGCGCGAGGATTTCACGCAGCCGGTCACCGTGCCCGACGGCTATGTGTTCGTCATGGGCGACAACCGCAACAATTCCACGGACAGCCGCAGCGAAAGCGTCGGCCTGATCCGCGAGGAATACATTCTGGGAAAGGCGCTGTTCCGCATTTTCCCCATCGGCAGATTTGCGCTGGAACGCTATTGAGTTATGAATGAATCAAGGACCGTGCAGTGGTTTCCCGGCCACATGGCCAAAACCCGCCGGCTGATCAAAGAGAATCTCTCGCTCGTGGACGCCGTCTGCGAGCTGGTGGACGCCCGGCTGCCCGAGAGCAGCCGCAACCCCGAAATCGACGCGCTTGCGGGGCACAAACCCCGCATCGTGCTGCTGAATAAATGCGACCTGGCGGATGACGCGGCCACCGCGCGCGTGATCGCCGCCTGGAAAGCGCAGGGCGTCACGGCTCTGCCCGTGGACTGCCGCAGCGGCAGGGGACTGGATAAATTCCTGCCCGCCGTGCGCACCCTGCTTGCGGAGAAACTCCGCGCCTACGCGGAAAAAGGCATGGCCGGCAAGGCGCTGCGCATCATGGTGGTCGGCATTCCCAACACCGGCAAATCCTCGTTCATCAACCGCATGGCCGGCCGCAGCCGCGCCAAAGTGGCGGACAAGCCCGGCGTGACCCGCAGCAACCAGTGGTTCGCCATTGACAGGGACATCCTGCTGCTCGATACGCCCGGCGTGCTCTGGCCGAAATTCGAGGATCCCGAGGTCGGTTACAAGCTGGCCTTCATCGGTTCGGTCAAGGATGAAATTCTGGACAGCCAGGAGATCGCCGTGCGGCTGCTCGCCGTGCTGCAGCGCAGCTATCCCGACCGGCTCACGCAGCGCTACGGGCTGACGGCGTTTGAAGACCTCGAGCCGTATGAGGTGCTGGAAGCGATCGCGCAAAAGCGCGGGATGCTGCTGAAAAAGGGCGAATTCGATACCGAGCGCGCGGCGGTGATGCTGCTGGATGAATACCGCGGCGGCAAGCTCGGCAAGCTGACGCTGGACGCCGTCTGATCCGGCGCGGAAGGAGAAAGAACTTATGAGAAGAAAAATGGCGATCGTGCTCGCGGCGATCCTCTTTGTGGACGTCATCGGGCTGGGCGTGATCTATTTTTCGCGTCACAGCGGGCAGCGTCCGGATATTTCCGCGGACGCGCAGCCGCTGGCCGAGGCCTCCACCACGCAGATGCAGGAGCTGATCTCGACCGTCAGCCTGCTGGCCGTGGGCGACAATCTGATTCACGACACGGTGTATGAGCAGGCGGCGGAGCGCGCGAGCAGCGGCTATGATTTTTCCTATTGCTATGAGAAGGTGGCCGACCGCGTCGCCGCGGCGGATATCGCGATCCTGAATCAGGAAACGATCATTTCCACCGAGCACGAGGTTTCCAGCTATCCGATGTTCAACTCCCCGCCGGAGGTCGGCGAGGAAATGATCCGCATCGGCTTTGACGTATTCAATATCGCCACGAATCATTCGCTTGACTGCGGCGAAAAGGGCCTGATTTCCTGCATCAACTGGTGGAAGAGCAAGGGCGTGATCACGACCGGCGCTTTCCTCAATCAGGTGGATTATGCGAAGATCCCGACCAACACGGTCAACGGCATCACCTTCGCCTATCTGGGCTTCACGGAGATGACGAACGATCTGTCGCTGCCGTCGGACAGCGAGGTGATCCTCTGCACCTCGGAGGATGAGGCGGAGCTGCAGCGCCGCGTGATGGCGGCCAAGGACCTGGCGGACGTCGTGATCGTCAATGCGCACTGGGGCATCGAATATACCCATGAGCCGACCGACGAGCAGCGCATTCTTGCCAAAAAGCTCGCCGCCTGGGGCGCGGACGTGATCATCGGCAACCATCCGCATGTGATCCAGCCTGTGGAATTCATCGAGAATGACAACGGCACGCGCACGCTTGTGGCCTATTCGCTGGGCAATTTCATTTCGGCGCAGAACCGCGGCGCCCGGATGCTCGGCGGGATGCTGAATTTCGACATTTCCAAAAACAACGCCAACGGCGACATTACGATCGAGAATGTCAAATTCCACGGCACGGTCAACCATTACGGCTACAATTATTCCAATATCCGCATCTATATGCTGGAGGATTACACCGAGGAGCTTGCCTCGGTCCACGGCGTGAAGAGCCAGACGCCGAGCTTCAGCCTGCAGTATCTCAACGATATTGTCAACGAAGTGATCGACAAGCAGTTTTTATAAGATGCAACAGCGAAGACAGAGCTGCGCCGTGCTGCGGTGCGGCTCTTTTTGAAAGGGTGACGATTGTGGATTGTACCTATGAAAACGCGGCTGCCGCGCGCGGCTTTACCTCGATCTGCGGCGTGGATGAGGCCGGACGCGGCCCGCTGGCCGGCCCGGTCTACGCGGCGGCGGTAATCCTCCCGCCGGAGTTTGAGATCCCCGGCCTGAACGATTCCAAAAAGCTCAGCGAAAAAAAGCGCGATCAGCTCTTTGACGTGATCCGGGCGCAGGCGGTCGCTTACGCCGTCGCAAGCGTGGATGAGCGCGTGATCGATGAGATCAACATCCTGCAGGCGACCTTCCTTGCCATGCGCAAGGCCGTGGAGGCACTGCCTGTGCCCGCGGACTATGCGATCATCGACGGCAACCGGATGCCGCCCCTGGCCATTCCGGGGGAAACGCTGATCAAGGGCGACGCGCTTTCGCCCTCCGTCGCGGCCGCGTCGATCCTGGCCAAGGTCAGCCGGGACCGCTTCCTGCTGGAGCTGGACGCGCGCTATCCGGAGTATCAGTTTGCGAAGCATAAGGGCTACGGCACGAAGCTGCATTATGAAATGCTGGCGCAATACGGCCCGTCGCCCTGCCACCGGCGCACATTCCTGAAAAATCTTTACCGTTGAGGCGAGGGCTGCGTGATGATCAGAAATCAGGCGGGCGTCTGGGGCGAGATCTATGCCGTGCGCTGGCTGCGCGACCGTGGCTGGCGCATTCTGACAACGAATTACACCTGCCGCTTCGGCGAGCTGGATATCGTCGCGGCGAAGGACGGCGTGGTCAGCTTTGTCGAGGTCAAGGCGCGTGCGCAGGATGCGATGCTGCGCCCGATGGAGGCCGTTGACGCGCAGAAGCAGCAGCGTCTGACGCAGGCGGCAAAGCAGTTTCTGCGCATGTGCAAAATCGAGGCGGAATTGCGCTTTGACGTGTGCGAGGTCTATCTGACGGACGGCGACAAGCTTGCGCGCATAAACTATATGGAAAACGCGTTCTGAGGTGCGGTATGAAGCTGTTTGATCTGCATTGCGACACGGCCGGGGAATGCCTGCGGCAGGGGATCCCGCTGCGGGACGGCGACCAGCATATCAATTTGTGTAAAGGGAAATGCCTTGACACATGGGCGCAATGCTTTGCCGTCTGGATCCCGGATGCGCTGCGTGGCGAAGCTGCGCTGGAATACTGCCTGCGCGTGGCGGAAAACTTCCGTCGCGAAGTGGAAGCAAATGCCGGAATTATCAAGCAGTGCAAGACGTTTCCGGAGATGGAAGCGGCGCTGGCGCGCGGGCAATGCGCGGCGATCCTGACGCTGGAGGGCGCGTCGCCGCTGGCGGCGCCCGGCGGGCTTGACCGGCTGGACGCCCTGGGTGTAAAGCTTGTCACCTTGACATGGAATGAAGAAAATGAGTTCGGCTTCGGCTGCCAGTCCGGCAGTGAAAACGGGCTGAAACCGGAGGGGAAGGCGCTGCTGCGCGCGCTCGCCGCGCGCGGGATCATCGCCGACGTTTCCCATCTGAACCGCGCCGGCTTTTACGACGCGCTCGCGAGCGAAGCGGCCGTGGTGGCCTCGCATTCCGACTGCGAGCGCGTGCTGCTGGCAACCCGTCGGGAGAGCGCCGACCGTTTCTTCTCCTGCCGCCGCAGTCTGAACGATGATCAGATCCGCGCGCTGATCGACCGCGGCGGGCTGATCGGCCTGAATTTCTGCCGCAGCTTTCTCGGCGACCCGGGCGATGACGGCATGGAAGCCGTTCTGCGCCACGCGGCGCACATTCTTGAGCTCGGCGGCGAGCGGACGCTGGCGATTGGCTCGGATTTTGACGGCTGCGAGATCCATCCGGCGCTGGCCGGCGTGGACCGGATGCCTGATCTGCGGGCGTTTCTGGCGGCCCACGGCTTTGACGCGCCGCTGCTGGACCGGATTTTCTTTGAAAATGCCATGAATTTCTTCAAAATTGTTTTACAAAACGAAAAAACTATGTTATAATCAAATATTATCACGTGTCAAAGGATGATGACCATGAAGTATGTAAGCACCAGGAACCCCGCTGTGGCCGTCACGGCCTCGCAGGCGATCACGAAGGGCATTTCCGCCGACGGCGGTCTGTTCGTGCCGGATACGATCCCCGCCGTGTCGACCGCGGAGATTGCCGCGCTTGCGCAGATGGATTATATCGGCCGCGCACGCACGATTCTTTCGATGTATCTGACCGATTTTACCGCGGACGAGGTCGATCGCTGCGTCCACGGAGCGTATGACAGCGGCTTTTCGGATCCGAAGATCGCGCCGACCGTGCCCGTCGGGGACGGCGTTGCGATCCTGGAGCTGTTCAAAGGCCCCACCTGCGCGTTCAAGGATATGGCGCTGCAGATGCTCCCGCACCTGCTGACCGTTGCGAGCGACAAGGCCGCGCCCGGCACCGAGATCGTCATTCTCGTCGCCACCTCCGGCGACACCGGCAAGGCCGCGCTCGAAGGCTTCAAGGACGTGCCGAATACGCGCATTCTCGTCTTTTATCCGAGCGACGGCGTCAGCCCGATGCAGAAGCTGCAGATGTGCACGCAGGAGGGCGCGAACGTCGGCGTTTCCGCCATTTACGGCAACTTCGACGACGCGCAGACCGGCGTGAAAAAAATCTTCACCGATCCGGAAATCGCGGCGAAGCTCGCGGCGAACGGCATGGCGTTCTCCTCCGCGAATTCAATCAACTGGGGCCGCCTTGCGCCGCAGATCGTCTATTATTTCTCTGCGTACTGCGACCTGATCAATCAGGGCACGGTGCGCTGCGGCGAGCCGATCAATATCGTTGTGCCGACCGGCAACTTCGGCAACATTCTCGCCGCCTATTATGCCAAGCGCATGGGGCTGCCTGTGCATCGCCTGGTCTGCGCCTCCAACAGCAACTCCGTGCTTACGGAGTTCCTGACCACCGGCGTTTACGACCGCAACCGCGAATTCTTCACCACGATTTCGCCCTCCATGGATATCCTGATTTCCAGCAATCTGGAGCGGCTGCTCTATGCCGTGAGCGGCAGCGAGAAGGTGAAGGGCTGGATGCAGGCGCTTTCCGAGACCGGCCGCTATCAGATCGACGACGCCGCGTTTGCGGAGATCTCCGCGCTGTTCAGCGCCGGCTGCTGCAACGACGACGAAACGAAGGCGACCATCGCGCGTCTCTTCAAAGATAAAGGCTATCTCTGCGATACGCATACGGCGGTCGCCGTGAAGGTGTATGAGGATTACCGCGCCCGCACGGGCGACGCCACGCCGACCGTGATCGCCTCCACCGCGAGTCCGTTCAAATTCAGCGCAGCTGTGCTGGAAGCGGTCGGCGGCAGCGACGATGCGCTCGATGAATTCGGCATGGTGGAGCGCCTGGCGGCGGTCACGGGCAAGCCCTGCCCCGCGCCGCTGGCCGGCCTGCGCGACAAAGCCGTGCGGTTTGACGGCTGCTGCGAAAAGGAAGGCATGGAGCAGGTCGTGTTTGATCTGCTCGGCATCTGATCAGCCTCAGAATGTCTGCGGTTTTGCCTTGATGTCGCGGTCGAGGCGGAAGGTGGAGCATTGCGTTTCGCCGCAGCGGCAGGCTGTGGCGCAGCCGACTTCCACGGCGGCGGCCGTGCAGTCCGAGACGCCGCTGTGATAGACGCAGTTTTTCGCGAAACAGATGATTTCGTTCGCTGCTTTTTTCATAAAACCTCTCCTTTCTCTGGAATGGATGGGCGGGCAGAAGTAGTTTGCCCGGCAGCGGCGGAAATATTGACGGCGGCGCCGCGTTTTTCGCCGGCGGCGGCCGGAACGGAAAGGGTTGGCCATGGCGGTTTTTGCAATCGGGGATCCGCATCTTTCGATCTCCACGGGCAAATCGATGCAGGTTTTCAGCGGCTGGTCGGATTATGAGCAGCGGCTGGAAAAAAACTGGCGCGCCCTTGTGACGGATGCGGATACCGTGGTCGTCGCGGGTGATATTTCCTGGTGCATGACCATGGAAGCGGGGCTGGCGGATTTTGCCTTTCTCCACGCGCTCCCCGGGCAGAAGCTGCTGCTCAAGGGCAACCACGATTACTGGTGGGCGACCAAATCGAAGGCGGATGCGTTCTTTGCCGCGCACGGGCTGGATTCCCTGCATATTCTGCACAACAACGCCTATCTCGCGGACGGGCTCGCCCTCTGCGGCACGCGCGGCTGGTTTTTCGACGCGGAGCAGGACGCCGACCGCAAGGTGCTCCTGCGCGAGGCCGGGCGGCTGCGCGCCTCCATCGCCGCGGCGAAGGAAACCGGCGGGGAGCCGGTCGTGTTCCTGCATTATCCGCCCGTCAGTCAGACGCAGGTGTGCGAGGAGATCTATCAGGTGCTCGTCGAGACGGGCATTCACCGCTGCTATTACGGGCATCTGCATTCCTACGCCCATGCCGCCGCCTTTGAAGGGGAACGCGACGGGATCCGGTTTTCGCTGATCTCCGCCGATTATCTGGGCTTTTGCCCGCAGCTTGTGCGCCGGGATTCGGCAATATGACGAAAACGCCCGCCGAATTCCCGATTTTTTGGGCAATAAAAAGAAATTATAAAAATATATAGCAATTTCTGAAAAAATTGGTATAATAGTACCGTTAAATTTAACGCCCGGCGTTTTGCGCCGCGCAGATGGAGGAACGTCCCATGAGTTTAGTATCAGCCAACAAAACCGAAACCAACACCTATGCCCTTGAGGTCGCGATCGACGCCGAAGCGTTTGCCGCCGCGGTGCAGCAGGTCTATCTCAAGCAGAGAAAGTCGATCCAGCTCCCCGGCTTCCGCAAGGGAAAGGCGCCCCGCGCCATGATCGAAAAGCTCTACGGCAAAGAGGTGTTTTATGAAGACGCGCTCGAGGATCTGTTCCCCGCAGCCGTGAGCGCCGCCTATGACGAGGCGGGCATCACGCCGGTGGATCAGCCGAAGGATGTGGATTTCAAAACCATGACGCTCGAGGACGGCGTCGTGTTCACCTTCAACGTCACCGTCAAGCCCGAAATCACGATCGAGGGCTACAAGGGCATCGAAGCGCCCAGAAGCGAGCCGGCCGTCACCGAGGCGGAAGTCCAGGAAGAGCTGGACCGTATGCTTGAGCGCGGCGCCCGTCTGGTCGACGTGGACGACAGACCCGTGCAGGACGGCGATATCACCGTGATCGATTTCGAGGGCTTTGTCGACGGCGTGCCGTTTGAAGGCGGCAAGGCGGAGAAATACAGCCTAACCATCGGCTCTGGCTCGTTCATCCCCGGCTTTGAGGAGCAGATCATCGGCCACAGCATCGGCGAGGACTTCGACGTCAATGTGACCTTCCCCGCGGAATACGCCGAGGAGCTGGCCTCCAAGGACGCGGTGTTCAAGATCAAGCTGCACGAGATCAAATACAAAGAGATGCCGGAGCTCGACGATGAATTCGCCAAGGACATGGGCGATTACGAAACGGTCGACGAGCTGAAGAAGGGCATTGAGGAGGATATCCTCAAGCGCAAGACCGACAGCGCGCAGCGCGCGTTCGAGGATGAAGTGCTCCAGGCGCTGTGCGGCAAGGTCGAGGGCGAGATCCCCGACTGCATGTATGACAGCAAGGCGAAGGACAACATCGAATCCTTCACGCAGCGCGTGTCCCAGCAGGGCCTGGATCTGGATACCTATCTGATGTACATGGGCATGGATAAGGAGATCTTCGAGCAGCAGATGCGCGAGCGCGCGGTCAACGACGTCAAGCTGGATCTGGCGCTCGAAAAGATCATCGAGGCCGAGGAGATCAAGCCCGACGACGAGGTGATCGCCGCGGAATACCAGAAGATGGCCGATATGTATCAGATCGAGCTCGAGCGCGTGAAGGCGCTTGTCAGCGAAGCGTCCGTTGCCGGCGAGCTCGCCAGGCAGGATGCGATCAAGCTGGTCGTCGACAGCGCAGTCGCCGTGCCGGCGAAGGAAGAAGCGCAGGCCGATGCGGCGGCGCCTGCGGAAGCTGCTGAATAATCCGCCCGGAGGGGTTCCATACTCAGAATAACGTGATTTCCGTTTTGCGGAGAAAGGAACTTGTATTATGGCATTAGTACCGTATATTATCGAACAGACCAATCGCGGCGAGCGCTCCTATGATATTTTTTCCCGTCTGCTCAACGACCGCATCATCGTCCTTTCGGACGAGGTGAACGACGCGACGGCGAGCATCGTCGTGGCGGAGCTGCTCTATCTCGAGGGGCAGGATCCCGAAAAGGATATCAGCCTTTATATCAACAGCCCCGGCGGGTCCGTGACGGCCGGCATGGCGATCTATGACACCATGCAGTATATCAAGTGCGACGTTTCCACCATCTGCATCGGCATGGCCGCGTCCATGGGCGCGTTCCTGCTTTCCGCCGGCGCCAAGGGCAAGCGCTATGCGCTGCCCAACAGCGAGATCATGATCCATCAGCCGCTCGGCGGCGCGAAGGGGCAGGCGACGGAGATTCAGATCGTCGCCGAGCATATTCTGCGCACGCGTGAGCGCCTGAACAGCATCCTTGCGGCCAACACCGGCAAATCGGTGGAGGAGATCGCGCGCGACACCGACCGCGACAACTATCTGACCGCGCAGGAGGCCATGGAATACGGTCTTGTGGATAAGGTGATCGAGAAGAGATAAAGCAGCCGCTTTATCATGAAACAGGAGGCAAGCAATGCCCAAAGATGATGAAAGACGGGAGCAGACGGTTTGCTGTTCCTTCTGCAAAAAGCCGCAGGACCGCGTGAGCAAGATGATCGCGGGCCCCGGCGTCTATATCTGCGATGAATGCGTCGGCCTGTGCAACATGGTGCTGGATTCCGATCCGAAGTATCGCAGCGGCGATATGGAAGCCGAGGAGCTGCCCAAGCCCCGCGAGATCAAAGCGCTGCTCGACGCCTATGTGATCGGGCAGGAGCGCGCGAAAATTACGCTGAGCGTCGCCGTTTATAATCATTATAAACGCGTGTACGGCAAGCCCTCCGAGAATGTGGAGCTGCAAAAGAGCAACATTCTCATGCTCGGCCCCACGGGCGTGGGCAAGACCATGCTCGCGCAGACGCTCGCGCGCATTCTGCGTGTGCCATTTGCGATTGCGGACGCCACCACGCTCACGGAGGCCGGCTATGTCGGCGAGGACGTCGAAAACATTCTGCTGCGCATCATTCAGGCGGCGAATTTCGACGTGGATCTTGCCGAGCACGGCATCATTTATGTGGATGAGATCGACAAGATCGCCCGCAAGAGCGAGAATCCCTCCATCACGCGCGACGTCAGCGGCGAAGGCGTGCAGCAGGCGCTGCTGAAGATGATCGAGGGCACGGTGGCAAACGTCCCGCCGCAGGGCGGGCGCAAACATCCGCAGCAGGAATTCATCCAGATCGACACCTCCAATATCCTCTTTATCTGCGGCGGCGCGTTCGACGGCATCGAAAAGATCGTCGAGAAGCGCATGGAGGGCTCCGCGCTCGGCTTCGAGGCCGCGGTGCGCAGCAAGGCCGAGCTGGAAAAAGAGAATCTGTATGCAAAGGTCACGCAGCAGGATCTGGTGCATTACGGCATCATCCCCGAGCTGGTCGGCCGTCTGCCGATCGTGACCGCGCTCGACGAGCTGGACGAAGCGGCGCTCGTGCGCATCCTGCAGGAGCCGAAGAATTCGCTGGTCAAGCAGTTCCAGGAGCTGATGTTCCTGGATGACGTCGCGCTGGAATTCACGCCCGATGCGCTGGAGGCCATCGCGAAAAAGACACTCGAAAAGAAAACCGGCGCGCGCGGCCTGCGCACCATCGTGGAAGGCGTGCTGCAGCAGATCATGTATGACGCGCCCTCCGATCCGACGATCGAGAAGGTCGTGATCACAAGGGCCTGCGTGGAAGAGGATGCGCCGCCGGAGATCACGCGCAACGAAAAGCGCACGGCAAAAAAAGTCCCGCCGAAGGTAACGGCGTTCAAGAAAAAAACAGCGAAAGCTTAAAACAGGAGTGATTGAAATGAAAAAGGCAGTTGCAGTTCTTCTCAGTCTATTGCTTGTGTTCTCCTGCGCCGGCATGGCGTACGCAGAGGAGAGCAGGCCGGGCTTCGGCGACTATGAGCATGTGTTCATCATCGGCGTCGACGGCGCCGGCGGGGCCTTCGGCCAGGCGGAGACGCCCAACTTTGACCGCATTTTTGCCGACAACGCCTATACGCACAACGGCAAGGCCGAATATCTCACGATCAGCGCGCAGAACTGGGGCTCGATCCTGACCGGCGTGGATTATGAAACCCACGGCTTCACGAACGACAACACCGGCAGCAATTCGCGCTCGTCCGATTCGCCCAACAACAGCATTTTCTATTATGCGCGTCAGGCGTTCCCCGATGCGCGGCTCGTTTCCTTCAACCATTGGAGCAACATCAACCACGGCATCATCGAAAACGACCTGGGCGTCAAGAAGATCAACCGTCTGACCGATCCGCTCGTGACGGACGCGATCGTGAACGAATTCCAGAGCGGCAAGGCGCCGAAGCTGATGTTCGTGCAGCTGGACGACGTGGATCACGCGGCACACACCTACGGCGGCTTCAGCGATGAATACTATGCCTCCGTGCAGACTGCGGACGGCTATCTCGGCCAGATTTATGACGCCATCGACGCAAAGGGCCTGATGAAGGACAGCCTGTTCATCCTCGTGGCGGATCACGGCGAAACCGCGGGCGGCCACGGCGGCCAGACGCCGGAGGAAAGCGCCGTTGTGGTCGCTGTCGCCGGCCACAGCGTCAATCAGACGATGCTCAGCGAGGAAACGCGGAACCGCGACGTTGCCGCGATCGCGCTGTACGCGCTGGGGATCGAGCAGCCGGAGCACTTCACCTGCTCTGTGCCGGAGGGCCTCTTCGGCGAGAGCCGCGAAAAGACCGTTGCGCCCAATCCCGCGGCGCGCGGCGCGAAGGAGATCTTCCTGACCGTCATTTACAGAATGGTCAACCTGCTGGTCGGCTGTTTTGATTTCCTTGCGAAATAAAGTAAAATCCTATTAAAAAAAGAGCGGCGGGCGGCCAAA
>JAFZNN010000190.1 GCA_017550895.1 Clostridia bacterium
GGAAACCGACGCGCAGGCCGCCGTGCGGCTCGACGCGCTCGTTGCAAGGCTGCCGCATCTGGACGCGGTGATGATCCCCGGCAGTGATCCGGGCGATCTGCCCGTGGACGCGCTGATGCGTCGCGTCAAAGCGATCTCCGCCGTGCTCAAACAGCGCCATCCGGGCGCGAAGCTCTGGGTCTCGGCGCAGCAGCCGCACAATCAGCCGGCCTGGGGTAAGGATTTCATCGAAGCGATCCGCGCCCTGCCGCCGGAGATCGACGGCGTCGTGATGGGGCCGAACCACGCCTTTCCCCTGCCCGAGCTGCGCGAAAAAGTGCCGGCGGCGCTGCCGATCCGGTTTTATCCCGACATTACGCACAACGTGCGCTGCGAATACCCGGTGCACTACATGACAGACAACTGGCATTTCGCCTTTTCGACCGGACTCGGCCGTGAATGCACGAATCCCCGCGCGCTTGAATTTGCCGCGCTGCACAAGGATACCCTGCACTACGTCTGCGGCTCGGTCTGCTATTCCGAGGGGATCACGGACGACGTGAACAAGATGCTCTGGTCCGATCTCGATTATTTCGGCGCACGGCCGTTTCGCGACGTGCTGCGCGACTACGCGCGGCTGTTCTTCTACGGCGCAGACGCCGACGCGATCGCCGATGCGATCTTCGAGCTCGAGGCCGACTGGGTCGGCGATCCGGCCGAAAACGACGATATCGAGCCGACGCACGCGCGGTTTGAAGCGCTGCGCGCGCAGTATCCCTTCCTGATGAAAAACTGGCGGTTCGTCCAGCTCCTGCTGCGCGCGGACTGCGACCTGCTGCTGCGGCAGCGCCGGCGGTTTGAGCTGAAGCTGATCGAAAAAGCCGAAAAAGCGCTGCACTCCAAAGGCGTCAACGCCGCAATCAAAATGCTTGAATCGCCGTTCCCGCCGGCGTATCTTGCGCTGCGGCAGGAAATCGAAACGCTGTGCGCGTTCCTGTTTGAAGCGATCGGCCTGCAGACGGATATCGCCCGCTACGGCGCGGAGAATCCCGAGCGCGGCGCGATCCTCGAAACGATCGATCTGCCGATCACCGACCGCGCGTGGCTGCTGCAAAAGCTGCGCAATGAAAGCGATCCGGCGGCGGCGCAGGACTATTTTTCGTTCAATCGCGCCGGGGACGGCGAGGCGTTCTGGTCCGTTGCCCTGCACGGGCTTTACTATGCGGGCGAGCGGCAGGAGGGCGAATTCTATCTCAACGCGCGCGGCGACAGCGTGCGTGAAAACAACGGTTCCCTGCCAACCGCGCTGCAGATCGCCTATGATCATTTTACCTTTGACTATGAAACCGACCGGCTGCGCGCGCGCTGCAACTACCGCCTGCGCCTTTACGTCAAGGACCGCTGCCTGCCGCCGGATACAAAGTTTTCGCTCTGGGCAAACTATGAACTGCTCTATGAAGGGCCGCTCTACGGCGGGGAGGCGGATCCCGCGTATGACGCGCGGTTCTGCCCGCCGGGCTATCGCAGCGTCTGCTATAAAATTCCGGGCGCCTGGCTGCCGACGGGGAGGCTGTGGCTTCATTTGAAGGAGCCGACCGTCGGCGTGCAGATCGCGGCGCTCCGGCTGGAGGTGCTGGCATGACCGTCGTTCCCTACGATGCATCCATGAAAGAACGCCTGCGGTATATCTGCCGCTGCACCGGGCCGCTCGAGGCGGTCACGGATCCGGAGGGCGTCGGGCGCTATATCACCGACTGCTACTGCGATTACTATGCGGAATGCGAGCCGGACAACTGCTTCGCGCTGCTCGACGACGCGGGCACGGTCATGGGCTACACGCTCTGCGCGCCGGATTACAAACGCTATCGCCGCGCCTTCGCGCCCTATTTGCGGCGCATTCTGGCAAATCCCCGCAGCGAAAAGCTCGAGGTGCGCGCGGAGCAGATCGCGCTGCGCGTGTTTTCGCCGCTTTACCCGGCGCATCTGCACATCGATCTGCTCGACGAAGCGACCGGTCAGGGCGGCGGCACGCAGCTGATGAACCGCCTGCTCGACCATCTCAGAGCGCAGAAGGTGCCGCGCGTGATGCTGATCGTCGGCTCCGGCAACAAGGACGCCATCCGCTTCTACCGCCGCTTCGGCTTTCGCCGGCTGATCGCGGGCGGCGGCGGCACGGTCATGGGCCTGCGGCTGGACAAATAAAAAAAGACGGCTCCGAAGAACCGTCTGATTGCTTCATCCTTTTATTCATTGCTCGCCCTTGCCGGGAAGATCAGAAAATGGAAAACAGCGTCGAGCAGCGTGAGCAGGCGGTCGATCGGCCGCATCTCGCAGGTGATACTGATCCCGCGCGTGACGACCGAATCATCGTCAAACACGATCCGGCAATAGACGTTGGCGTTCCCCTCGCTGACAAACCGGATGTAGCCGGTATCGCTGACGGAAACCACGTCCGGATTCCCGCTGTACCAGCCGGTGGATTTGACGCGTGCGTAGATCGGATGCAGCTCGACCTTCAGCTGATAGCCGCCGTATTTCGTCAGATTCCTGCGCGGGCCGAGCAGCGTGAATGAGCGCGGGCTCCAGAGCACAAGCCCGTTCACGGCCGCGTTGATCTGCGCGGTGATCAGGTCGAGATCCGGCTGATCGCAGGCGGTCAGATTCTCCGTATCGGCCTGCAGCGCCGCCTGCAGCTTTTCGACCGTCACGGCTTCATAGGGGCTGAAATCCTCGATGGCGTTCGCGTTCGCCACGGCGGCGTCATAGGAAGTGTAATCCGCGCTGCCGCAGTACGGCAAAATCATCGCGCGCACGGCGGGATCGGTGAGATCCGGTGCGCGCAGCACGCCCGCGCCGTAATAGACCGGATTCAGGCTGACATAGAGCGGCGGCACGGCGCAGGCCTTGAGCAGCGCCGTTGTATCATCCGCGGACAGGCACGGATGCGCCGCGCGCAGCATCGCCGCAACGGCCGCGACGAAGGGCGCCGCCTCCGAGGTGCCGCGCACAGTCGAATAGCCCCCGCCGAGCGCCGAGGTTTTGATATTGAAGCCGGGCGCCGCGAGATCGATATCGCCGTAATTGCTGAAACCGGCGATCTCGCCGTTTTCATTCACGGCGGAAATGCGCAGCACATGATTGCAGCAGGAGGGATAGGTCGGCGTATCCGTGCGGTTGTTGCCCGCGGCGGCAACGAGCAGGATATCCTGCGCGTGCGCCTGATCGAGCACATCCTGCAGCGCCTGCGAGGTATCGGCAAAGCAGAAGCTCATGTTGATCACGTCCACGCCGTCCGCGA
>JAFZNN010000191.1 GCA_017550895.1 Clostridia bacterium
CTGACCGGCATCGCCAACATCCGCGACGTGCTGCCCTTCCCGCGCACGACCGGTTCGGCGGAATTCTAAACCGCGCCCGCCGCGCACCGTTTCCAATCCGATCAATCTGCTGTAAGGAGGCTGCCGCATGGTATCCGCTGCCGAACTGAAAGACAAACTCTCCGACGTTCGCGTCTACTGGAACAAGCCGCTCAAAGGGCGCTATATGCCCTTCAAGGAAATCGCCGCCTATTCCGTGGGCGGCATCGGCGTATATTTCATCAAGATGATCGCCACCACGATCATCATCAGCGCAACCAACGTCGTGCTTTCCAATGTGACGGGCATCCCGCCGCGTCATCTGCTGCTGATCCAGTATCTGATCACGATCACGGGCATCCCGCTCACGGCCGTCAAGGCGCATATGATCGACGGCATGCGGCTCAAATCCGGCAAATACAAGCCCTGGATCCTCGGCATGGGCATACCGACCGTCGCGCTCTGCCTGCTCGTGGTCTTCACGCCCTACAAGCAGATGTCGACGGCCTGGGTCTATATTCTGACGATCCTCTACAGCATCGCGCTGAACTTCACCTACTGGTTCTTTGAGGAAGCGTATGAAAACCTGATCTTCCTGCTTTCTCCCAACACGCAGGAACGCGCGGACGTTTCCGCGATCAAATCCATCACCTATTCCCTGGCGCCTACGATCTATATGCCGCTGATTCCCCTGATGGTCAAGCTCATGCACGCAAACGACATGTATGACATCCGGATCTATCAGGTGCTCTTCCCGATCATTTCCGTGATCGGCGTGGGCATGAGCATCCTCGTGTTTGCCAATACGAACGAAAAGCTCGTGCAGGCAAAGACGCACGTGGTGCAGATCGGCTTTTTCGACGCGATCAAGGCCGTGGCGAAAAACAAATACTTCTGGATCATTTCGCTCGCGACCTGGATCGGCTTCCTCGAGGGCGCCATGGGCTACATCCTCGCCTGGCTTTACAATTACGGCAAGCTCTGCACGGACGAGCAGTATGCCTTCATCACGCTGATCTACGGCAACGCCTCGCTCTGGGGCATGATCGCCGCGCCCTTCTGCATCAAGCGCTGGGGCAAGAAGCGCACGATGATCGTCACGAATCTTTTCAATATCCTGTTCATTGCCTGCCTCTATCCCGCCGTCAGCCTGCACGTCAATTTCCCGGATCTGTGCATCTGGATCGTGCTGGTCTTCCTGTGGCTCAACGCGCTGATGAATTCCTTCGCCGTGATCCTGAATCCGGCCGTGCAGGCGGATATCCGCGATTATCAGCACTATATCACCGGCGAGCGGATCGACGGCATGTTCGCGGCGGTCGGCCTGATCACGAGCTTCATCACCATGGCGACGAACTCCGTGATCCCGCTGATCTTCGACCGCTACGGCATCAACGAGCATAACGGCTACGAAAACGCCTTTGACATTCTCGGCCGGGAGCCGGAGACGCTCTACGCGCTGATCAACCTGCTGATCGTGCTCTCCATCTTCGGCGCGGCCATGAACGTGATCCCCTACTTCTTCTACGACCTGTCGGAGGAGAAGCAGCGCGGCATGATCGGCATTCTCAAGATCCGCGCGATGTTTGAGGATTTCGGCAACGACGCGCTGACCGACCGCGACCTGATCGACGGCACGGACCTGCTGCACGACGCGCTCGCGGCTGAGGAAACGCCGCTGCAGGACGTCGCGCCGAATCTGACCCGCAAGGAGCGCCGCGCGACGGAAACGGCGAATTCCGACCTGCGGGTGCACAAGATGATCGCCGCGGAATACCGAAAATTCGACACGGAGGAATTCCGCTGGCGTTCTGCCAACGCCGTCGAGCTCCTGCAGGGCGGGCTCACGCGCATCCTCTCCGCCGACCGGCAGGCCGTTGTCGACGCGAAGGCCCTGCCCGCCGACACGGAAAGCGCAAAGGCGATCCGCAAATTCGCCGTTACGCAGGCCCGGCAGCTGCTCGGCAGCAAAAAGACCGTCGAAAAGCATTACAACGGGCAAATGCCGGAATTCGACGACCGGATCTTTGAAACGCTCTTCACGGAAGAGACGGAAAACGACAACGCCAAGACCGAGGCTTACCGCAAGCTGGACGCCGCCAAAGCCGCCAAAAACAAGGCGGAGATCGCCGAGATCCGGGCGGAGCTCAAGGCGCTGAAGGACGACGCCTACCGCATCAAGGGCGCCATCAAGGAAGCCACGCGCGAAAACAGCCGCTACAACCGCGCCATCCGGCCCTATGCCGAGGCGCAGAAGCTGCTCACGCAAAAGGAGAATTATACGCGCTTCAGCGAAATCGAGGCGCGCTATGACGCCGCCGTCGCGCGGGAGGCGGAAGCAGAAGCCGCCGCCAAAGCCCTCGCCGAGCAGGAGGCGGAGGAGCGCCGGCGCGACAAAGAGCGCCGTCTGGAAGAGCGCAAGAACAGGAAATAAACAGCGGCGCCGACGGTGTCGTAATGCAGGGAACACCATTCCCTGCACAGTTGTCGCCACACCCGCCGCTCCGCGGCACCCTCTCCGTTCTCGGAGAGGGCCAGACAGTTGGCAACTGCCCGCCTGCTTCCGAAATATCGTACACTCCAACGTCGCTGCCGGTTTGTGCGGAATCCCACGGCACGCATGTATGCGTGCCCTACGGCGGTCATTCCGCATTAAAACGGGTGTGGGCGCAGCCCACCCGAAATTCCTCATTCCTCATTCCTCATTCCTCATTAAAAAGGGAGGCTGGTTATGGCAAACATCAAGGAGAAAATCGGCACATTCTATCACGAGGTCCGCGACCACTGGAAGGAGCCGGCGGAGGGAAAATATGTGCCCTATCGGGAATACAAGGATATTTTCCTGGCGGTCGGCTGCAACTATTCCGGCAGCAAGACGCTGGAATACCTCGGCTTCTGGGCGTCCTGCTACCTGATGATGTATCACTACAAGCTGCCCTATCTGACCTTCTCCGTGATCAGCATCATCAATATGCCGCTCAATTACATCTGGACGATGATGACGTGGTATATCGCGGACAATCTCGGCTTCATGCCGAAGAAGAACGAGCGCAGGTTCTACGGCGTCTATATGCTGCTGACCGTGGTCGGCATCGCGATGATCGTGTTCGATCCCTCGCAGCTCTTCAACCAGAGCGGCCGGTTCGTGACCTATATGAACAGCCTCGAGGGCATCAGCTGCGCCTCGGCGTTCAAGATTCTCGGCACGCACCTTCTCTGGAACGGCTGGTCCGGCGCGCGCAATATCTTCTGGCGCAAGAAGCTGATCCCGAAATACGGGCGCTACAAGTATTCGCTCTACTGCAACGCGATCCCGAAATGCATCACGGTGATCCTGATCGGCTGGCTGCCGTTCTACAATATCCCCGACGTCGTCACCCGCGTCTGGGTCGCCAACCTGATGTTTGCGATCTACAGCCTGTTCCCGTTTGACAACACCCTGGAAATGTGCGCGCAGAATATCAGCCCGAATGTGCGCGAACGCATCTGGGTGCGCACGATCCCGATCAAGCTCTCGCATTTCCTCAATTCCGTCATTTCGATCCTGATGCCCGTCTTCATCGGCATGCTGCGCTATGAATGGGCGGACATCAATCTGTTCAAATACATCATCCCGGGCTTCTTCACCTTCTGCGTGGCGGTGACGATGATCTTTGCCGGACGCATTAAGGAGCGCATCCCGCAGCCGCCCATTGAACGCAAGGTCACCATCAGCTTCTGGGACGGTATGTTCGGCGTGATGCGCAACAAATACAAATGGGTCAACACGATCGTCGGCCTGCTGGATTCCCTGGGCAACGGCATGCTGCCCTTCGCGACCATTCTCTATCTTTACACCTTCCGTCTGAGCGGCCTGATCTACAGCCTGCTCGTGGCGCTTGTCTCCTTCGCGGGCACGCCGCCGGATTTCTTCTCCCCCTATTTCCTCAAGCGCTTCTCCTACAAGCAGATCATGATCTTCTACCAGCTCTCGCGGGCGCTGGGCAACGCGGCGATCGTGCTCTCCCTGCTCTTCCTGGGCGACCGGGTCAATCTGTGCGGCACCGTGTGCGTGCTCGTGCTGATCTTCATGGAGATGACCAAAACGATCCCCACCACGGCCGGCCACGATATGGATATCCGCATCAACGACTATCAGATGTATCTCTCGGGCGAGCGGCTGGAGAATTTCTCCGGCGTGTTCGGCTGGTTCACCGGCCCGATCACCTCGTTCGTCGGCCTGATCATTCCGCTGATGCTGCTGCGCTACGGCTTCAACAGCAACTGGGACGTGCTCTTCGTTGACGCCTCCCGCTTCAAGATCATCGTCGTTCCGATCATCATCGATATTGTCGGCTATTTGCTCATGACCATTCCGTATCTCTCCTGGGATTATGACGACCGGAAGCAGAACATGGTCATGGAGGTGCTCAAGGCGCGTGAAAGAGCGACCCACGGCAGCCTTGACGGTACCGAAGCGCCGGCGGAACCGGCAGAAAGCGAGGTGGTTTCATGAGCCGCAAGCAGAAGAATTCTGACGTTCCCGTCACGCCGGAGACGCTGCCGGAAATCCCCGAAAGCGAAGCCTGGACCTATCAGATCGAGGGCATGAAAGCGCCGATCATCGGCAAGCCCGTCGAAAACGCCGGCGTCAAAAAGGCCGTCGTGATCGCGGTGCTGATCGTTGCGATCGGCTTATCCATCTTCTTCTCCGTACGCGCGATCCACAGCGAAACCTTCAACTTCACGCAGACGGAGGCCGGCTGGGAGCTGACGAAATTCAGCAATCCCGGCGACATCACGGAGCTCACGCTGGATTGCGCGGAAAACGACAGCGCAAAGCCGCTCACCTCCATCCGCGAATACGCCTTCAACTGCGACGACAAGCTCACAAGCATCACCGTGGGCAAGGACGTGCGGGAAATCGACAGCAAGTCCTTCTACAGCGTCTGGAATCTGCAGACGATCTTTGTGGACCCGGCGAACGAATGGTACTGCGACGTGGACGGCGTGCTTTACGACAAGGCGCAGACCCGCGTGATCTGCTATCCGATCGATCACGACGCCTACCTGCGCGAAAAAGCAGGCTACAAAGAGGAGCTCTGGCCGGACAGCGAGGGCTATGACGACGCCTATGTCGCTGCGGTTCAAACCTATCATCTGCCCGCGACGGTGGAAACCGTCGGCGCGCTGGCCTTCAACTACGCGAACCTGACGACCGTCTATCTGCCCGCCGGACTGAAAACGATCGAAACCCTGGCGTTCTTCAAATCGACGAATCTGAAGACCATCTATACCGAAGGCGCCGGCGGCGTCCTGCGCTCCCTGCCGGACGGGCTGGAAGCCATCGGCTCCGACGCGTTCAGCTACGATCAGGCGCTGGAGTATATGTATATCCCCGCGAGCGTGAAAACCATCGGGCACCACGCCTTCTGGGACACCTGCTTCAAGGAGGACGGCGAGGTCAAGGGCGTGAGCGTGATGCACACGGCGCTGGACGAGGCGCAGTTTAAAGCCTCAGTCGAAACCGGCGACCACTGGCTGCCGAGCTATGACTACCGCCTGTTCAAAAAGACGATCGACGTCGACTACGGCGCGGA
>JAFZNN010000192.1 GCA_017550895.1 Clostridia bacterium
CGAAGGCGCTGATCCTCTGCAATCCCTCCAACCCGAGCGGCAAGGTGTTCACCCTTGAGGAGCTGCAGGTGATCGCGGATCTCGCGCAGCGCTATGACGCATACGTGATCACGGACGAGGTGTATGAGCACATCGTCTACGCCCCGCATGAGCACGTCTATTTCGCCACGCTGCCCGGCATGTGGGAGCGCACGCTTTCCTGCTCCTCGCTGTCAAAGACCTACTCGATCACCGGCTGGCGGCTCGGCTATATCATCGCCCCGCCGCAGATCATCGACGTTGCCAAAAAGGTGCACGATTTCCTGACCGTCGGCGCCGCGGCGCCCTTGCAGGAGGCGGCGGTCACCGGCCTGCGCTTTGACGATTCCTATTATGCCGCGCTGGCCGCGACCTACACCGCGAAACGCGATCTCTTTCTGCGCGGGCTGGATGAGCTTGCCATCGCGCACACCGACCCGCAGGGCGCGTATTATGTGCTGCTGGATATCTCCGAATTCGGCTTTGAGAGCGATCTCGAATTCTGCGAGGTGCTCGCGCGGGATGTGGGCGTGGGGGCTGTGCCGGGCTCGAGCTTTTTCCGCGAGCCGGTCAATCATCTGATCCGCCTGCACTTCGCCAAGCGCGACGATACGCTGTATGACGCGCTCAACCGGCTGGAAAACCTGCGCAAACGCATCAAACCGAGAAAATAAAACAGAGCGAAGGGCGTACCGCAAAGCAAGATGCGGCACGCCCGATTTTCTTTGAATATTTGTTTTCATTCAGAATCAGTTGAAAACGAACAGACTTGCGATGAGATGGGCAATGCGCTGGAAGAATTCCTTGATGGCGTTGAGCGCGCGGGTGAAGAAATTCCCTTCGTCTGCCGGTTCTTCCTGAATCACCGCGTTTTCGTCTGCGGGCAGGCCTTTGCCCAGCGGAACTTGAACGAGCAGGACGCCGTCATCGCGATAGAGAAGCGCGAGATCATCGCGCAGCACGCCGTTCACGCTCACTTTGAAGGCGGCGTCGGAGGGCAGATTCGTTATGACGCCTCTGGTCAGATTGCTCACGTAGCTGCACCATTCGTATTCGGGTTCAAGCCAAAGCCCGAAGCAGAGATAATAATTCTTGTCCGTTGAGATCGGAGCGAAATCCGCGCCGCCGCCCTCTTTTTGAAGCGCTGTTGACTGCTCTGACAGCTCGCAGCCCTTCGTTTCAAGCGCCATCGTCGAAATGAAAAGACGGTTGACATCGCCGAAGTCGTTCGCGGCGTTCAGGTATTTCGCGTCCTCGGCGTTGAACGTGAGCGAAACGGCGGAGAGCACGACGTTGTCGGCGGAAGCCGAAACGGGAAGGAGCGCGGCGAGGGGCAACACCATCAGGAGCGACAGGAGGACGGAGAGTACTTTTTTCATAATTATTTATCCTTTCGATGAGTTTTTTAATTTCTATATTACAATATTAACAGACGATGGAAGAATTGTCAAGCCGGAACCAGGCTTCATTTTTCCGAATGCACAATTTACGGACGCGTTGTAGGTTTTGCAGCACGCCCGTTTTTTGTTATCTCCAGTTGTAGGGCCGCTGCAGGAAGTCGACCTCGCTTTTCTCCGGGATCAGCCCGAAGGAGCACACGCGATCAACGCCGTGCGCGCGAAACGCGTCATAAAGCGCCTCGTTTTCCTTTGCGCGCAGGGGATTGAGCACGGTGTATTTGCCCATGAACAGATTCGCCTTGTAGTATTCCCAGCTGAGATTGGCCTTTTCCACGTTGAAGCGCTGCGCCTGCGTGCCGTCGGCGGCGAGCGCTTTCTTCCACAGCGCGTCGAGCTTTGCGGCGGTCAGCGGCGGGAAAAAGCCGGATTGATAATGCCAGTCGAAGTCGAAGGCGTGCGCGGTCGCGCGGATCTGCGCGGTCTGCAGGTCGAGGATCTCGCGGATGTACGGCGCGGCATCCTCGCCGTAGAAGGCGCAGAGGAATTCATCCATGCAGTGCGCAACGTCGCAGTCCGCGTCCCATTGCAGGCGGCAGAGCAGATAATTGCGCAGCTCGTTGAACGCCGCCTCGTGCCCGTCGCCGCAGTTGTAGATGTAGCCCGTGATGCCGATGTCGCGCATATATTGCATGGTGGACTGCATCGTTTCCAGGTTGGAAAAGAACTGCGCGGTGTTGAGAAAATTGATCGTGTAGTCGTAGATGTAGGTCGTGTCCGCGATCTGCGTCCAGGCTTTGAAATCCTGCGCGATCGTTGCCTCCCGCGGGGCATAGAGATTGTCAAAGGTCTCCTGCCCGTCCTGCGCGCCGCACGCGGTCAGCGCGTGGCAGCGGCAGGCCTTGTGCAGCCAGCAGAGCACCGGCGCCACATTGTCGCGGCAGCGCAGCGTCGGGTCGGTCGGCGGGCGGTCGGTTTCATTGTAGGCGTAGAAGGTGAACATGAAATCGGGATACTCTTGAGCCAGCGCGTCGGCCAAAGCGTTTGTGAAAAGGATCGTCGGCGCGCTCACGCTCCCGTAGCGGGCATAGGCCGCCTCGCACAGCGCGCAACGGCAGTAATGCTCATTGTCCTTCTGCCCGACGTGCAGATAGTTTGCGCCGGGCGTGTCCGCCTGAATGGCGGCGCGGGCGTTTTCGATCGCGATTTCGAGCACTTCCGGGTGCGAAAGGCAGACGTGATCGGTCGAGCGGCTGCCGTCCTCGAGCAGCGCGAAGTAGTCGGGGTGCGCGTCGAACAGCGCGTCCGGCACCAGCCGGTCCAGCGTCACGTCCCAGAGCACATAGGTCAGCGCCCCGCCGTAGTCCTCGGCCGTGCGCCAGAAGGAGACGTTCATTTTGCTGCGCGCGCGGTAGGCGTCGTTTGTGCCGCTGCAGTCGTTGCGCCGCACGGAAAACGAGGGCTTGACAAATTGATCCAGCTTTGCGTCGACGATGAAATCCGCGCTGTCGGGCGTGACCTCGAGCGTCGGCGTGAACCACCGCACGCCGAGCGCCTGCTCGAGCAGGGTGTAAACGCCGTAGAGCGTGCCGCGCGGGCCCGTGCCGCATACATGGAGCCGGTTGCCCTCAACGAACAGCCGGAAGCTCTCCTCATCGTGTATGGAGAAGCCGACGCGGGCGGTCTGCACGCCGGTCGGTTCTGTTTCGAGCAGGATCGCCGGCGCATCCGGCAAAGCGCTCTGCGTGATCGGCAGCGTCACGCCGCAGCAGAGCTTCACATAGGTCTGCAGCTCCCGCGCCGCGGTGACAAGGCAGGCGTCCGCCTGCGAGGGCAGCGCGATTTCATAGGCCGACGCGCGGCCTTGCACGAGATAAAGCGGTTCTTCGATCCGCGCGGGCGCGTAAGGCGTGCCGCCGTAATTCACCGTCCGGTCGACCGGCAGCAGGCCGACCGCGCAAAGGATCACCTGCAGGAGTGCGAGCAGGCCCTTGAGCGTTTTCATGCAATCACCTCTGCGTCCAGTATAGCACCATTCTGCAAAAAAAGAAAGCCGCTTCTTTCATTTTCGGTTGAACCGGGCGGCAAATCATGATATAATGAAAAAAAACCGGGGGAGGGGTTCCATGCTTCCTTATCAGAATCCCGCGCTTTCGGTCGAAGAACGGCTCGACGACCTGATGGCGCGCATGACCTTAGAAGAAAAAATCGCGCAGCTCGATCTGAAATTCGGCAATGAATACTGCACGCGGATCGACCCGCATCACCGCCTCTCCGTGCATCCGGATTCGGACTATGATTATGAAAAACTCGCGCGGGATTTCGGCGACGCGGGTCTGGGCTGCATCCATGATAATTATTCCGTGCCGGCCGTCATGAACCGCATCCAGCGCTTTTTCGTCGAGCACACGCGCCTGGGGATCCCCGTGATCTTCACGGGCGAAGCGCTGCACGGCATCTGCGGCACGCGCGGCACGATCCTGCCCTCGCCCACGGCCTGGGCGGCCACGTTTGATCCCGCGCTCGGCGCGAAGGCCGGGCGTGTGATCGCAAGCGAAGCGCGTTCGCTCGGCATCCATGAGATCCTCGCGCCGAATCTCGACGTCGCGCGTGATCCGCGCTGGGGCAGAACCGAGGAAACCTTCGGCGAGGATACGTATCTGTCCTCCCGCTTTGCCGCCGCGGTGGTCGCCGCGGAGCAGAACGGCGATATCTCCCGCGCGGACGCCGTGATCGCCGAGCCCAAGCATTATGTCGTGCACGGCGTGCCCGAGGGCGGCGTCAACTGCGCGCCGGCCAACGTCGGCATCCGCGAAATCGAAAGCTGTTATCTGCCCGTGTTTGAGGCGGGCATCCGCGAGGGCGGCGCCTACGACGCGATGGTCAGCTACAATTCCATCGACGGCGACGTCGTGATCACCTCCGAGCATTATCTGAAAACCGTGCTCAGGGAGCGCTTCGGCCTGCGCGGCATCACGCGTTCGGACTGGAGCGGCGTCGAGCGCGTCAAAACGACGCATCACCTGACCGAGGACGACAGGGAAACCATCTATCTGACCAAAAAGAACGGTCTGGACTGCCTGGGCGGCTGCGAGTGCAGCCACGAATTCTGGGTCCGCACGCTGAGCGAGCTGGTCGCGCAGGGGCGCATCGAGGAGGAGAATCTCAACGATTCCTGCCGCCGCCTGCTGCGCCTGAAATTCCTGCTCGGCCTGTTTGACCGTCCCTATACGGACGAGCGGCGCTGGGAGGAGGTCGTCCACTGCGAAGCGCACAGGGAAACCGCGCTGGAGATCGCCGAAAAATCCGTCACGCTTCTGAAAAACGACGGCGTGCTGCCGCTGAACGCGGCGCAGATCGGCACCGTCGCGCTGATCGGCCCGTCCGGCGCGAAGCAGCAGATCGGCAATTACTCCTCCGTGCCGGTTTACGTCGATATCCCGAGCGTTTATGACGCGCTGCGCGCGGCGCTGCCGCAGGCGCGGATCCTGCAGGCGGACGGCTGCGGTTTCGGCGATGCGCGGGAAGTGACCGGCATTGCCGCCGATCAGCCGCACTTGCAGCGTGAAAAGCAGCAGGCCGTCGCGGACGCGCTCGATGAAGCGGTGGCGCTCGCGGCGCAGGCCGACGTGATCCTGTTTGTCGGCGGCGAAAACGAGCTGACCTGCGGCGAATGCCACGACCGCAGCGATCTGACCCTGCCCGGGCGGCAGCGCGAGCTGATCGAGCGCCTTGCCGCGCTCGGCCGTCCGCTGATCCTCGTGCTCGAAAACGGCCGGCCGCTCGAGCTCTCCCGCGAGAGCGCCGTGTGCAGCGCGATCCTCGAGACCTGGTTCGGCGGCGAACTTGGCGCGCAGGCGATCGTCCGCGCGCTGACCGGCGAGGTGAATCCCGCCGGCCGGCTGCCGTATTCGCTCCCGCGCAGCAGCGGCAGGATCCCTTGCTATTATTCGATGCTGCCCGGCAAAAGCAACGACTACCTCGAGGGCGAGGGCAGCGCGCTGTATCCCTTCGGCTTCGGCCTGAGCTACACGACCTTTGCCTATAGCGATCTCGTGCTCACGAAGGTCGGGCCGGCCGACGTCGACGTGTCCGTGACCGTGCGGAATACCGGCGCGCGGGCAGGGGACGAGGTCGTGCAGATCTATGTGGAGGATTGCGAAAGCTCCGTCGTGACCCCGCCGCTGCTGCTCAAGGCCTTTCGCCGCGTTTCGCTCGCGCCGGGGCAGGCGCAGACGCTGACGTTCCGCCTGGGCGAGGACGCGTTCCGGCTCATGAACGCGCATTACGTCTGGACGGTCGAGCCCGGCAGATTCCGCATCTATGCCGCCGCGTCCTCACGGGATCTCCGGCTGGCAGGCTGCGTTCAGCTTTGAATAAATGAGGGGAAAATGCAATGTCTGTATTTTTTGCGATACTCAGAAAGTCCGTCTATCTGTTCTTTGCCCTGACGTTCCTGATCGGCGGCCTGCTTTCAACGCCGTCCACGGTCGAGGGGCCCGGGCTGACGCTCGAGCGGGAGATCGACTATTTCTATTCCGACGGCGCGGCGTTCTGCCAGGGCATCACGACGGACGGCCGCTCTTTCTACGGCACCGGCTGCATCAAGCCGCTTTTTTACAACGCGATCGTGCGCATCGACATGGAGAGCGGCGACGTCCTCGAAAGCCGCGATCTCTGCCTGCCGTATGAAATGATCCGGCTTGGCTATTCGCATCTGGGCGACGGCGCATATTTTGATGGCAAGCTCTATATCGCGTGCGAAACCAATACTTTCAAGGATCCCGCGGTCATGGTCTACGACGCGGAAAGCCTCGATTTCCTCGCATACCACGTCCTGCCGCCGGAAGGGCAGGGCAACGGCCACTTCCCGTGGCTCTGCATCCGGGACGGCGTGATTTATTATACGCAGGCCAGGGAAGTCAGCGAGGTGCGCATGCTCTCGCTCACGGATTTCTCCTTCCTCGGCAGCATTCCGATGGATCGCGAGATCACCAAGATTGCCGGCGGCGATCTGCTCGGCGATACGCTCTATCTCTCCGCCGACTCCGACGGCGGCAAAAAGATCACCTATGCCGTGAACCTCGCGACCGGCGAGACGAAGGACGCCTTTGTGCGCGATACCGGCAACGAAGCGACCGAGGCGGAGGGCCTTGTGATCTACAGCGAAAACGGCAGGACGTATTTCTGCTATGTCGACGTGCTCTGGCTGTGCAACGCGAGCATCCGGATCTATTCGTTTGAGCAAGAATAATTCAACAAAACACCCGCTGTCGGCGATGAAAG
>JAFZNN010000193.1 GCA_017550895.1 Clostridia bacterium
ACGGTCTGCAGACGAATGTGGTCACCGCGCCGATCCTGCCGTTTCAGCGGGCGCAGTTCCTCAAGCCCGCGAAATCGAAGGCCCGGAATCGCCGCGCGTCGGAGGAATTTGAATTTTATCCGTCGGTCACGCAGGTGCTCGATCATATCGTGCCAAGCTATGTGATCGGCTATATTTACAGCGCGCTGGTCGACAGCTTCTGCAGCGAGCAGAATGCGCGCATGACCGCGATGGATTCGGCAAATCAGAATGCGGAGCAGCTGATCGAAACGCTGACGCTGGAATACAATCACCTGCGTCAGGACGCGGTCACGCAGGAGATCACGGAGATCTCCGCCGGCGCCAAGGCGCAAAAACGAAGCAAAGGAGGCAGCGGCAGATGACGGGCAAAATCGTACAGGTTTCCGGTTCCGTTGTGGATGTGGCGTTTGAAAAAACAGAAAAGCTGCCGAAAATCAAAGAGGCCCTGACCGTGCAGTGCGGCTCGCGCACGCTCGTCATGGAGGTCGCGCAGCATATCGGCGGCCACCGCGTGCGCTGCATCATGCTCGCGGGCAGCGAAGGTCTGGCCCGGGGCATGGCCGTGGAAGCGGACGGCAGCGGGATCCGCGTGCCGGTCGGCACCTGCACGCTTGGGCGCATGTTCAACGTCGTCGGGGAACCGATCGACGGCGGGGCGCCGGTGGACGCGCAGGCGACGCGCTGGGAGATTCACCGCCGGCCGCCGGCCTTTGAAGAGCAGAATCCGGCTGTGGAAATTCTGGAAACCGGCATCAAGGTCATCGATCTGCTCGAGCCCTATCCCAAGGGCGGCAAGATCGGCCTGTTCGGCGGCGCGGGCGTGGGCAAGACCGTGCTCATTCAGGAGCTGATCCATAATGTCGCCATGGAGCACGGCGGCTATTCCATCTTCACGGGCGTGGGCGAGCGTTCCCGCGAGGGCAACGACCTGTGGAAAGAAATGCATGAGAGCGGCGTCGCGGAAAAGACGGCGCTGGTGTTCGGCCAGATGAATGAAGCGCCCGGCGTGCGCATGCGCGTCGCGCTTTCCGGCCTGACCATGGCCGAGTATTTCCGCGATGTGGAAAACAAGGACGTGCTGCTCTTTATCGATAATATTTTCCGTTTTGTGCAGGCGGGCAGCGAGGTTTCCACCCTCCTCGGGCGGATGCCCTCGGCCGTGGGCTACCAGCCGACGCTTGCGAGCGAAATGGGGGCGCTGCAGGAACGCATCACCTCCACGCGCAGCGGCTCCGTCACCTCCGTGCAGGCGGTCTATGTGCCGGCGGACGACCTGACGGACCCCGCGCCGGCGGCGACCTTCTCCCATCTGGACGCGACCACGGTGCTCAGCCGCAAGATTGCGGAGCAGGGCATTTATCCCGCCGTGGATCCGCTGGATTCGACCTCGCGCATCCTCGAGCCGCAGATCGTCGGCGAGCGGCATTATGCCGCGGCCCGCGCGGTGCAGGAGGTGCTGCAGAAATACAGTGAGCTGCAGGATATCATTGCCATCCTCGGCATGGAGGAGCTCAGCGATGAGGACCGCAGCACCGTTGCGCGCGCGCGGCGTCTGCAGCGTTTTCTGGCGCAGCCGACCCACGTCGCGAAGCGGTTCACCGGGATCGAAGGCGTCTATGTGCCGCTCGCGGAAACCCTGCGCGGTTTCGAGGCGATCCTCGGCGGCGAGGGCGACAGTCTGCCGGAGGCCGCGTTCTATAATGTGGGCACGATCGATGACGCCTTTGCCAAAGCCAGGCAGCTGCGGGAGGAGGGCGCGCGATGAATTCCTTCCGGCTGCGCGTGCTCTCGGCGGATGCGCCGTTCTATGACGGGCCGTGCGAATCCCTGATCGTGCCGACCTCGGAGGGGAAATACGGCATCCAGGCGGGTCACAGCAATCTGGTTGCGGCCATCGTGCCGGGCATCGTCAGTTACCGCCCGCCGGCGGGGGAGATGACCTATCTCTCCGTTTCCGAAGGGATCGTGAAGGTGGAAAAGAACGACGTGCAGGTGCTGGTCGATACGGCGGAAACGCCGGATCAGATCGACGCGGCGGCTGCGGAACGCGAGGCGGAACGGGCGCGGGAGGCGCTGGAGCTCCACCGCGCGGACAACATGGCCCGCATGGTCGAAGCCAAGCTCGCCCGCGAACTGATCCGCGTGAAAGCCAAGGGCTATCAGAAATAATAAACAGAGCGTGTTGCAAAATGCATTTGCAGCACGCTCTGTTCAATGAGAAATTAGGAAGGAGGAAGGAGGAATTTCGGATGGGCTTCGCCCACACCCGTTTTCAATGCGGAATGACCGCCGTAGGGCGCGTATACATGTGTGCCGCGGGATCCCGCACACCCCCCCCGGTGCAACGCCGCGCGTGCCGCGCAACAACCCCTCCGCCGTCCTTCGACGGCACTTCCCTTTACACAGGGGAGGCGAAGCACGCCGCAAGTGCGCGGAGTTTGATATGCCATCCCTGAAAAAAACAGGGCGCAGAATAGAACTGCACCCTGTTTCATGGTTCTTTTTTTGCGTTCCGGCTGTCCGGAAACGGTTCAGCCTTACCCGATCAGTCCCGCGCCGTCATTGATCAGCAGGAAGAGCGGGGCAAAGACGAGGGAAACGATCGTCATGAGCTTGATCAGGATGTTGATCGCGGGGCCGGAGGTGTCCTTGAAGGGATCGCCGACCGTGTCGCCCACGACCGCGGCTTTGTGGCTTTCACTGCCCTTGCCGCCGAAGTTGCCGGTTTCGATGTATTTCTTCGCGTTGTCCCACGCGCCGCCGGCGTTGCTCATGAAGATGGCGAGCAGCACGCCCGTGACCAGGGAGCCGGCCAGCAGGCCGCCCAGCGCATTCGTGCCGAGCAGGCAGCCGACTGCGAGGGGCGCGGCCACGGCCAGCACGCCGGGCACGATCATCTCGCGCAGGGAGGCTTTCGTGGAGATCGCCACGCAGTTCTTATAGTCGGGTTTGCCCTTGCCCTCGAGGATGCCGGGGATCGAGCGGAACTGACGGCGGACCTCTTCGATCATCTGGTAGGCCGCCTTGCTGACGGATTCCATCGTGAAGGCGGAGAAGATGAAGGGCAGCATGCCGCCGAGCAGCAGGCCGATGACGACGTTGCTGTCGAGCAGGTCAATGGATTTGAGGCCGACGACCTCTTTATAGGAGAAGAACAGCGCGAGCGCCGTGAGCGCCGCGGAGCCGATGGCAAAGCCCTTGCCCATGGCCGCGGTGGTGTTGCCCACGGAATCGAGCTTGTCCGTGATCTTGCGCACGGAATGATCCAGACCGCTCATTTCCGCAATGCCGCCCGCGTTGTCCGCGATCGGGCCGTAAGCGTCCACCGCCACGGTGATGCCCGTGGTGGAGAGCATGCCGACCGCCGCGAGGGCGATGCCGTAAATGCCGCCGTTCAGGCCGCCGACCTTGTTGCCGCAGGAGAAGGCGATGAAGATGCCCAGACCGATGAACAGGATCGTGACCGCCGTGGACTGGAAGCCGACCGCGATGCCGGAGATGATGTTGGTCGCCGTGCCGGTTTCGGATTGCTGCGCGATCTTCTTGACGAAATGATAGGAGTCGGAGGTATAGATCTCAGTGAAATAGCCGATCACAACGCCGACGATCAGGCCGGCGACGATGGCGATGCCGTAGAGATACGTATCGAGGAACACCTTGCTGAGCACGATCGAGCCGATGAGGACGATGCCGGAGGCGACGTAGGTGCCGATCTTCAGGGAACGGGCGGGGTTCTTGTCGCCGCGCACAAAGAAGGTGCCGATGATGGAGGCAAGCAGGCCGAGCGCCGCAACCACAAGCGGGAAGAGCAGGCCTTTTTCCTTTGCGAGCAGTACGCCGAGCGTCATCGCGGAAATCACCGCGCCGCCGTAGCTCTCAAACAGATCCGCGCCCATGCCGGCCACATCGCCGACGTTGTCGCCCA
>JAFZNN010000194.1 GCA_017550895.1 Clostridia bacterium
CGCGGCTGACGGTTCTGCCGGTCGGAAGGCCGCGTTCATCACAGATATCGAGGTATTCCATGCCGTCGCTCCATTCTGCGCGCGTTTTGCGCTTCTCAGTCCACGTGCCCCTGGATGATCCTGAGCATCTCCCGGCTCACGATCCGGCGCTCGTCGTCGGTGACCAGCGAGAAGCGGTTGCAGTCGTAGGGCGTGCTCAGGTAGTTCCACACGCTGTAGGGTATATCGTGCTCGATGGCGAAGCGGATCACGTCGCGCATCCAGTTTTCGCGCCATTCGATCCTGGCGTGGCGTATGGTGCCGAACTCGCCGAACCACAGCGTTTTGTCGGGATGGTTTTTCCTGAACTCGGCGGCGCCGCGCAGGCCGTGTTCGACGTATTCGCGGCCGACGATGGGGTAGGGGTCGAATTCGGCGGGGCTGCCGCCCGAGAATGCGGCGAAATCTTTGTAATACGAGCTGTCGCCCGGATAGGGGATCTCGCGGTTGTAGGCGTACTGCGCGGGATTGATCGTGGTGCGTTGATGCGTGAAGGCGTGCGGGCCGTAATAATGGAATGTGTAAGCGATACGGTCGTCGTCGAACAGCCTCAGGTCGGCCAGGCGGTCGGGGCTGTTCCAGGCGGCTGAGCCGATGATGATGCGGCGGGTGGGATTCTTCGCGCGGATGGCCCTGACGCAGCGCTCAGCCAGGTCATTCCAGGCCCCGGCGTCCTGGGTCGTCACCTCGTTGAGCGGCTCGAAGATGATGTCCAGGCTGTGATAGCGGTCCTCCAGCATGGCCCAGAGGCGCACGAACCGCTCCTGCAGCAGCTCGTCGTCCATCAGACTGGCGTTTTCGGCGAAATCGCAGTAGCAGCCGATGGCGTGGTGCAGGTTCAGGATGACCTCGAAGCCCTCGTCCAGAGCCCAGCCGAGAGCGCGGTCGAGCAGCCTGAGCATGTCCTCCTGATAGGCGAAGGGTTTCTCGTATTCCTCGACGACCACCTGGTCGAAGGGAATGCGGATGTGATCCATGCCCATGGAGCGGATGTTCTGCATGTCCCAGCGCGTGAGGTATCGGTCGAAATGCTCCCTGTCGCCGATGCTGAGGTTGAACGCCTTGTCTTCGGGCAGAAAGCGCACGCGCTTGTAGTTGGTCATCCAGCCGCCCACGCCCATGCCCCGGCGCAGTTTCTCAAAAGGTTTGCGGAAACGCATGTGAAGCACCTCCCTGTCGCGCATATTATACCACACAAACCGGATTTCGGGCAGCTCCTGCGGGAAAAACGGAAAAGAATTCCCCCAAATGCCCCGGCGCGCCGCTTCGCCGCGCGCGGACTGGCCGGTTTTGCAATTCGCCTATTGCGCCGGAGCACGGGCTGATGTACAATGACATTGCGAATGACATAATGAATGGAACACCGACTGGAGGGATGCGGCATGACGCGCCAGCGCGAAGACCTCATGCGCGCCGCGACGCCGGATTATCTCAGGCTGAACGGGGAGACAGGGCGGCTCGCCCGGAACATCGCCTCGAACTGGCTGATCGGGCTGCGGGAATCCAATCCCGCGATTCTGGACATGTTTCGGGATCGCGACGTCCGCCCGTACCGCGATCTGCTGCCGTGGTCCGGGGAGTTCGCCGGAAAGCACATCACCGGGGCGTATTATATCTATCAGCTGACCCGCTCGCAGGCGCTGTTCGACGCGATCACGGCGTTCATCGACGAAATGCTGACATATCAGGCGGAGGACGGCTATCTGGGCTGTTTTTCTAAGGACTGCCGCCTCACCGGCGCGTTTTCGCAGGATCCCGCCGCGTCCGGCCGCACCTGGGACGCCTGGAACCATTACCACATCATGGCGGGCCTGCTGCTCTGGCATCGCCTCACCGGGCGCGGGGATTACAGAGCCGCGCTTCTGAAAATCGCGGATCTTTTCCTCGCGAAATTCTACAGCGGCGGACCTTCCCTGGCCTCCATCGGCTCGACCGAGATGAATCTCGCGCCGTACCATATCTTCGTTCAGCTTTACGAGCTGACGGGGAATGAAGCCTATCTCTCCTTCGCCCGGAAAATCGAAGAGGATCTCTCGCGGGAGGACGCGGGGGACTACATCGGCGCGGCTATGCGCGGGCTGGAGTTCTATCAGTGCCCCAAGCCGCGCTGGGAAAGCCTGCACGTGATCCTCGGCGTCGCGGAAATGTACGCCGCGACGGGAGACGCGATATACCTCACGGCCGCCCGCCGGCTCACCG
>JAFZNN010000195.1 GCA_017550895.1 Clostridia bacterium
CAAGCACGCCACCGGCATGCGTTCCAACATGGCGAAATACCTGACCTGGGGCGCTTACGGCTACAACTGCGAGCGCATTTCCAATATTATTCTGGGGCAGAAGGCGGATGCGGATAAGCTCCCGAAGCGTCTGACCGACGAGCTGCAGGATCCGAACAATCCCAAAACGAAGGTGCCGCTCGAGCAGATGAAGAAGGTCTATTATCGCGCCAGAGGGTGGAAAAACGGCATTCCCACCTGGCACCGGCTGAAAACGCTCGGCTTTGATATCGACAAGTCCGTTTACGATCAGGCGGTTGCCGCTGCGAGAACGCCCGAATAAGGAGGTCTGTGTGATGGCAAAAGTGAAGGTCAAGCTCTTCGGCGTCTACCGCGTGGATACGCATATTTCCGATATTGAGGTTTCGGCGGAGAAGCTCTCCGATCTGCTGGAGGAGCTGAATAAGATCGCCGTCGGCGAACATAAAAGCAGTATTTCGTTTACCGATGCCACGGTCTTTGTCAACGGAGAACACTGCAAGAAAAAACGGCAGAAATTCAACGACGGAGACGAGGTCTGGCTCCTCTCTCCTGCATCGGGAGGTTAAGTATGGCGTTCAGAATTGATGAATCCGTTTGCGTCGGCTGCGGCGGCTGCGCGTTTACCTGCTTGTTCGGCGCGATCTCCGCTGCGAACGACGACGCCTCGCTTTATAAAATCAATGAAGAAACGTGCGCGGAATGCGGCCAGTGCTCGCACGTCTGCCCCGTGAGCGCCATCCATGCGCCCGAGGGCTACAGAAAAATCAGGAAAGTGACGATTCTGCCCGAGAAATGCAAGGGCTGTTCGCTGTGCAGCCGCGTGTGCAAGGCGAAAGCGCCGCAGGGGAAGATCAAGGAGCCGTTTGAGATCGACCAGGAAAAGTGTTTCCAATGCGGCGTCTGCGCGTCAAAATGCAAGTTTGACGCGATCCTGATCGAATACTGAGATTGTATTTAAAACAAGGTTGAGGGAGGGAGATTCTTGGCTGACTGTCCGAAGTGCGGCGTGCATCTGAAAATGACGGACTGGCGGCAGCACTGCCCGCACTGCGGGGCGAACATTGTTGTTTACGACCTGCAGGAGCGGCTGATGCAGCAGGCGGATATCGCCGAGGTGCAGCATTATCATTTACAAAAGAAAATCGACCGGCTGAAAGCGTCCTTTGTCGGCTCGAAGCTGGCCGTCGTGCGCATCGTGACGTCGTTTCTTCCGGTGTTCGCGCTCCTTCTGCCCATCATTCGGGCAACGCTGAATCCGGCCTTTTCGTCCTTCAGCGGCGGCATTTCCCTGGTCACGATCTATAACGGCGTGGACACCATGGGCAAGCCCGGCTTTCTGCAGGCGGATCGTCTGCTGACGGCGAGCCTGATGCTGCTGCTCGCGTCCATCGTGCTGTGGCTCGTCCATTTCATCTGCCTGATGATGGCCTGCGGGAAGCGGGCGAAGGGCAGATCCGTCGTGCTGCACGCGCTGCTGCTGCTGAGCGCCTTCGGCGCGCTGTTTACATTCCTTGCCGACCGCTCGCACGCGGTGCTCACCGGCAAACCCGCCGCGGGGATATATCTTTATCTGTTTTTGCTGATCGTCAACGCGGCCGTGGATTTCGCCGTTCTGCATCAGGGGATTTCCGTGCGGCATAAGCAGTGCTACGTCGGCGGCATCCCGATCGAGGAATACTTCGAGCTTCAAAAGACGATGACGCCGGAGGAGCTGCGGCAGGAGCAGTACCGCCGGATGCAGAAAAAGCGCGAGGAAAAGGAAGCGCAGATCGCGCACGAGCATGCGGAGAAGGCAGCGCAGGCGCCGGAAACCGACGACGCCGAAGCGCCGGAAAAGGAGGGTGCGGTCCATGGCGGATGAAATCAGACGGGACGGCGAGCAGCTGCAGATGGATCAGGCCTATATGGACCGTCTGTTCTGCACGACAAAGGAACGCATCGCCTACGTCGGCTATAAAGCCTTCGGCACGCTGAGCCTTGGCAAATACGACGTCGGCGCGGATATCTGGCTTTATAAAATCTTCGGGCTGGAGCCGAAGAAGCTGGCCAACGCGACCGCGGCGCTGACCGTGTATGATATGGTCAACGACCCCGTGACCGCCGCGATCATCGACAATATGCGCACCCGCTGGGGCAAATTCAAGCCCTTCCAGTATCTTGCGATGCTGCCGAGCATTCTCTCCGGCATCTACACCTGCTTCCTGCCGCTGATCGCCGCTTATTTCGGCCTGACCACCGGGCAGAAGCTGGTTGCCTACATGGTGCTGCAATACTTCAATGAAACGATCGGCGCGTTTTTCGGCGGCGGCGGATATATTGAAAACGTCTTTACGCCGAACCCGAATGAACGCACCAGTCTGCTCGTGAGCGCGAATTTCGTGCGGGACCTGATCTCCAAGCTCCCGTCGCAGATCCTCGGCCTGATCTACGACCTGATCGGCAACGGGAAGCTGAAAGTGTCCATGACGAAGGTCTTCATCGCGTTCAAGACCACGGTCTGGATCATCGCGATCGTGCCCACGATCTTCTGGTATTTCGTGAGCAAGGAGCGCGTGCCGCAGAGTGAGAAACCGCCGCATCCGGTCAAGGGCATCCTCTCCGTCTTCCGGAACCGGCCGCTGCTGATCTATACGCTTTCCGGCCTGATCGGCGGCATCGACATCGGCTCGGGCGAAGACCTTTATTATAACGACGTGCTCAACTTCAACATGCTCACCACGGTGGCCGGCATCCCGGGCATGCCCGTTTCCTACGCCTCCTACGCGTTCGCCCCGAAATTCAGAGAACGCTTCTCCACCAAGATGCTCTGGTATTTTTCGAGCGGATCGATCTTCATCAGCGAAGCGCTGTTCTTTGTCACCGGCCTGATCGGCGGCGAGAAGAACGGATTCTATCAGAAAAAGCTGCCGATGTCGATCGCCTTCGGCGCGGGCAATATTCTGGAAATGGTGTTTTACGCCACGAAGGGCATCGTCGGGCAGGAGATCAATTACGAAGTGCTCGATTACTGCGAATGGAAAAACGGCTTCCGCGTGGAGGCGACGATCAATCTGATCAACGGCTATTTCACCAAGATCAAGGACGCGATCCTGCGCATCGTCAACGCGCATCTGCTGCAGGATTGGGCAAAGTATGAGATCGGCGAAACCGCGATCCAGACGCAGGAAACGAAATGGCGCCTGTTCCTGATCGCCTTCGGCCCGCATCTGATCTTTGATTTCTTCGCGCTGCTGCCGATGCTGTTCTACAACATCGACAAGGAAACGCGCGAACGCATGTATATGGATCTTGAGCAGCTGCGCGCCAGACGCGCCGCGATGGAAAAAGAACTGCAGGATCAGAAAGAAGCATAAAAGAATGATGAAAGCCACTCTTTTGATATGAAAGAGTGGCTTTGCTCGTTCAGTTTCCGAAGGCGGTCAGCGGGCGGAAAGTGTAGCCCTGCGCGCGGGCGTGGTCGATGATGCGCCCGAGGGCAAGCGCGTTGTCGACCGAAACGGAATGCAGCAGCAGGATGGCGCCCGGATGCAGGCGGGCGGTCACGGTGTCGAAGGCATAATCCGCGCCGCGCTGCTGCTCCGTATCCCAGTCCTCATACGCCGCCGACCAAAAGACAGCCGTATAGCCGAGCTCACCGATCAGCTCGAGCGCATTCTCATTGTAGGCGCCCATCGGGAACCGGAAATAGGGTGAAAAATAGCCGAACTGCGTGCGCAGCTCGTTTTCCAGCGTCAGCAGCTCCTGCGCCATGCGTGTGCGGCTGAGCGTGGAGAAATCCGGATGCGTCGTGGAATGGTTGCCCACGATGTGCCCTTCACGGATCATGCGCGCGATCAGCTCCGGCGACGAGCGGATGTGGTCGAGCGTGCAGAAAAAGGCGGCCGGCACGTTCTTTTCCTTCAGCACGTCGAGAATGTCGCCCGTGCAGCCGTTTTCCCATCCGCAGTCGAAGGTCAGGTACAGGACCTTCTCTTTCGCTTTGCCGTCATAGACGATCGCGGGGAAGCCGTGTTCGCTGAAATAATTCTGCGCGGCGACCGAGATCTCGTGCGGCGCATTGCCGTCGGAAACGCCGAAACTGTGCTCCAGCCGCTGCGTTTTGCGCCCGGCCGTATTCTGCGGGTCGCCGGGCTCGACCGCGCGCGCCGCAAGCAGCGGCAGTTTCGTGTAAGGAGAAGTCGCGGGTTCGGTTTTCGCTGCCGCAGATGTCGCCGCCGTCGTGCGGTCGTCCTGCGCTGTCACCGGCGCGTTGGCCGCGTGGTCGGCGCTTTTTCGCATCGTATCTGTGCATCCGGCGCACAGAAACAGCAGGCAGAGCATGATTGTTAACAGTTTTTTCACAGGAATCCTCCTTGTCATGGATGCGTCGGCATGGTATAGTATAACCGGATTCCAGAAAAATAAAAAAATCTGAATTTTTTGCAACAGTTTGACATTCTGCAGACACTGATTACTTGAAGTGGTGAAGGGGGAAAAGCGGTGGACGCGCAAATCACAGAGCTTGTTGCCTTGGCACAGCGCGGCGACGCTGACGCCTTCGGCCGCTTGTACAGTTTCTATTATAAAGAAATGTATGCCTACGCGCGCTATATGGTCGGCAATGACGACCGGGCGCAGGACGCGGTGTCCGACGCGGTGCTTTCCGCGTTCAAGCAGATCGGCGGGCTGAAAAAGGCGGACGCCTTCAAAAGCTGGATGTTCCGCATCCTTTCCGCCAGCTGCAAACGGCAGTATACGCAGGCGCGCGGCAGCGCGGCGGTGGTCTCACTGGACGATCCGGAAACGGATTATACCGTCGGCGTAGTCGATGACGCCGCCCTGTCGGTGGAGCTGCGCATGGCCCTGGCCGGCCTTGCGAACGACGAGCGGGAGATCATACTGCTCCATGTGTTCGGCGGCTACAAAAGCCATGAGATCGCATCGATCCTCGGGCTGCTGCCGGCGACCGTGCGCTCCAAGCAGGCGCGCGCATTCAAAAAACTACGCATTGCCCTGGGCGGCGATGCATTCGGAGAGGAGGGCTGAAGATGAATCAGAAAGATCGGGAAATGCAAAAGCAGATCGAAGCGATGCTGCATCGCGATCTGGAAACGCTGGAAGTGCCGGCGCGTCTGCAGCCCGACGCGATCACCGCCTCCCTCAAGGATGCGGACAATCAAACGGAAAAAACAAATCTGATCCGTCTGCCGCAGACGGACCGGACGGCCTCCGTGCGCCGTGCGCTGGCAATGGTCGCCATGATCGCGCTGATCGTCACCGGCGCATTCCTCTATCGCGGGCAGTCGGTGCAGCAGATCAACCATGCGTCCTCCGGCAATTCACCGTTGATCAAGAATGCCAAGAACGCAGAGGAGCTCGATCAGGCTGTGCGCGAAATTCTGAATAATAAAGATCAGGTGACAAACGCGACCGGGCAGGCCACGCCGGATCCGAAGATGCCCGGCGCGGAAATCGCGCCCGCGGCGACGACGAAGCGCGGCGAGAACGCGGTCTCTCCGCTGCTCGACGCCGGCCTGAAGCTGCTGGAGGGCTTTGTCGCTGTGCCGTCCGAAAGCCTGTCCGCCGGTTCTTCCGCGACGGTCAATCCAGCGGATACGACCGCGGCCGATATTGTGAAGCGCAGCGGCAATTACCTCTATGTCGTCACGCCCGGCATCAATCCCGCGACCGGCATTGCGATCGAGCAGATCCGGATCATCAGCGCCGCGCCTGCCGATCAGATGCAGGTGGCCGCGACCGTCACATTGACGGACGGCAGCAGTGGCGACGCGGACGAGGAATGCTTTGATCTGTTTGTCAGCGGCAACCGGATGATCGCCCTGCTGAACCGTTACGCCTACACGCTCACGGAAAGCGCGGCGGCAGATCATACGCAGACCGTTGCGGTTTATTATGATATCAGCGACCCGACGGCGCCCGTGCGGCTTTGCGCGGCGGCGCAGGAGGGCAGCTATGTGTTCTCCGATCTGCGCGGCGGCAAGCTCCGCCTGGTCACCTGCAAGGCGCTGAGCAATCTCTCCGCCGGCGAAAACGGCGATCTGCCGCAGCTGACGGTGGACGGCAACGTCTTCCGTCCGCGGGCAGAAGACGTCTGCATGGCGATCAACGATCCGGAGGCGTCCTACCTGTTCATCTCCGAAACTCCGCTCGCTTCGCCCTTCAAGCCGGAGTCCGTGCTTGCGGTGCTCGGCTGCGGCAGTCAGGTGCAGGCCGCCGAAAACGCGTTTTACGTGACCCGCAGCTTCGTGCAGGCGGCGGGGGAGAGCGACAATCAGGTGCGCACGGCGCTTTACCGCTTTGTCCTTGCCGACCGGGCCGTCAGCTTTACCGGCGCTTTCGTGCTGCAGGGCAGGCTGCTTTCAGCGCCCGTCGCGCTCGGCGGCAGGCTCTATGCGGCCGCGCTCCAGGACAACGGCTCCGTGCTGTACTGCCTGAACGACAGCATGGAAAGCGTCGACAGTCTGCAGGCGCAGCCGGGCGGCCAGCCCGCGGACCGCGTGTGGTTCGGCGCAAACCGCTGCTATTTCATCAATGAGAAAAAGATCGCGGTGATCGATCTGACCGATCCCGCGCATCTGAAGCAGTCCGGCAGCGTGGAAACGCCCGCGAATGTGCAGACGGTCTATGAGATTTCTCCGACGCAGATGATCGGATTCTACGCGACGAAAACCGGCGAAACGGTGCTCACGCCCATCGATCTGAGCGATCCCGACGCGCCTGTTTTCGGCACGCCGTATCAGCTCACCGGCGCGCGCATTCTGACGGACGCCGCCGGCAGCCCCCGCGTGACCGTGATTCCGGAGCGCGCGCTGTTCGGCCTGCCGGTCATCACGCAGAACGAGGCCAGCGGCGCGGAGCTCTCCTGCTATCTGCTGTTTACCGTCACCGACGGCGCGATCAAGCCGAAGGGCACCTACAATCATTCCAGGAATTATCTGGGCGACGCCGCGGTCTACGGCGCCGTGATCGGCGATGTGTTCTACACGATCTCCGGCGAAAAGATCTGCGCGTTTGAGCTCTCCGGCAGCAAACTGATCGGCGCTGTGACGCTCTGAGCCGCGCCGGTTTCAATGGATTCAATGCGGGTTGCCGCTTTGATGATATGGACGATTCTTTGCTTTGGGGAACCTGCTTTTTTGCAGGAAAGCGAAGAATCTCAGGGACAAAGGATGGGGTGGTGCCGGAGCCTGGGTCTGACACAGCAGGCTCCGGCATGAACCTCAATCCGCAGTTTTTACGCAATTTTCCGTATTATTCCGTGATATAATGATAAAATCTGTGAATAGTTTATAAATTTCCGCTGTCCCTTCGGAATCCTCTTGACAAACCGGCGGGTTTCCTGTAGAATATATTTGTATAGAATCGCCCATCAGGCGATCAATTTGAAAAAGGATGGTAATCACAATGAAAAAGACCGTTTCTCTCGTGTTTGCTCTGCTGATTGCGCTTGCAGCTATTTTTACGGTTTCGATGAGCGTGTTTGCTGAGACGCCGACGACTCCCGCAGATCCTCTCACCACGACTGCTGCTCCGGCAACGACCGCTGCTCCGGCGACGACCACTGCTGCTCCTGCAACGACCACTGCTGCTCCTGCAACGACCACCGCTGCTCCGGCATCGACCACCGCTTCCGGCGAGACCACCACGGAGGAGCCCGGCTCCACCACGGATCCCGCGAACCCGGCGATCATTGAAGGCGACGACGCCACCACGACGGCTGCCAACGGCAACAAAGGCACCACGGCTGCTCCCGCGGCCACCAAGAAGGCTTCGACCGTTGTCAATCGCATCCCCGGCACGGGCAGCAGCATGATCGTTCCCGCTGTTGCGCTGCTTGCGCTTGCAGCCGGCGCCGCTGTTGTGATCAAGACCAAGAAGGAAGAGATCTGAGTCCTTCGACCGACCAAAACCCAATTGCATAACGGGTGAGCACCTACCGCACAAGGCTGACTTGTGCGGTAGTTTTTTATGGAGGAATATCATGTGGAATCTGTTGTATCCGATCCTGATCATCGTGCTGTCCAATACGTTCTATAATATCTGCGCGAAATCCACACCGCGCGAGATCAACGGCTTTGCCGCGCTGTTTCTGACCTACGGCGTCGCGGCGCTGGTCAGCCTCTGCGCATTTTTCATCACGGCAAAGCAGAAGAATCTGCCCGCGGAGCTGGCAAAGGCAAACTGGTCGTCGTTCGCGCTCGGGCTTGTGATCATCGGGCTGGAAATCGGCTACATCCTTGCTTACCGCAACGGATGGCAGATGAATACGGTCTCCGTCACGGCGAATATCTCGCTGGCTGTGATCCTGGTGATCGTTGCGGCCGTCTTTTATAAGGAGCAGATCACGCTCCGGCAGCTGTGCGGCATTGCGGCGTGCGCAGGCGGCCTGCTGCTGATCAGTTTTTAATTCAATATTATAAAAAAATCCGCCGG
>JAFZNN010000196.1 GCA_017550895.1 Clostridia bacterium
ACCGCCTGGCTGCCGAGCCCGAGCAGGATGTCGTGCTGTTCCACCACGATCCCGGCGCTTCGTCGGCGAGCGAGATGGTGGCGGAGCTGCTGCAGTATATCAACCCGGATCTGGTCCTCTCCAAGCTTGCGGCGGAGGCGCTGCTGGCAGGCATGATGCTGGATACCAAAGGCTTTGTCGTGCGCGTGGGCGTGCGCACCTTTGAGGCGGCGGCATACCTGCGGGAGAAGGGCGCGGATACCGTCAGCGTCAAGCGGCTGTTTTCCAATTCGATGGAAGTCAACCGCAACCGCAACCGGGTCGTCGCGGCGGCGGAATGCTACCGCGGCTGCGTGATTTCCGCCGTGGAGGGCGAGATCGAAGATGCGCGCATCGTTGCATCGCAGGCGGCGGATGAGCTGCTGAACGTCAACGAATCCAAAGCGGCCTTTGTGCTCTATCAGAGCGGCAGCGCGATCAATATTTCCGCGCGCAGCTACGGCGAGATCAACGTGCAGCTGATCATGGAGGCGCTCAGCGGCGGCGGTCATCGCACGATGGCGGCCTGCCGTCTGCCGGAAACCTCGATCGAGGAGGCCATGACGGATCTGAAAGCGGAGATCGACCGTTATTATGAAGAAAATTCCTGAAAAGGGGTGTGCACTGTGAAAGTGATTTTAATGCAGGATGTCAAGGGCCTGGGCAAGCGCGGGGAGCTGGTCAATGTTTCCGACGGCTACGCCCGGAATTTCCTGTTTCCGCGCAAGATCGCGGGGGAAGCGAATTCGCAGGCGATGAGCGAGCTGAAAAACCGCGAGGCGGCTGAAAAGCATCGCATTGAAACCGAAATCGCCGCGGCGAAGGCGGCAAAGGAGCAGCTCGAGGGCAAGACCGTGCGCATGACGGCCCGGGCCGGCGCGAACGGCAAGCTCTTCGGCTCCGTGACGGCCAAGGATGTGGCAAGCGCGCTTTCCGATCATTTCGGTATGCAGATCGACAAGCGCAAGGTCAGCGTGGAGGATATCAAATCCTTCGGCACCTATCCGGTGGAGATCAAATTATACAACGGGATCACCGCTTCGCTGTATGTGATGGTCGGCGAATGATCCGAACGGAGAAAGCAATATGGCGGAACATAGTGTGATTCAACTTGATCAGCTGCAGATGCCCTTCAGCCTCGAGGCGGAGCAGGCGGTGCTCGGCAGCATTCTGGTCGATCCGGCCTGTCTGCCGCAGGCGGCGGTCTATATCACGCCGGAGGCGTTTTATCTGCCGCAGCACAGCGCGATTTTCAGCGCGATGCTGACGGTCGACAGCACCGGCGGCAGGATCGACCCGCTGGTCGTGCTCGATCTGCTCGTGCAGCAGGGCGTCTATGACAACGTCGCCGGGCGGACGTATCTGTTTGAACTCGCGCAGATGGTGCCCTCCACCTCGAATGTGGAGATGTATGCCAAGATCGTGCGCGAAAAATACTATATGCGCACGCTCATCAACGTTTCCAGCGAAACGATCGACGACGCCGTTGCGCAGGAGGAAACCGCGGATACGCTCCTGGACCGCGCGGAGCAGAATATTTACAACATCCGGCGCGGCAAGGCGACGAATGCGCCCTCCAAGCTCAAGGACATCATCGTCAACAATGTTTACGATACCCTGAAAAAGATCACCGGCGAGGACAAGGAGCTTTATAAAGGCTACACCACCGGCTTTTCGGATCTGGATAAGATCCTGACCGGCCTGAACCGCTCGGATCTTGTGCTCATCGGCGCGCGGCCGGCGATGGGCAAAACCAGCTTTGCGCTCAATCTCGCGCGCAATGTGGCCGTCAAGAGCAAACGCAAGGTGCTGTTTTTCTCGCTTGAGATGACGAAAGAGCAGCTGGCCATGCGCGTGCTCGGCACGGAGGCGCGCGTTTCCAGCCATAAGATGCGCAGCGGCCTGATCACCAACGACGAATGGATCCGTCTGGGCAAGGCGACCATGGCGCTCAACGACTGCGAGCTGTATTTTGACGATTCCTCCGGCATCACCGTGCCGGAAATGAAAGCCAAGACCCGGCGGCTCGGCGGCGTGGACTGCGTGGTGATCGACTATCTCGGCCTGATCGCCAGCACCTCGCGCAAGGAGAACCGCGTGCAGGAGGTCAGCGAGATCACCCGCAACCTCAAAATGATGGCGAAGGATCTCAACATCCCCGTCGTCTGCTGCGCGCAGCTTTCCCGCGCCTCCGAGGGACGCGGGAAATCCCATCGTCCGCAGCTGGCCGATCTGCGAGAATCCGGCTCCATCGAGCAGGACGCCGATATCGTGCTCATGTTGTACCGCCCCGATTACTACAAGGGCGAGCAGGAGGACGGCGACGCGCAGGACGCGGCGGACGTCAACAAAGTGGAAGTGATCGTTGCCAAGAACCGCCACGGCGAAGTCGGCACGGTCGAATTTGCCTGGGACGGGAGCACACCCTGTTTATTCCGATGGAGGCCGAGCGCGATGCTTGACCGGGTGCGCCGCACGGCGGCGCGCTATGAGATGCTGCCGCCCGGCTGCACGGTGATCGCCGCTGTTTCCGGCGGAAGCGATTCCATGGCGATGCTCGATCTGCTCTGCCGTCTGCGGCCGGAGCTCGGGTTTTGCCTGCGCGCGGCGCATGTGAATCACGGCCTGCGCGGCGAAGCGGCAAACGCCGATGAAGCGTTTGTCTCTGCGGAATGCGAAAAGCGCGGCGTGCCGCTGGAGATCCTGCGCGCGGATATCGCCGCGGAAGCGCGGCGGCGCGGCGTCGGGATCGAAGCGTGCGGCCGGCAGGTGCGGTATGCATTCTTCGAATCGCTGGACACAAACGCGCGGATCGCTACGGCGCATCATCTGGAGGATCGCGCGGAGACCTTTCTGCTGAATTTCGCGCGCGGCGCGTCCCTGCGCGGGCTTTGTTCGATTCCGCCCGTGCGCGGCAGGATCATCCGTCCGCTCTTTGACGTGACGAAGGCGGAGATCCTCGCTTATTGCAGCGAAAACGGCGTGCCGTTCGTGACCGACGTGACCAACGCAGATATTCAGTATGCCCGCAACCGTCTGCGCGCGCAGGTGATGCCGGCGCTGCAGCAGACAAACGCCGCGTTCTTCGCCCATGCAGGCGCCTGTATGGAGGAGCTGCGCGCGGACGAGGCCTATCTGCAGGCGCACACGGATGCGCTGCTGCAGGCCGCCGCTTCGGCAGGCGGCTGGGATGCCCGGCAGCTCGCCGCGGCGCCCGATCCGCTGCGGCGGCGGGCGCTCGTGCGCATGGCCGAAGGGCAGGGGC
>JAFZNN010000016.1 GCA_017550895.1 Clostridia bacterium
GAGCCCATCCACGTCGCGCCGGCGGTGGAGTCGACCGCGAACACGCACTGGCCTGCGTTCAGGAAGTTGGCCGGATAGCTGGAAATTTTGAACGTTGAGAACGCGCCTTTGCCGACGTGCCCGGCGATATCCAGCAGCAGCTCCTTCGTCGTGTCGTTGAAGATGAGGATCTCGCCGCTGTCGGTGGAGTAGCCCGCGCCCTTCTGCTTCAGCATCTGGATCATCATGTTGTCGGTCGATTTGTAGATGAAGGGGATCATGACCTTCTGGCCGTTGACCAGGTACACGCCGTCCTCGTCCTTCGCCGCGGCGGCGTCGGCCACCTCCCACACGAAATCCCAGGTGAGCGTTTCCGGCAGCTCGTAGCCCAGCGATTCGACCAGCGTTTTATTCACATAGCACGCCTCGGTGGAGCGCATGTAGGGCAGCGCGTAGACGCGCCCGTTCAGCCGGCACTCGGCCAGGAACTGGGGCACGACGCCGTCCTTCCCGGCGCCCTCGAATCTGAGCTTCGAGCCGCCCAGCCCGTAGTTGGGATCGGCCATGAGGCCGTCCAGATCGGCCACCACGTTGCTGCCTGTGAGGTAGGTGGCGATGTGGTCGGGATAGCTGATGCACACGTTGGGCGTGGTGTTGGTGGCGATGTTGGTGATGACGTCGTTGTAGATGCGGCCGTAGTCGGTATACAGGCGCATGTTCACCGTCACGCTGGGATACAGCGCCTGGAAGTCGGCGATGGCCTTCTCGTAGATATCCACCTGCGTGCGGTTGGTGTCGTTCTTGGCCCAGAACGTGATGGCGATGGGCTTCGATTCGTCGAACGTTTCCGGAACGGCCATGCTCTGCCGCTGCGTGGAGCCGTGGCAGCCGGCAAGCAGCAGGCACGCGAGCAGCAGCGCGAGGACGGACAGCTTCTTTCTCATCCCTTCGTTCCCCCTCTCGAAACGCCGGCCATGATCTTCTTGTGGAAGATCAGGAACAGCACGATCAGCGGCACGGAGATCACGACCACCGCCGCCATCATGGCGGGGATGTTCTCGCGGCCGAAGCCGTTTTCGCGGATCTCCTGAATGCCGTTGGACACCAGGAAGTAGGCCGAATCGTCGGTGATCAGCCGCGGCCACACGTAGGAGTTCCAGCATTCGATGATCTTCAGGATGGTGATGGTGACGATGGTGGGCTGGCTGATGGGCAGCATCACCTTCACGAGGTACTTGAAATCGGAGGTGCCGTCCACCTTGGCGGCCTTGTACAGCTCGCCCGGTATTTGTTCAAAGTTCTCCTTCAGGAGATAGATGTAAAACACGCTGGTGACAGAGGGAAGTATGAGGCCCGTGAAGGTGTTCCTGAGGCCCAGGTTGGTGATGGTCACGAAGTTGGTGATGACCACCAGCTCGCTGGGGATCATCATCAGCGACAGGAACAGCGTGAAGGCGACGTTCTTGCCCCTGAAGTCCAGCCGCGCGAAGGCGAACGCCGCCAGCACCACAACCACCAGCATGACCGCCGTGGTGATGAGCGTGAAGATCAGCGTGTTCAGGAAATAGCGCGCCAGCGGAACGGCCGTGAAGGCGTCGGCGTAGTTCTGCATGGTGGGCGAGAGGGTGAAGAACTTCGGAATGTATTCCGAGTTGTACGCGCTGTAGCTCTTGATGGAGGTGAGCACCATCCAGTAGAACGGGAACAGCACCATCAGCGCCCATACGACCAGCAGCGCGTAGATGACGGTCTTACCGATTCCGCCGCGAACGCGGGCGGAGCGCCCGATTTTTTCATAATCGACTTGCTTTGCCATAGCTCCGCCTCCCCTCAGTAGTGCACGTGCTTCTTGCTCACGAGCAGGTTCACGCAGGTGATGGTCAGCACGATGACGAACAGGATCAGCGCGGCCGCCGAGGCGTAGGAGGGGTAGCCGCCGCTGTTGCCGTATAGCATGTCGTACACATAACCCACGATGGTGTTCATGCCCGCGGCGTTCAGGTCGGTGCCGAAGAGCGCCACCTCGTCCGAATACGCCTTGAACGCGCCGATGAAGCCGGTGATGACCAGATAGAACACCATGGGCGAGATCATGGGCAGCGTGATCTTGGTGAAGATGCGCCATTTGGGCGTGGCGTCCACCTTGGCGGCGCGGTAGTAATCCTGATTGACGGAGGCCAGCGCGCTGGTGAGGATCAGGATCTTGAACGGCATGACCACCCAGATGGTGTAGAAGCACATCACGAACATCTTCGCCCAGTAGGGCCCGTCGATGAAGTCGATGGATTCGCCGCCGAACCAGCCGATGAGCAGGTTGATCAGGCCCTCCGAATAGGCGGTCTTCTTGAACAGGATCATGAACACCAGGCCCACGGCCAGCGTGTTCGTGACGTAGGGCAGGAAGTAGACCGTCTGGAACAGATTGCGCAGCGGCTTTATGGCGTTCAGCCCCAGCGAGATCAGCAGCGCGATGCCCGTCGAGAGCGGCACGGTGATGACCACCAGGATGAAGGTGTTCTTCACGGCCTGCATGAAGTAGCCGTCGTGCAGCACGTAGGAATAGTTGTACAGGCCGACGCCGAACGAGGTCTGCGAGGCGAAGTTATAGCCCTCCTCGAAGGAATAGATCAGCACGTCGACCAGCGGGTAAACCATGAAAAATCCCAGGAACAGGATGGCCGGCAGCAGGTACAGCCAGCCCTTCAGATTGCTGTTTTTCATCGTGACACCCCCGCAGCCTCACTGCGCGCCGAAATGGATGCGCTCTTCCGTGGTTTTGTCGAAGATGAAGGTCTTGGCGGGCTTCACGGCGAAGCGCACGGTTTTCGCGTCGGTGTTCACCCTGTTTTCCGCGCTGATGATCGAGCGGATGGACACGCTCGTCATGGCCTTGTGCGTCGACACCACGCTGGTGTCGCGGCCCATGACCTCCACGCGGGTGAGGTCGCAGCAGAGCGGGCCGTCCTCCTTCAGCAGGAAGCCCTCGGGCCGGATGCCCACGTAGACCTCGCGGTCGCCCACGCCGTCCACGGCGAGGATATCGTCGCCGCCCACGAACAGCCGGCCGCCCTTCACGCGGCCCTCGAACACGTTGATGGGCGGCGTGCCCAGGAATTTCGCCACGAACAGGTTGACCGGGCTGTCGTACACGTCCTGGGGCCGCCCGATCTGCTGCACGACGCCGTCCTTCATGACCACGATCATGTCGGAGATCGACATGGCTTCCTCCTGGTCGTGGGTCACGAAGATGGTGGTGATCTTCGTTTCCTGCTGGATGCGGCGGATCTCCTCGCGCGTCTGCAGGCGCAGCCGGGCGTCGAGGTTGGAGAGCGGCTCGTCGAGCAGCAGCACGCGCGGCATCTTCACCAGCGCGCGGGCGATGGCCACGCGCTGCTGCTGGCC
>JAFZNN010000017.1 GCA_017550895.1 Clostridia bacterium
CGGACGCGTCTGCAACCGTCAGGCGGCGGCCGTTCAGTTCCAGCACCGTGCTGCTCCCCTTGCGATACGCCAGCATGCTGCCGACCTCGGGCGCGGCATGATGCAGCAGAAAATACAGCACCGCCAGCGTGCCCAGAATCAGAACAATCACGGCAAGGATCGTCAAAGGAAGCTCTCGTTTTGCGGGAAGCGTTTTTTTCTTAATGAACGCCATAACAGCTCCTCAGAAAAGCATGGCTGCCCCGTGGATGCAGGGCAGCCTTGTCTTTGATTACTTCAATGCAATTGCCTGCTTCGCTTTCGCAACGATAGTTTGCGCATCCAGGCCGAAAATATGAAGCAGTTCCAATGCGGGGCCGGATTTGCCGAACGTATCGTTGACGCCGAGCCGCACCACGGGCACGGGTTTGCCGCCCTCGCAGACGGCCTCCGCCACCGCGCTGCCCAGACCGCCAATGATGCTGTGCTCTTCCGCAGTCACAACGGCGCCGGTCTTTGCGGCCGAAGTCAGGATGGTTTCGTTGTCCAGCGGTTTGATCGTGGCAACATTGACAATCTCGGCGCTGATGCCCTCGGCAGCCAGCATCTCCTGCGCTTCCAGCGCTTCCTTGACCATCAGGCCGGTCGCGCAGATCGTCACGTCCGTGCCGGGGCGCAGAACAACGGCCTTGCCGATCTCAAACTGATAGGATTCATCAAACACTCTGGGCACCGCCAGACGGCCGAAGCGCATATAAACAGGTCCGTCATACGCCGCGGCGGCCAGCACGGCGGCGCGCGCTTCGATATCATCCGCAGGATTGATCACGACCATGCCGGGAATGACGCGCATGAGCGCGATATCCTCGCAGCACTGATGGCTTGCGCCGTCCTCACCGACGGAAATGCCGGCGTGCGTTGCGCCGATCTTGACGTTCAGATGCGGATATCCGATGGAGTTGCGCACCTGCTCATAAGCTCTGCCGGCGGCAAACATCGCGAACGTACTGGCAAATACGGTATAGCCGGCAGTCGCAAGTCCGGCGGCGACGCCCATCATATTGCTCTCGGCAATGCCGGAATCGATAAAGCGGTCGGGATAGGCCTTCTTGAACATTCCGGTTTTGGTCGCGGCAGCAAGGTCCGCGTCAAGAACAACGACCTTGTCATTCGTCGCGCCGAGCTCGACCAGCGCTTTGCCGTAAGCATCGCGCGTTGCGGTTTTAATCACATCAGCCATGTCTTTCCCTCCTTACGCTTTCAGCGCGGCAAGCTGGGCATCCAGCTCCTGCCGTGCCTGGGCATATTCTTCTGCATTGGGGGCTTTTCCGTGCCAGCCGACCTGGTTTTCCATATAGGAAACGCCCTTGCCCTTGACGCTCTCAGCGATGATCACAGAGGGCTTGCCCTTGAATTCGGCAGCCGCACGGAACGCCGCGTCGATCTCATCGAAGCTGTGCGCGCAGATTTCGATCACATTCCAGCCGAAGGCCTTGAATTTCTCCGCGATCGGATAAGGAGAATTCACCTCGGCGCAGGTGCCGTCGATCTGCAGACCGTTATAATCGACCACGGCGACCAGATTGTCAAGACCCTTGGCGGAAGCGTACATCGCCGCCTCCCAGACCTGGCCTTCCTGAATCTCGCCGTCGCCGAGGATCGTGTAGACGCGGTAATTCTTGCCGCCGAGCTTCGCGCCGAGTGCCATGCCGCACGCCGCGGAGATGCCCTGACCGAGGGAACCGGTGGACATATCGACGCCGGGCGTATACTTGATGCTCGGGTGGCCCTGAAGCATGGAATCGCTCTTGCGCAGCGTGACCAGCTTCTCCGCCGGAAAATAGCCCTTGAGCGCAAGCACCGCGTAAAGCGCCGGCGCTGCATGCCCCTTCGAGAGCACGAAACGGTCGCGATCCTCCCATTTCGGATTCTGCGGGTCTACGTTCATGTGGCAAAAATACAGATACGTTAAAATATCCACACAGGACAAAGAACCGCCGGGATGACCGGATTTCGCGTTGTATACGCTTTCCACGATCCCGATGCGCGCCGTGCACGCCTTGATCTTCAATTGCTTCTTAATAACTGCATCCAATGCAGTCACCTCCTGTTCTGCTGTATTTTTTGAATAAATGCCTGAAAATATCCGGGCAGCGGCGCTTCCACCAGCACCGAGCGCCCGTCTATGGGATGACGAAAACCCAGCAGCCCCGCATGCAGACACTGCCCGCCGGGCAGCGCGGGCTGCTTCGGCCCGTAAACGGGATCCCCTGCCACGGGATGCCCGAGATAGGCCATGTGGACGCGGATCTGATGCGTGCGTCCGGTTTCCAGCCGCAGGCGCAATAGAGAAAACTGCGGATACTCCTCCAGCACCTCATAATGCGTAACGGCGGCTTTGGAATTGCGGTCGGTCACGCACATTTTTTTGCGGTCCGACGCGCTGCGGCCGATCGGCAGATCCACGGTGCCGGCCGCTTGTTTTAAATGGCCGTGAATCACGGCGCGATATTCTCGCGCGAGCGTATGCGCGCGAATCTGCTCGGAGAGCGCGATGTGCGCCTGATCCGTTTTCGCAACAAGCAGCAGACCGCTGGTATCCTTGTCGATCCGGTGCACGATACCGGGCCGGACTACGCCGTTGATCGACGAGAGGCGGCCGGCGCAATGCCAGAGCAGCGCGTTGACCAGCGTGCCGCTGTAATTGCCCGGCGCGGGATGCACGACCATGCCGCGCGGCTTGTTGACCACGAGCAGAGCGTCATCCTCATACGGGATCTCCAGCGGGATCTCCTCGGGCTCCAGGCGGAGCTCGGTCGGCTCGGGAATCAGCACCGTGATCTCCTCGCCTTCCTGCGGACGGAAGCTTTTGCTGACCGCTTTTCCCCGGCAGGTGACGCGTTGCTCGGCAATCAGATTCTGCACAAACTGCCGCGAATAGCCGGGCAGCGCCTGCGCGAGAAGCTGATCGATCCGCGCGCCTGCATCTTCCTCTCCGACCGTGCGCAGAATCGGTTCGTTGAAATCAATTTGTGTGATCGTTTCCATGGGCTTGTGCCTTTTTCCGCTCGGTCAGCAGCGACCGCAGCTCATAACAGATCAACAGGATCGCGCCGACCGTGATGCAGCAATCCGCAAAATTGAACACCGCGAAATCGATAAACAGCGGTTCAATGAAATCCACCACAAAACCGTAGGCCAGGCGGTCGATCACATTGCCAAGGCCCCCGGCCAGCACCAGCACAACGCACACGTTGACGAAGGGCGAACGAAATTTATGCAGCATCAGCAGCGTCAGGCCGACAGCCAGAATCACGATCGTCACAACGGTCAGCAGCGTCGTTTTATGCGAAAACGAGCTGAATGCGGCGCCGGTATTTTCCACGTATCGAAGCTGAAACAGCCCGAAAAGGAACGGCTTTGGGCCGTCGACCTTCACGGTGGAGACGACCAGATGCTTGGTCAGCCGGTCCGCGGCGGTCAGCAAAAGGATCGCCGCAGCGGCAAACAGTTGAAACATAGGACCCTCTCAAGCGCCGCGAAACCGCGGCATTGTATTACTCTTCGTCGGAAAGCAGACTGTCAAACAGATCGGAAAGATCGCTGTCATCATCCGCCGCAGCCGTCGCGGCGTCATCCGAAAAAGCGGAATCCACGGAAGGCGGCAGAATGCTGTCAAGATCCGCGGGAAGATCCTTGCTGAAATCGAAGCTGTCGATCAGAGCAAACAGATCGTCTTCCTCCTCGGCCGGCGCAGCCGCGGGCGCGGGCGCTTCCTCAACGGCGGGTGCGGAGGTTTCTTCGATCACAGGCGCCTCCTCGATGACGGGTGCTTCCTCAATCACAGGCGCTTCTTCGATCACGGGCGCATCTTCAATGACGGGGGCCGCCTCGAACACAGACGCTTCCTCAACGACCGGCTCTGCTTCCGCAACCGGTTCCGGCGCAAAGACCGGCGCTTCTTCGACGACCGGCGCTTCCTCAACAACAGGCGCCTCTTCAAAAGCGGGGACTTCTTCGGCAACCGTCGCTTCCTCGAACGCGGGCGCTTCCTCAGCGGCAGGCGCTTCCTGCTCGGCAAGCACATCGGCAACGATCGCGCTGATGGGATCCGGTTCTTCCTCCGCGGCAGGCACGGGTTCCTCGGCGGCAGGCGTCAGCTCCGCGGCGATCTCCTCGATCGCGCTGATCGCTTCGGCATTCTTCTTCGACGCGTTTTCATCCGGTACGGAGGAAAGGAGCGTGAGCTGCTCCATGCACAGGCTCTCCATGGCGGAGCGGTAAGTTGCGGCCTGCGTCTTGAGCTTAACAAGCTCATCGGAATAGAACTCATACGCGCGCTTGCTGTCGCCGACGATCTCATCGCTCTTTGCCTTTGCCTGCACAAGCAGCGCCGCAGCCTTTTCGCGCGCCGCGCTCATGGTCTGCTCGGTTTCCTTCTGCGCGCGCTCGGTCAGGGACGCCACGGCAACGCGCGCATTGTCGACAATGCTTCTCGCGTCGTCACGCGCGTCGCTGATGATCTGCGACGCCTGACGGTTCGCACCGTCGAGGATGGAACCGGACTTGGCTTCGGCGTCATCCAGCACGGCCTTCGCCTTGGCGTTCGACTCTTTGGTGACGCTCTCCGCCATGCGGTGCGCATCCAGCAGAGAAAGCTTGATCGCATCCTCGTCCTTGCGGTAATTCTCAACCGTGTCGGCTAAAATGCCGAGTTTCTTGCGCAGCGCAAGGATCTCATCCTGCGCCTGTTGATAGGAATCAGCGGCCTTGCCCAGAAATGCATCCACTTCGTCCGCGCTGTAGGTCCCGCTGCTGACAGGGGTGAATTTCGCATTTCTGATTTCATCGGTTCTGAGCATTCTCAATCACCAACCCTCTCTTAAACTTGCTCCTCGTCCGCAGCGGCAAAGCCTTCGACAAGATCGCTTGTCACTTTGACGCCCGCGGGCGTGATTACATAAACGCCGCCGGCGATCTTTTCAAAGCGGCCGCCGGTATAGCAAGTAATGCCGTAAAAGAAATCAATGGTGCGCTGCGCGTCGTATTCGGGGCAGTTCTCCAGATTCAGGATCACGATGCGGCCCTGCTTGAGCACCTGCACCACTTCGCCCGCGTCGCGCTCATAACGTTCGATGGAACGCACAACGATATGCTGCTTTGCGGCCGGCGCAGCAGCGGCGCCGGAGGAAATCGGCACAACATTGCTCGCGCTGCTTCTGACCGGACGGTCATGCGCGCGCTCATGCGTGCGGGCGCGGGGCTGCTCCCTGCGCTCGATCACAGGCTCCTCCGCGGCCTCATACGCAGACTCGTCCTCATAACCGACATCGTTGCTCTCGATGTAGTCATCATCGGTCCCGTTGATAAATTCCTTCAGCTTCTCAAACATGTTCATGATTGCCTCCTTCTGATTATCGATATATCCTCATACCAAAGATCGCCGATCCGACACGCACAAGATTTGCACCTTCGAGAATGGCTTGTCTGTAATCACCCGACATCCCCATCGAGAGGATATTCATATTTATATTATCTATTTTTTTGGCGCCAATGTCAATAAATAACCGGCGCATATTTGAAAAAATCCTGCGTAATTCGACATCTTTTTCGCAAATCGGCGCCACACACATCAAACCGTCCACGGAAATGCCGTCAATTTCCGCAATTTCGCAGGCGGCTTCGGTCACCGCTTCGGGCGAAAAACCGAATTTGCTCTCCTCGCTGCCGACGTTGACCTCGATGAGAACCTTCGTCACGATCCCGTTTTCGAGCGAGCGTTTGCCGATCTCCTTCGCGATCGAAACGGTATCGACGGACTGGATCGTATCCACATGACCGACGATTTTTTTGACTTTGTTGGACTGCAGATGACCGATCAGATGCGCTTTGCACGCCGACAAAATCAAATCCGGCTCCTTGAGCAGGAACTCCTGCACCTTGTTTTCGCCGATCAGGTCCACGCCCTGCGCGATCGCGTGGTTGATGAATTTCGGCTCCACGGTTTTGGACACCGCCATCAGATGCACGTCTTCCGGCTGCCTGCCGGAGGCGACGGCGGCTTCGGCGATCTGCTCGCGCAGCACCTTGAGATTTTCTTCGATCGCAAGGAAACGATCGCTATCGGAGAACCATTCCATCATACAAATCCTTTCCCGAAGTGATCACTTCGTCATAGAGTTGCAAATGCTTATAAGGCAGCGTGGACGGATCGGCGGGCGCTGCGGCTATAATGAACGTATCCGCCGCGTAGATTTCGCGCACGCTGCGGAAGCTGACCACATCGCCGCGCAGGACATAGACGCCGGGATTCCCGTCCGCGTCAAACCGCAAAGCGTCCTTGCTGACCTTGAGGCCGGAATACTCCTTCATCACGATCCGGCCGGACACCTTGCGCAGCGCACAAAGGCGCGCATTCATCAGCGTGCATTTAAAGAGCACGACCGCCGTGCCGTCCTCCTGCACACGCACG
>JAFZNN010000197.1 GCA_017550895.1 Clostridia bacterium
CCGCCATGAAATCCGTGAAGCGCGGATCGGCGGGGCAGAAAGCGTCGCCGCAGGTTCTGCCGTCCATACCGGTGATTTTCGTGAAGCCGGCGAACCGCTCCTCGCCCGCGGGCAGCGGATTGCCGAAACCGAAGGCCTGCAGCCAGCAGCCAACCTCATACCCGGCATCCTTCAGCAGGGCGATGTTCTCCGCCAGGCGGCGGAAATCCTCCGCCAGAAAAACCGGATCGAAGGAGCGCCGCATGGCCAGGAAAACGGCGTTTACGCCGCCCTTTTCAAAGGCGCTTAAATACTGGCCGCTGCAGCGCGTAAACTCATCGTTCATGACCGGCACCGAGAGAAGGGGCCAGCGGTTGGCGGACATATCGTCATCTCCTTTTCAGGCTGAGGGCCCGTGATGAATATATGGGCGTCAAAAACGCCCCGCGGTCTGGGAAAGATCAGCTTTCCCCTTCGACGAACACCCGCCTGACCGCCTCGAGATAGCCGTAACCGTACAGATCGTCCGGCTCGAGATAACTCGACTCCGTCCATTCGTTCCAGCTGTTGACGGTGATCAGCGGGGGCTGGCCGGGGTGGCGGTCGGCGTAATCCTTCGCCATGCGCAGCGCCTTCTCAATGTTTTCCGGCGTGCAGTTTTTCAGGATACCCGGCCGGAAGCCCGTGAAGCGCGGATTGTTGTCCCAGCCCAGGCTCACATGGGGGAAATAAGGGAAAGGCAGCGTGCGGTCGAGGCGCTCCCACTCAGCGGCCACATCCGGCAAAACTTCCTCGTAGCGGCGGTCTATGTCCGCGTAGTGCACATACTGATAGTGCGAGCAGCTGTCAAATCCCAGGCCGCCGAACGCCGAGGCGGGCACATTCCGGCCGCCGTCCATGCCGCTCAGGTTGGTGAAGCGGTCGTTCCACATGGTGAACTGCAGGTGGAGACCGCCGAGGCCCGCCTTCACGCAGGCTTCGCGGAACCAGTCGATGGCGCGCCTGGTCTCGTCGACGCCGCCAAGCCCCCTGACCAGATTCGGCACGTCGTAGATCATAAACACGGGCTTGCCGTCGATGGCGTAATAATTCGGCTGCGTGAAATAGCGTTCGATCACGCGCGACATGGCCCGCTCAAAGTCCGGCCTGTCCGCCGCGCCCTGCCAGATCACGGTGCCGCCGTCGTCGGAATTCCGCTTGTCCCAATACATCATGGCGTCGTGATTGGCCCACATCAGATAAAACTTCATCCTGCCGCGGTTCCGGGCCTTCAAAAAGCCGTCGTTCAGGCAGTTTTCCAGAAAAGGCCGCCGGTCGTACCAGTACCAGTCGTATATGAACACGTTGACGCCGTGATCCGCGGCGGCGGCGATCTCCATCTCCATCACATAGGGATCGGCTTCGTTCACATAGCCCCAAAGCGGCCTGCGCGGCCACTGATGTCCCGGGGCCTTTGCCGTCGCGCTCCTGACCGACTGCCATTCACCCATGCCCTCCGGCCAGAATATGCGCGTGCGCGGCTCGTCGCCGGTGTAGGCGGGCCAGATGTACGCCGCGATGTCGTATTTCTTCATGCCTGTTATCCTCCTTATGTCTCGTGCGGAGCCGTTC
>JAFZNN010000198.1 GCA_017550895.1 Clostridia bacterium
CGAAACCCATCTCTGGGCGCCGGGCGACGGGCGGCTCTATGACCTGACGCTCACGTTTGAGGGGGACGAGGTGCGCAGCTATTTCGGCCTGCGCGACCTCGCGATCGACGGCTATGCCTTCCGCATCAACGGCAAATCCGTCTTCCAGCGTCTGGTGCTCGACCAGGGCTTCTATCCGGACGGCATCTACACCGCCCGCGACGAAGCAGCGCTTGTGCATGACATTGAGATGTCCATGGCGGCGGGCTTCAACGGCGCGCGCCTGCACGAAAAAGTGTTTGAGCCGCGTTTCCTTTATCACTGCGACCGGCTGGGCTATCTCGTCTGGGGCGAATATCCGAACTGGGGCATCGACCACAGCGACCCGACCCTGACGCCGGGCTATCTGGAGGAATGGTGCGAGGCCGTGCTGCGCGACTGCAATCACCCCGCGATCGTCGGCTGGTGCCCGTTCAACGAAACCTGGGACTGCGACGGCCGCCGCCGCGACCCCGCCCTGCTGCGCACGGTCTACCGCATGACCAAGCGGATCGACCCGACCCGCCCCTGCATCGATACGAGCGGCAACTTCCATGTGGAAACGGATATTTATGACGTGCATGATTACGAGCAGGATCCCACGATCTTCAAGCCGCGCTATGACAAGCTGATGACCGAAGGCACGCTGCACGACGCCTTCCCGGACATCCAGCATTATCCCGGCGGCATCTGCTTCATCAGCGAATACGGCGGCATCCGCTGGAGCGTGAACGCCGACAACGGCGACGCCTGGGGCTACGGCAACGCGCCGAAGACCGAGGAGGAATACTTCGCGCGCTACAAGGGCCTGACCGACGCGCTGCTCGACAACGACCGGATGTTCGCTTTCTGCTACACGCAGCTGACGGATGTGGAGCAGGAGCAGAACGGCGTTTACACCTACGACCGGCAGGCGAAATTCGACATTGCCAAGTATCACGCGATCAACAGCCGCAAGGCAGCCATCGAGGACTGAATCAGAATCAACCGGACAGAAAACCGCCCGGGCAGGCACAAGGCTTGTCCGGGCGGATGCTTTTATTCGGTTCAGGATTTGTTGGATTCGCGTTTGATCTTCTGCGTGGTGGTCGTCACGAATTCCTTGCTGCGCACAGCGAAGGTCCGGATGTGCTTGAAGCCGGGCAGCTGCGCGTTGACCTGATCCACCACGTCCTTCATGGCGCGGTTGATTTCCTCCTGCGACGGCTTGCGGCCGATCTTCTCTTCCAGCTCGTCCAGATCCGGCAGCAGCTGCGCATGCACGCGCACTTCGCCGTTCTTATCCTCCAGGCCCTCGACCATGCTCGCCGCGACGACGTCGCTCGCGTTGATATGGTATTCCAGCTCCTCGGGATAGATATTCTTTCCGTTGGAGGTCACGATCACATTCTTGCAGCGGCCGGTCAGGTGATAATTGCCCTTCGCGTCCACGAAGCCGAGGTCGCCGGTGTGGAAAAAGCCGTCCGCATCCATCACTTCGGCCGTCGCCGCGGGGTTATTATAATAGCCGAGCATCACCATATCGCCCTTGACGCAGACCTCGCCGATGCCGTTTTCATCCTTGTCGATGATCTTGGCCTGCACGCCGGGCAGCGGCTGCCCGATGGAATCCGTCGTGCGCAGGCGGTCGTGGTTGATGATCGCCAGCGGAGCGCATTCCGTCAGCCCGTAGCCGAACACGACCTGAATGCCGAAGGCGTCGAAATCCTTGATGATCTGCGGATCGATCGGCGCGCCGCCGCAGATGATCAGGCGCATATGGCCGCCGAAGGTTTCCTGGATCTCCTTGAAAACCACGCGTTTGAGGTCGATATTGACCTTGCTCGCACCCTTGCAAAGCGCCTTGCCGACCTTGAATTTGACCTCGCCGTATTTCTTCTTTTTGATTGCCTTCAGAATGCGCTTGTGCACGATTTCCAGCACCTGCGGCACGGCGACAAAGACGGTCGGATTGAATTCCTTCATGTTGCGCAGCACATGGGTGAAGCCCTCGCAGAAGGTGACCTTCGCCCCGCAATACGGCGCAAAGAACAGCATAATGGAGCTTTCAAAGGTGTGGTGCAGCGGCAAAAGGGAGATCCCGCAGTCTTCCGGGTAAATCTTGATCACGCCCATGGCCGCCTTGACCTCGAAGACGAAATTGCGCTGGCAGAGCATCACGCCCTTGGAAACGCCGGTGGTGCCGGAGGTGAACAGCAGCGTGCAGAGCGCCTCCGGATCGTGTCTGACCTGCTGATACAGCGCGTTGCCGGTTTCATTGAGCCGTTTGCCGGCGGCAAGGAAATCGTCGAAGCGCTCCCCCTGCGCAGGCACCTCCGCGCGGAAGCAGATCAGCTGCACGGACGCCGGCATCGCCGCGCCGTGCTTATTCAGAAATTTTTCATCGCAGAACAGCAGCTGCACCTCGGCGGTGTCGATGATGCCGAGGATATCCTGCGTATGCAGCTCCTTGTCGATCGGCACAACCACGCCGCCCGCGCAGATCGCGGAAATATAAGTCAGGCAGTATTCATAGCAGTTATCCGCGCAGATGCCCGCGCGCACGGCGGGGCCGCCGCGGTCGATCAGCGCCGTGCTCAGCGCGTTGATATCCGCCAGATATGCATGATAAGACACTTCAAAATGCGCGTCGCCGCGCTTGATCTCGAACGCCGGACGGTCTCCGAACAGGCGGGCGCTCATTTCCATCAGCTCCCGTATGGTCGAGAATTCCCGTACCCGGTAAATCGGTTCCATTGCTTTCACGCTCCTTCCTTCGCTTCGCCGGCCCGCTGCCGGCGCGCGGATCCCCCTGTCCGCTGTTATTTATATTATTTATTGATACGATTCTTAACTATAATACAATATATAATTATAATTGTTCTCTATTCTACCACATCCTGCGCTTAAAATCAATGAACAATCTATGAAATATTGTTGAATCACAAAAAAAGCGGCGCAGTTTTCGCGCGGTTGCTCTTGACTTTGGGCAAAATTGCAGATATACTAGCTTTATTGTGAGTTTTTCAGAATGGAGAAAGCAATATGATGAGCGTGCCTGAATATTTCGGCTGCATGGTATTCGACGACCGCGCCATGCGCGAACGTCTGCCGGAGGAAACCTACAGCGCCATGAAAAAGACCATCCGCGACGGCAAACGGCTGGATATCGCCGTGGCCAACGTCGTGGCCGCCGCCATGAAGGACTGGGCGGTGGAGAACGGCGCGACCCATTTCACCCACTGGTTTCAGCCGATGACCGGCATCACCGCCGAGAAGCATGACAGCTTCATCACCCCGACCGGGGACGGCGGCGTGCTGATGGAGTTTTCCGGCAAGGAGCTCGTGCGCGGCGAGCCGGACGCCTCCTCCTTCCCGAGCGGCGGCCTGCGCGCGACCTTCGAGGCCCGCGGCTACACAGCCTGGGATCCGACCTCCCCCGCCTTCATCAAAGAGCAAACGCTCTGCATCCCCACGGCGTTCTGCTCCTACGGC
>JAFZNN010000199.1 GCA_017550895.1 Clostridia bacterium
CTATGTGATCGAGCCATCCCTCGGCGCGGACCGCATGGCACTCGCTTTCCTCTGCAACGCCTACGATGAGGAAGAACTCGAAAACGACAGCCGCACCGTTCTGCATCTGCATCCCGCGCTGGCGCCGTTCAAGGCGGCGGTGCTGCCGCTTTCGAAGAAGCTCAGCCCCAAGGCGCTGGAAATCTACGAAACGCTGCAGAAGAAGTTCATGGTCAATTTCGATGAAACCGGCTCCATCGGCAAGCGTTACCGCCGCGAGGATGAGATCGGCACGCCGATCTGCATCACCTACGATTTCGATTCCGAAACGGACGGCTGCGTCACCGTGCGCGACCGCGACACCATGCAGCAGGAGCGCATCCCCGTCGACGCGCTCGAAGGCTATATCGCCGCCCGCATTCAGTTCTGATTTCCGAACACTGACAGGCCCGCCCGGCTTGTCAGTGTTTTGTCAAGAAAGGATCTTTTATGAGCACCGTTCAATTTACCGAAACCGTGCTGCGCGACGCCAATCAGTCCCTGATCGCCACACGGATGCCCTATGCGGCCTTCGCGCCGATCCTGCCGACGCTGGACCGCGCGGGCTATTACTCCCTGGAATGCTGGGGCGGCGCCACCTTCGACGCCTGCCTGCGCTATCTGGACGAGGATCCCTGGGAGCGGCTGCGCAACATCCGCAAGGCCTGCCCCAACACGAAGCTGCAGATGCTCCTGCGCGGGCAGAACCTGCTCGGCTATAAGCATTATCCCGACGACGCCGTGCGCCTGTTCGTGAAAAAAAGCATCGAAAACGGCATTGATATTTTGCGCATTTTCGACGCGCTCAACGATATCCGCAATCTGGAGGTCGCCATCGACGAAACGCTGAAAAACGGCGCCGTCGCCTCCGGCGCGATCTGCTTTACGCACAGTCCGATCCATGACGCGGCGCATTTCGTGCGCTACGCGCAGCAGCTGGAATCCCTGGGCGTGCAGACGATCTGCATCAAGGATATGGCCGGCATCATGAGCCCGCAGGAGGGCTATGAGCTGGTCAAAGCGCTCAAGGAAACCGTCAAAACGCCGATCGTCATCCACACCCACGCCACCACGGGGCTCGGCTTCATGACGCTGCTCAAATGCGTGGAGGCCGGCGCGGATGTGATCGACACCGCCATCTCCTGCTTCTCCGGCGGCACCGCGCAGCCCGCGACCGAAACAATGGCCTACGCCCTGCGGCAATTCGGCTATGACGTGCCGGTGCAGGACGCCGTCTGCCGGGAAATCAACGAATTCTTTAAACCCGTGCGCGCCGACGCGCTCAAAAGCGGCCTGCTGAATCCCGTTGTGATGGGCACGCAGCCGGAGGCGCTGATCGATCAGATCCCGGGCGGGATGCTCTCCAACCTCGTGGCGCAGCTCACCGCGCAGAACAAGCTCGATCAGCTCGACGCCGTGCTGGAGGAAACGCCGCGCGTGCGGCAGGATCTCGGCTATCCGCCGCTGGTCACGCCCATGAGCCAGATGGTCGGCGTGCAGGCGACGGCCAACGTGCTGGCAGGCGCGCGGTATAAAAATGTTTCCAAGGAAGTCAAAAGCTATATCCGCGGCGAATACGGCCGCGCGCCGGGTCCGATCGATCCCGCGCTGCAGGCGAAGGTGCTCGGCGATGAAGCGCCGCTGACCGGCCGCTTTGCCGACACGCTGCCGCCCGCCGTGGAGGCCGCCCGCGCCGCGCTCGGCGGCAAGGCGAGCGACGAGGACGTGCTTTCCTACATCGCCTTCCCCGCGCAGGCGGAGGCCTTCTTCGAACGGCGCGCCGAAAAGAAGAAACACACCTATACCTATACTGTGCGAAAAGTGGAGGAGGATGCCTGATGCCGCTGTTTATTCTGGATCCCGCGGGGCCGATGCCGATCTCGCAGGCGCTGCTGGTCGCCATGGCCGGCATTCTGACCGTGCTCGCGGAGCTGGGCGTCATCACGCTGATGATCCTGCTGCTTTCGAAGATCATCCGCGCCGTGGCCGCGAAGCTCTCGCCGCCGCAGCCGGAACCGGTCTCCGATCCGATCCCCGCGCCGCAGGCAGAACCCCTGCCCGCCGGGGAAAGTCAGGGCACGCTGACGCTGGAGGGCGTGGACGAGCCGACGGCCGCCGTGATCATGGCGATCGTCAGCCATCAGAGCGGAATCCCGCTCAACCGACTGCGTTTTCTGTCCATTAAAGAAGTGGAGGATCCGTCTGCATGAAATATCTGGTGACTTTAAATGGAAAAACCTATGCGGTCGAGGTGGAGGAAACAGACGCCGTGCTCACCGCCGTGACCGAGGCGCCGGCCCCTGCAGCCCCCGCCGCGCAAACGCCCGCGCCCGTCCCCGCAGCGCAGCAGCCTCTGCTGCCCGCCGAAGGGCAGGCCGTGCGCGCGCCGATGCCCGGCAACATCCTCTCCGTGAGCATTTCACAGGGGCAGCGCGTGAAATCCGGAACCGTGCTGATGATTCTGGAAGCGATGAAAATGGAAAATGAAATCGTTGCGCCCTGCGACGGCACGGTCAAACAGCTGCTTGTGCAGAAGGGCAGCGTTGTGGATACCGACGCGGTGCTGGCCGTGATCGGCTGAGGTGGGGCTTATGAACATTTTCACTGAGATCCTGCGCGGGATCTGGGAAAGCTCCGGCTTCTCCGCGCTGGAATGGAAAAACACCGTGATGATCGGCGTTTCCTTCGTGTTTCTGTTTCTTGCGATTCATCCGAAGCTGCGTTTTGAGCCGTTGCTGCTCGTGCCGATCGCCTTCGGCATCCTGATGGCAAATATGCCCAACACCGGCCTGATGGCCGATCCGGCCGGGCTGATGGATGAAACGCAGAAGATCGCCGGCGCGCATTGGTACAACGACGGCGTGCTGCGCCTGATCTATGCCGGCGTCAAAAGCTCCGTTTTCCCCTGCCTGATCTTTCTGGGGATCGGCGCCATGACTGATTTCGGCCCGCTGCTGGCCAATCCCATCAGCCTGCTGCTCGGCGCGGCCGCGCAGCTCGGCATCTATGTGGCGTTCGTGGTCGCCATCCTGCTCGGCTTCACACCCGCAGAGGCCGCCTCCATCGCCATCATCGGCGGCGCGGACGGCCCGACGGCCATCCTCGTGGCCACCCGGCTGGCCGGGCATCTGCTTGCGCCGATCGCGCTGGCCGCCTATTCCTACATGGCGCTGATTCCGCTGATTCAGCCGCCGCTCATGCGCCTGCTGACCACAGAAAAGGAGCGCAAGGTGGAGATGAAGCAGCTGCGCAAGGTCAGCAAGGCGGAAAAGATCATCTTTCCCGTCGTCGTGTTCGTCGTTGTGGCGCTGCTGCTGCCCGACGCTGCGCCGCTGATCGGTTTCCTGATGATCGGCAATCTCTTCAAGGAATGCGGCGCGACCGACCGTCTGAGCGATACGGCGCAGAACGCGCTGACGAATATCGTCACGATCATGCTCGGCATCACGGTCGGCGCCACGGCCAACGGGCAGGATTTCCTCCGGTTGAAAACGATCCTGATCGTCGCGCTCGGCCTTGCCGCCTTCGCCTTTTCCACCATCGGCGGGCTGCTGCTCGGCAAGCTGCTCTATCTTGTGACGCGCGGCAGGATCAATCCCCTCATCGGCGCCGCCGGCGTTTCCGCCGTGCCGATGGCCGCGCGCGTAGCGCAGACGCAGGGCCGCCGCTACAACCCGAAAAACTTTCTGCTTATGCACGCCATGGGCCCGAACGTGGCCGGCGTGATCGGCTCCGCTGTCGCCGCCGGCTTCCTGCTGATGATGTTCGGCAGCTGACAATCTGCTCAAAGCACAACCGCCTGCGTTCGGCAGGCGGTTGTTTTTTTCTGCTGTTTCATTTTTCAATAAGAAATAAGCATTATTATAACTGAAATCGTCTCAGCGGAGGTTTTGAAATGTATCCCGAATCTCCTGCACGGAGCCGGCGGTCAGCCGGTAGGTGTAGGTGAACGGCGCGTCAAAATCCAGCTTGAAGAAGCCGAGCGGCGCCACATAATTTGTCGGGTTCGCGTCGGCATCGGACGTGCCGTCATACATAAACCGACCGGCGAGCAGACTTGAAGCGATCGGGGAATAAAGGCCGATCCCGTAGGCCGAATCATCCGTCCAGACGCACCAGGTCTCGTCGTTGCCGTCCTGCAGATCAAAGGCCGGCTTGCCGCCCCAGAACGACAGCTCCTTCTCCACGCGCAACGGAGCGCCTGTCCACGGGGCATCCCCGTCGTAAAACACGAAGGTGCCGAGCGCGCTGATGGTATAGAACGCGGGGATCTCCTGCGCGCGGACTGCCCATGGAGTCTGAAGGAAATCCACGGCGGTATTCTCCACGCTCAGCCCGCTGCCGGTCAGCGTATACACGCTGGTGTAGTACGTCTGCGTCAGCATATGATCCTGCGCCCAGTCAAGCGGCCTGCAGACCACGCGAATCTGCTGCTCCGTTTTTTCCAGCGCGACAAGCTTGCTCGTGTTGCCGTACATGTCGCCGCCCTGCACGGGGTTGTAGTTCCAGCGGGTGTTTTCGTAAACGCCGTTTTCATAGCCCTCGATTTCCATCGGCCCGTAATAGGACTGCTGCACAAGGCGGCCCGTATCGTGGCAATTGAGGAGATTGCCGTAGGCACCGTTTTGCTTGTCCTCAAAATAACAGAGCCCGCCGCCCCATCTGAGGCTGACGCCGGCTTTATAATTATCGTTTTCAATATACAGCACATCTTTTCCCGGCACCGTCTGAAGGTCGCAGGTGAAATCGGAGACGCTCAAAACACACGGCTGCCCTTCGATAATCGGCGCAAAGCACACGGAAATCAGGCGCGAAGCCGTTCTCCTGTCAAGATAGCCGTCCAGAAGCATCGACGCCTTCTGTTCCTTTGAGCTCAGCAGCAGTTCTTCCTGCAGATTTTTGAAGCCCTGCCTGTATTCAAAAACGGCGCGGACGGCAGCCGACGCATGATAGGAAAAACCGATCCGGTTGAATCTTGCGCTGCCGTCCCGCAACGGCAAAGAGATGGTGTATCCGTCTGTAATATCAACGCCGGAAAAAGAAAGATCCTGCATTTCAATCTCGCTTTTCACTTCGATCTGACCCCCGAACACGCCGAACAGCATCAGCACGGAGATCATAAAAGCAATCAGTTTGTTCATTTCATCACCGCAGATCCCGTTTGATTATATACGAATGATTACAGCCGCGCAACTCATGCCAGAAAATCGCTGAGCTTTTTCGAGGTGAAAAACGCCCGGGTCATGCGGTCGTATTCCGCCCACATCGGCAGGGTTTTGCACGCGCCCGCACGCGGACAGTCGACGGTGCCCGACGCAAGGCAAGCCACCGTGGCCATCGACCCTTCCGTCAGCTCCAGGATTTCCCAGACGGTATAGGTTTCCGGCGCGCGGCAGAGCATGTAGCCGCCGCCCTTGCCGCTGGCGCCGCGGATCAGCTTGCCCCGCACCAGCTCCTTGACAATGATCTCAAGGTATTTTTTGGAAATCTGCTGCCGCTCCGCAATGTCCTTGAGCGGCACGGCGCCGTCCCCCTGATGCTCGGCCAGCTCGATCATCACGCGCAGCGCATAGCGTCCCTTGGTTGAAATCATCTGCAACCGCCTCCTTTTTCTTTTTCCTATTATACCACAGGGTAAGTGGGTAAATCAAGCGCGGAAACCGGAAATCTGCAAATTTCTATTTACCTATTGACATGGTAGGCAAATTGGTTTATAATACAGTCAGTTCCGCGGCCGCTTCATCGCAGGCGGCCTGCCGGACATCGCAGCAACGGAGGCATAATAAAATGAAAATCTATGCGGACAACGCCGCAACCACAAAAATGAGCCGCGCAGCCGTCGACGCCATGCTGCCCCTGATGACGGACACCTTCGGCAACCCTTCCAGCCTGTATACCATCGGCCAGCGCGCAAAAGCCGCGCTGGAGGATGCCCGCGAACGGGTCGCGGCCTGCATCGGCGCGCAGCCGCGTGAAATCATCTTCACCTCCGGCGGCTCGGAGGCGGACAATCAGGCAATCCTCTCCGCCGCGGCGCTCGGGAAAAAGGCCGGCAAATGCCATATCATTTCGGATCCCATCGAGCACCATGCCGTGCTCCATACGCTGCAGAAGCTGGAAAAAGAAGGCTTTGCGGTCACGTATCTGCCGGTCTCCGCCACAGGCCTGGTCGATCCGGCCGCGCTGGAAGCGGCGATCCGGCCGGACACCTGCCTGGTCACGATCATGTATGCCAACAACGAGATCGGCACGATCCAGCCGATCCGCGCGCTCGGTGAAATCTGCCGATCACACGGGGTACTGTTCCACACAGACGCCGTGCAGGCGGTCGGTCATCTGCCGATCGACGTCCGTGAAGCGCCGATCGATCTGCTCTCCGCCTCGGCGCATAAATTCCACGGCCCGAAGGGCGTCGGCTTCCTGTATGCAAGGAAGGGCGTGCGGCTGACGAACCTGATCGAGGGCGGCGCGCAGGAACGCGGGAAACGCGCCGGCACCGAAAACGTCCCCGGCGTCGCAGGCATGGCCGCTGCGCTCGAGGAAGCCGTCGGCGGGATCGCCGCCAATACGGAAAAGCTGACCGTTCTGCGCGACCGGCTGATCCGCGGGCTGCAGGAAATCCCGCATGCCGCGCTCAACGGCGACGCGGCGCAGCGTCTGCCCGGCAACGTCAACTTCTGCTTTGAGGGCATCGAGGGCGAATCCCTCCTGCTCCTGCTGGACGACCGCGGCATCAGCGCCTCCTCCGGCTCCGCCTGCACCTCCGGCGCGCTGGATCCCAGCCATGTGCTGCTGGCGATCGGCCGGCCGCACGATGTGGCGCACGGCTCCCTGCGGCTCACGCTCGGGGAGGACGCCACGGCCGAAGAGGTCGATTATATCATACAGTCCGTCGCGCAGGTCGTGGCCTATCTGCGCGGCTTCTCCCCCGTCTGGCGGGATCTCTGCGCCGGAAAAACACCGTTTCTTCTTTAAATTGCAGGAGGGATAGAACATGGCATTATACAGCGAAAAAGTGATGGACCACTTCCGCAATCCGCGCAATGTCGGCATCCTCGAGGACGCCAACGGCATCGGCGAGGTCGGCAACGCCAAATGCGGCGATATCATGAAAATGTATTTAAAGATCGAAGACGACGTCATTCAGGATGTGAAATTCGAAACCTTCGGCTGCGGCAGCGCCATCGCTTCCAGCTCCATGGCAACCGAGCTGATCAAGGGCAAACCGGTCAGCGAAGCCATGCAGCTGACCAACAAGGCGGTGGCCGAAGCGCTGGACGGGCTGCCCGACTACAAGCTGCACTGCTCCGTGCTGGCGGAGGAGGCCATTCACGCCGCGCTGGAGGATTATCAGCGGAAAACAGAGAAAAACGGAAAAGAATCTGAAAAAAATTGAAAAATTTTCAAAAACCTATTGACATAGTAGGTCGATGGTGATATAATGCAGGCAATTCGCAGTACCTGCGAAAAAAACAAAGGAGGCGAACCGCATGACAACGCTTGCCGCAAGCAGCAGATCCGTTCAGATGTGTTGGCGAATGCTGATCTCCCGGGCAGTTCCGATGGCCGGGGCGTTCGGCGGTCATGCCGCACGCCTGCGCACCGCGCGATGTACGCGCTGCATGTGATTGCCATTTGCCCGGGAGCTTTCTGAACAAAGCCCCCGGTTTTTTTATCCGGGGAACCATCCGAATCAAAACATTCCATCCAAAATAATAAAATGATAAAGGAGATTTCCATCATGTCAGATTACAGATTTGAAACTTTGCAGCTCCATGTCGGCCAGGAACAGCCCGATCCCGCGACTGACGCCCGCGCCGTTCCGATTTATCAGACCACGTCTTATGTTTTCCGCAACAGTCAGCACGCCGCCGACCGCTTCGGTCTCGCGGACGCCGGCAACATCTACGGCCGGCTGACGAATTCCACGCAGGACGTGCTGGAAAAGCGCGTCGCGGCGCTTGAAGGCGGCACGGCCGCGCTGGCCCTCGCCTCCGGCGCAGCGGCAATCACCTACGCCATTGAGGCGCTCGCGGCAAACGGCGGCCACGTTGTTGCGCAGAAGACCATCTACGGCGGCAGCTTCAACCTGCTTTCCCACACCCTGCCGCAATACGGCATTCAGACCACCTTTGTGGACGCGCATAACCTTGCCGAAGTGGAGGGCGCCATTCAGGAGAACACCCGCGCGATCTATCTGGAAACGCTCGGCAATCCGAACAGCGATATTCCCGACATCGACGCGATCGCGCAGATCGCGCACAGCCACGGCCTGCCCCTGGTGGTCGACAACACCTTCGGCACGCCCTATCTGATCCGCCCGATCGAGCACGGCGCGGACGTCGTGGTGCATTCGGCAACCAAATTCCTCGGCGGTCACGGCACAACGCTGGGCGGCGTGATCGTGGAAGCGGGCACCTTCGACTGGCGCGCGGGCGGCAGATTCCCGCAGATCGCAGCGCCGAATCCGAGCTATCACGGCATTTCCTTCTATGACGCGGTCGGCCCGGCGGCATTCGTGACCTATATCCGCGCGATCCTGCTGCGGGATACCGGCGCCGCCATTTCGCCCTTCAACGCCTTCCTGCTGCTGCAGGGCGTGGAAACGCTTTCCCTGCGGCTGGAGCGGCACGCGGAGAACACCGCGAAGGTCGTGACCTATCTCGCGCAGCATCCGCTCGTGGAGAAGGTCAACCATCCCGCGCTGCCGGATCATCCGGATCACGCGCTTTACAAGCGGTATTTCCCGCGCGGCGGCGCCTCCATCTTCACCTTTGAAATCAAAGGCGGGCAGGCGGAGGCCTGGCGCTTCATCGACAACCTGCAGATCTTCTCGCTGCTGGCGAATGTGGCGGACGTCAAGAGCCTTGTGATCCACCCCGCATCCACCACGCATTCCCAGCTCTCCGAAGCGGAGCTGCTCGAGCAGGGCATCCGGCCGAACACCATCCGCCTTTCCATCGGCACGGAGCATATCGACGACATCATCGCCGATCTTGATCGCGGCTTTGCCGCCGTCTGATCCGGCATAAACTCACAAATCATCAAGGAGGAGCTTCTCATGGCAAGAATTTATCAGGGTACTTTGGATCTCATCGGCAACACGCCGCTGGTCGAGGTGAAAAATCTGGAACAGGCGCTCGGACTGGAGGCAATGCTTCTGGTCAAGCTGGAATACTTCAATCCCGCCGGCAGCGTCAAGGACCGCATCGCGAAGGCGATGATCGAGGACGCGGAGGCAAAGGGTCTGCTGCAGCCCGGTTCGGTCATCATCGAGCCGACAAGCGGCAACACCGGCATCGGTCTGGCCGCCATCGCGGCGGCAAAGGGCTACCGCATCATCCTCACCATGCCGGAAACCATGAGCGTGGAGCGCCGCAATATTCTGAAGGCCTACGGCGCCGAGCTGGTGCTCACCGAGGGCGCAAAAGGCATGAAGGGCGCGATCGCCAAAGCGGAAGAGCTCGCGACGGAAATCCCGCACAGCTTCATTCCCGGGCAGTTTGTGAATCCGGCCAATCCGGCCATCCACCGGGCGACCACCGGCCCCGAAATCTGGCGGGATACGGACGGCACGGTTGATATTTTCATTGCGGGTGTCGGCACGGGCGGCACAGTCACAGGCGTTGGGGAATACCTGAAATCGCAGAATCCGGCCGTGAAAGTCGTGGCGCTGGAGCCGGCGGGCTCCCCGGTCCTTTCCGAAGGCAAGGCCGGTACGCACAAGATCCAGGGCATCGGCGCGGGCTTCGTGCCCGAGGTGCTCAACACCGCGGTCTATGACGAGGTCTTCACCGCCGACAACGACGCGGCCTTTGCCGCCGCGAAGCTGCTGGCAAAGCAGGAGGGGATCTCCGTCGGCATCTCCTCCGGCGCTGCGCTGCACGGCGCGATCACGCTGGCAAAGCGCCCGGAAAACAAGGGCAAGGTGATCGTCGCCCTGCTGCCGGACAGCGGCGACCGCTATTACTCCACCGCCCTTTTCACAGAGTAATTCCGTAATTCATAAAGCATCATGAAAAACACCGGCGCGTTGGGAGTCATCCAAAG
>JAFZNN010000200.1 GCA_017550895.1 Clostridia bacterium
GACGCCGGTAGAACTGCTGCTTGCGGCAGAGAATGAAGGATGAAGCCATGAATCAAAGCATTGAAATCCTGCACCCCGCGCATCGGCCGGCCGGCCGCATCCGCGCCGCCGTGTTTGACTTTGACGGCACGATCTCCACGCTGCGCTGCGGCTGGGAGCAGGTTATGGGCCCGATGATGATCGAATTCCTTTCCTGCGGCAAACCGGCAGACGACGCGCTGCAGGAAGAAGTCATGAAGTATATCGATGAATCCACGGGCATTCAGACGATCTATCAGATGCAGTGGCTGGCCGAAAAGGCGGAAGCGCTCTGCGGCATCCGGCGTGATCCCTGGTGGTATAAAGCGGAGTATCAGCGCCGCCTGGAAACCGCCATTGCGCATAAAAAACAGGCGCTCGCCGCGGGCGACGCGCAGCCGGAGGATTACCGGATCGCGGGGTCGGCCGAACTGCTCAACGCGTTCAGGGAAAGAAATATCGCGCTCTACCTTGCCAGCGGCACGGATCATGACGACGTGCTGCAGGAGGCGCAGCTGCTCGGCGTGCGGGATGCGTTCACGCTGATCGCCGGCGCGCCGGAGCATCAAGCCGCCTGCTCAAAGGAAGCCGTGCTCCGGCAGCTGTTCACATAGGCGCATTTCACCGGCGAGGAGCTGCTGGTTATCGGCGACGGAAAGGTCGAGATCGCACTGGGCAGCAAGGCCGGCGCGTTCACGCTCGGCGCCGCGACAGACGAAGTGCGCCGCAGCGGACTGAATCCTGTCAAGCGCGCGCGGCTGCTCCATGCCGGGGCGGACGCGATCGTCGGCGATTTCACTGATCTTGACGCAATCCTGCGCTGGCTGGATTGAAAGGAGGACCGCATGTCAAAGATTTCAACTATCATGGTAACGCTCTCGCTGATTATTACGTATCTGCTCGGCCTCGGCGGCAGAAACGTCGAGGGTGATTATGTGCTTACGCGGCAGGAAAAACTGAATTCTGTGGATTCCATGTTTGCCGCGCAGGGCCTTTGCTGCGACGGGACCTGGTTTTACGGCTCCGGCGCGATGACCGCCGTGCATTTCACGGGGCTTTCCAAATTCGACCTGCAGATGAAGTGCGTAAAGAGAAGAGCAAACGCTGTGCCGAAGGAATTCACCGAACGCTACGGCAGCGATCACATCGGCGGCATTGACTGCGCCGACGGCCTGATCTACGCCCCGGTCGAGGGCAAGTATGAAGATCAGGGCTACGTCTATAATTTCATCCTGCTCTACAGCTGCGAAACGCTGGAATACACCGGCGTATATTATGATCTGACCAGCGACTATCTGACCGACGGCATCCCCTGGTGCGCCGTCGACCGGGAAAACCGCGTTCTCTACACCTCGAAATTCAACGATGTGAACGAACTGCTGCGCTACGATCTGGATTCCATGGCGTTTCTCGGCGTTTTGCCCCTGCAGCAGACGGTCAACCGCATTCAGGGCGGCTCCGTTTATAACGGGCAGATCTATCTTTCCTATGACGCGGCGCACAGCACGGAGGAGCAGATCCTACGCGTTGACCTTGCGAGCGGCGCAGTCAGCGTCGAGTGCACACGGCATCTGCCGAATTATGACAATGAAGCGGAGGATCTCTGCGTCTACCCGCTTGCGGACGGGAGCTTGATTCATACCGTGGATTATGATAAACTGCTGAATGTGAACGTGATGCATTATCAGCCGACGGAAAGGAGCGACGCGCAATGAAAACACCGGACGAGCACTTCGACGCATTGTTTGTTTCTTACCCCGCGCTGCAGCCGCTGCGCGAGAAAATCAGGCAGGCGTTTGAGCTCCTGCGGCAATGTGCCGCGGCGAACGCTGCCATTCTGGTCTGCGGCAACGGCGGCTCCGCAGCGGACAGCGAGCACATCGTCGGCGAGCTGATGAAGGGCTTTTATCTCAAGCGCCCGCTGCCCGAAGAAGAGAAGCAGAAATTCAGCGCCCTGCCCGGCGGTGAAGACATCGCGGAAAAGCTGCAACGCGGCATCCGAGCGATCTCGCTGGTCAGCCAGACAGGCTTGATTTCTGCTTTTGCAAATGACGTGGACGCGTCCCTCGTCTTTGCGCAGCAGGTGTATGCCTATGCCGGCGCGCCGCAGGACGTTCTGATCGCGCTGTCCACCTCGGGCAATTCGCAGAATGTCGTCAACGCCGCGATCGCGGCAAGGGCCGCGGGGATCCGCGTCATTTCAATCACCGGCGCCTCCGGCGGCAGTCTCGCCGCACTTTCCGACGCCGCAATCTGTCTGCCGGCCGATTCACCGGCGCAGGTGCAGGAGCTGACGCTGCCGGTTTATCACACGCTTTGCGCGATGCTGGAAGCGACGTTTTTCAGCGAATAATTCCATACAGCACGAACTCCCGCTCTGCCGAAACAGAACGGGAGTCTATTTTATTCTCAATGAAAATTATCTGGAATAATGCTCATAGAGATACGTGATATCGTCCGCGTATTTCAGCATCGTGATCAGCTCGTCAAAATGCGTAAACACATACTTCAGATCGGCATATACAACGCGCGCGGTATTCACGAGCGACGGCAGCGAACGCGCGGCGGGCTTGAGACTCTCCGGCGCACTGTCGCCTGTGACGGTGTAGGAAAAAGACGCGGCGGCCGCAGCGTGATCGGAGAACGGATTGCCCTGCGCGTCGGTGTAATTGATATATTCGTGGGAAAGCGCGGTCAGCGTGACCGCATCGCCGCTGCGATAGAGAATGTGCTCCACGCTGTCCCAGTTGCCCCAGTAATCGCCGCTGTAGGCGGAATAATCGGTAAAGCTGCCGTGGTTGACCGTATCGGTCCAGGCGTCCGACATGCCGAGGCCCGCGACAAAGACCTCATACAGATCCGCGCCCTCGCCGTTTGTAAAATGAAACGTCGAATTGAAATCGCCCGTGATGATCACCGCGCGGCCCGCGGAATGTGACAGCACAAACTGCTGCAGCTGCCGGAAATTCGACTGCCGCGCAGCAATCGATTCCGCGCCGCCGAACGCGTCGCCGTGCAGATCATACACGTCGATGAATACGCCCTCCGCGATTTCCACAGCCGCGTAGAGAAAGCCCTTCTGCGAAACGATATCGCCCTCCCAGAGCATGCCGCCTTTTTGCTCCCAGGCTTCCCGCGCGACATTGTAAACCGGCGTTTTTGAAAAGAGATTCAGACCGTCGCCGGTCACGGGATTCTGCGCGCCGTAGGTGCGATAGGCGGCGTTCAGGCCCTTGGAAAACTGGGAATCATAGCTGAAATCCTCCTGCACGGCGATCAGATCGTAATCATCCGCCGCCAGCGTCTGCCCGAGCGTGCGCTGAAGCGCGGACTTGCCGGAGGATGGATTCAGCGACGGCAGACCGGCAATATTGTAATTCAGAAAGCGGAACGTGCCGCTCCTCGGCGCATCCGCATCCGCCGCGCCGGCCAGGCAGACGGGCAGCAGCAGACACAGGCAGAGCGCCAGCGCCGTAAAAGATAATAATCGTTTTTTCATCATCGTTCTTCCCCTTGTAAAAAGCAACAGACGGCCGCCGAAGCAGCCGTCCGATCGGATTATTTCGTGCCGAAAATGCGGTCGCCGGCGTCGCCGAGACCGGGGACAATGTAACCGTGATCGTTCAGATGATCATCCAGCGCAGCGACATAGATTTCCACATCCGGATGCGCCTTCTCCAGCGCAGCAAGACCCTCGGGCGCCGCAATGATGCCCATGAACTTGATCTGCTTCGGGCCGCGCTTTTTGATCTGCGCGATCGCGTCGATGGCGGAGCCGCCGGTCGCAAGCATCGGGTCAAGAACGATAACCTCGCGCTCCTGAATGTCGGCGGGCAGCTTGCAATAATACTCAACGGGCATGAGGGTATCGGGATCTCTGTAAAGACCGATGTGACCCACGCGCGCAGACGGCACGAGCGCGAGCACGCCGTCCACCATGCCCAGACCGGCGCGCAGGATCGGCACAAACGCGAGCTTTTTGCCGTCGATGACCTTGGTCTTCGCCATGGCGACAGGCGTCTTGGTTTCCACCTCGCGCAGCGGCAGATCTCTGGTCGCCTCATAGCAGATCAGCGTTGCGATTTCACTCACAAGCGCACGGAACTCCTTGGAACCGGTGCGTTCATTTCTGAGGATCGTGAGCTTGTGCTGGATCAGCGGATGATCCATAATCATAACTTTTGCCATTCAGATTCAACCTCCCATAAATTCATGTGCTTGATTTGCATGATCAGAAGCGATCTTCCAGCGCCGTGATCTGCGCGATTCTGCGCGCGTGGCGCTCCTCGCCGCTAAACGGCGTATCCAGGAAAAGATCGACCAGCTCGATCGCTTTTTCCGGCGTTACGACGCGGCCGCCCAGGCAAAGAATATTCGCGTCGTTGTGGCGGCGGGTCATTTCCGCGGAAAAGGCGTCGGAGCAGCAGGCGGCGCGAATGCCGCGCACTTTGTTCGCCGCCATGGAAATGCCGACGCCGGTGCCGCAGAACAGCAGACCGAGCGTGCATTCGCCGTCTGCCACCGCGCGCGCCGCTTTCTCGGCGTAAATCGCGTAGTCGGCAGATTCAGGCGTATAGGTGCCGTAATCCTTATAGTCAATGCCGCGCGCATCCAGATGCGCCATCACGGCGGTTTTCAGTTCGAGACCGGCATGGTCACAACCCAAAGCAATCATACGGATTCTCCTTTTTTGATTTTTAATTCCCGCTCCGCCTGCGGCAAGCGCAGATAGGCAGGCGTCAATTGATCCGGCGGATCAAATTTTCCGTTAGCAAGCGCCGCGCGCGCGACGCCGTAAGCGTGCTGAAACCTGCGGCTTTCATCGGCCAGACGCGCCTGCGGCAGATCCCTGCAGGCATCCGCGACGAGCGCAGCGCCGTCGCCGGCAAAATAGATCGGGCGGTCATAGGCGCGCAGCAGCGCCCGCAGCGCCGTTGCCGGCATCGCTTCATCCTTCGTCAACCGCGTCACAGCGCCGTTTTCGATCGAAAACAGGGCTGTATACACCTGACCGCAGCGCGCATCCATCGCGGCGCAGATCACCGCGTCCGTATCGCAGAAGCCGTAGGCAATGCTCTCCAGCGTTGAAACGCCCGCGCAGGGGCGCGCGCCGACGGCGGCAAGGCCTTTGACGGCCGCCACGCCGATGCGCACGCCGGTGAAGGAGCCGGGGCCCGCGTTGACGGCGAAGGCGTCCACGGCGTCCGCCGTCAGGTCTGCCTGCCGCAGCGCATGATCCACCATGGCCATCAGTGTGCGGCTGTGCGTCAGACCGGCATTCACAAAGCAGGCGCTGAGCAGATGCGTATCCTGCACAACGGCGACGCTCGCGGTTTTTGCTGAGGAATCAATGGCCAGGATTTTCAAATCAGTCAGCTCCGATCACGGTGATCCGCCGCAAAAACGGATCCGAGGTTTTATCGATCGTTATGCGAATGCAGTCCTCCGGCAACGCAGCTTCAATATTCTCGCTCCATTCAATGAGAAGATACGCGCCGATATCGAGATAATCGAAAAAGCCGGTTGAATAGAGATCCTCCCATCCGGAAATGCGATACATATCGAAATGATATAGCGTTTTGCCGCATCCGCGGTATTCATTCACAAGCGCAAAGGTCGGGCTGCTCACTTCGGCATCCATGCCGAGTCCGCGGACAAAGCCGCGCGCAAACGCCGTTTTGCCGGCGCCCAGCTCGCCGAACAGCGCGATCACCGCGCCCGGCGGGCATTGAACCGCAAGAGAAGCGGCCAGCGCTTCGGTTTCAGCCGGACCGCGCGTCACATATTCCGTCATGCTCATCCTTCCTCAGCTTTTTTCGCAGAGACGATCTCAGCGCCGAACGGCATCAGAGAAAGCTGCGCGAGCTTGAAAAACTGCTTTCCGAAGGGAATGCCGACGATCGTAATGCACCAGAGCGCGCCGAACAGCGCGTTCTCCAGCGCCATGGGCAGACCGCTGAAGATGATCCACACCACGTTGACCAGCGCCGACACGACGCCGCCGCGATAGCGGATCTCTTTACCGAAGGGCGAAAAGGACAGCTTCGCGAATTTAAAGCACTGCCTGCCGATCGGAATCCCGACGATCGTGACGCACCAGAGCAGACCGGCAAGCAGCCATGACAGGCCGCTGAACAGACCGCCGAACAGGAACCACAGGATATTCCCGATCGTTTTCATCGCTGTATCCCCTGCCGTCAGCCGGCGGATTCAAAACGCTCCACGAGCGCATTGACCTGGTCGGGCACGTTGGTGATGATGCCGTCCACGCCGCATTTGAGCATCCGGTTGACAAGATCCGGGCTGTCGACGGTCCAGACGTTGACGCCGATGCCGTTCTGATGCACCTTCTCAACAAAATGCTTGTTGACAAAGGAATAATGCGGGTGCAGATATTCCACGCCCAGTTCCTTGGCAAAGCCGACATAGTTGAAGATCATCTTCTGCCACGCGATTTTGCGGTCCGGGCTGTAGAGGAAGCCGGTCTTGCAGTTCGGGTCGATCTTCTTGGCCTCGATCAGCAGCTCATGGCTGAAGCTGGAAATCAAGAGCTTGTCGAACAGTCCATGCGCTTTCGCGTCGCTGATCGTCTTTTCCACAAGCCCCGTTTCACCGTGCAGCGGCGTTTTCAGCTCGATATTCATGACGCTGATATCCGAATTCTCGCAAAGGGTCAGGAATTCTTCCACCGTCGGTAGCGTCACGCCCTTGAACTGCGTGCTGAAATAAGAACCGAAGTCATGCGAACGCAGCTCCTCAAGCGTCATGGACGCGATTTCGCCGGTGCCGTCGGAGGTTTCGTCGATCGTGTAGTTGTGGCAAATGACAGGCACGCCGTCCTTCGTCAGATGTACGTCCGTTTCAAAGCCGTCGACGCCGATCTCCAGCGATTTCTGAAACGCGGGGAGCGTGTTCTGCGGAGCCTGTTTATTGGCGCCGCGATGAGAGATCACCTTGCAGATTGCCATAAACGCATCACCTTTCTTCATCGAAGAGCGTGCAGCCGTTTTGCCGGAACTGCGCGATCATTTCCTCCGCCCGCGCTCGGGTCAGACCGAAATGCGCGCAGAGGCAGTCGATGCAGCAAAAAGACTGCGCTCCTCTGTTTATCATTTTTTTATGAAAACCAATGTCATTGCGGTCCAAAACGCGGCCGCAGCGCGTGCAGGTCTGCATCGCTTATTTCGCCAGCTTGCAGATGTAGCATTCGCAGTCGTGCGCGGGAATGCGGCGGCGCAGGAATTCCTTCTTGACGCCGAGGCTTTCGCCCGTGAACACATCCGTCATCTCCAGGCCGTAGCCGGAATCGGCGGGAATGCCGAGATTCTCAAAGAACACGCAAAGATGCGTATCATAATCGTTGAGATTGGCCAGCATCACCGCAAACTCATTATCGGACAGGAGCTTGACAAACACGCGCGCGTCATTCTCGCGTTCCGGCGCGAAGCAGGGCCGCGCCTCCGGATCCTGATTGATCCGCAGCAGGGTTTTATTTGTGACAAGCGCGATCGTCTGCTCGCTGAAGGTGCGGATATCGCCGCCGAGCATGAGCGGCGCGCTGAACATGCACCAAAGCGCGAACTGCGTTTTGTAATCGGTATCGTTGCAGCCGGTGGAGCCGACGTTGCCCTTGCCGTACATGCCGATGGTCAGCATATCGATATCATTGAAGCAGCCGACCGCGGAATACGGCAGATTATCGATCTGGCTCAGCGCGATCTCGCGCATGGAGGGGAAGGAATCGTTGATATCGCCCGTGGAGCGGAACATATGCGCGCCGGCCGAACGGATCCAGGTGTGCACGTCGTCGCAGCCCCAGGTGCACGCGGAAAAAAGGATCTCGCGCCCGCAGGCCTTGAGCGCCATACCCATCTTGCGGTAAAGCAGCGGGCCGTTCGCCGTGTTGGGCTTATAGCAGTAATCGTATTTCAGGAAGTCCGCGCCGTATTCGGCAAAGGTTTCCGCGTCGAGGAATTCATGGCCGAACGATCCGGGATAATCCGCGCAGGTGCGCGTACCGGCGCAGGAATACATGCCGAATTTCAGCCCCTTTGCATGCACATAATCGCTGACCGCCTTCATGCCGTTGGGGAATTTCGTCGGCTCGGGCACGATCTTGCCGGTTTCGGGATCGCGTTCCCGCTTGCTCCAGCAGTCGTCGATCACAAGGTATTCATACCCCGCGTCGCGCAGACCGGTCGCAACCATCGCGTCCGCCGTTTCCTTGATGACGGTTTCATTGATGTCTTCGCCGAAGGTATTCCAGGTGTTGAATCCCATCGGAGGCGTTTTAGAAAGCATAGATCCATCTCCAATCCTGCATTTTTTCCTTTTTATTTTAACAGACTCCGACTTATATTGCAAGGCTAAACGAAGAAAAATGAAGATTTTCGGCGGTAACTTTTCGATGACACTTGATTTTTTTGCCGTTATTAGATATGATAAGAAAAAGATGACAGAAAATCATTGTAAAGGATTGGCCTGCATGATCGATTTCAGGTATAAAATCTCTGTTGTGATCCCGGTTTACAACTGCGCCGAATTCATCGACGACTGTATCCGCAGCCTGCGCAAGCAGAGCATGCGTTTTGATGATTTTGAGATCATTTTCGTAGACGACGGGTCGGAGGACAACGGCGGCGAGCTCTGCGACGCCTATGCCGCGCGCTATGCCAACGTCAAATGCATCCGCAAAGAAAACGGCGGCGTCTCCTCGGCACGCAACGCGGGCATTCAGTGCGCACAGGGAAAGTATATCCTGTTTCTCGACGCGGACGACACGCTGACTCCGCCGACGCTCCGGCGCGTGTATGCATTCTTTGAAAAGCACTATGACGAAACGGATCTTGTCACCTATAAAATCGTGCCCTACCGCAACGGAGAGCCGCAGAAGCTGCATTTCCGTTATCAGATTCTGAAGGAAAGCGGCATCTATGACCTGAACGATCTGCTCAACTGCCACATCGTGCAGACCACGATGAATATCTGCGTGAAAAATCTCGGCGATCAGAATCCGCTGTTTGATACCGCGCTGACCATTCATGAGGATCAGAAATTCATCTGCACCGTGCTCAAAGAGAAGCAGACCATCGGCTACTGCAAGGGCGCGGAATACCGCTATCTCCGCCGCGCGAACAGCGCCATGAGCAAGGTCAAGGCATATTATATTTTTGAAGATACGACCGCGCTGTGGGAATCGATGTTTGCCGCCTTTGACGGCGCGCCGCCGCGCTATCTGCAGGCCTATGTGCTGCACGATCTGAACTGGAAGAATGTGTCGGACGTGCTGCTCCCCTATCACTATGAACCGCAGAAATTCGACGCTGCCGTGGAGCGCCTGCGCGCGCTCGCGCGTCAGATTGACGACGACGTGATTCTCTCGCGCCCCTCGGCCGATTTCTATCACAAGCATTTCCTGCTGCAGTTCAAGGGCAGCAATTCCGTTTCGCTGCGCTGTGAAGACGGCAGGCTCGCGCTGCTGTATGCGCAGGAGCCGGTGTATGAAGCCGAAGCGGTCACAGCGGTCTTCACTTCGCTGAAGATGAAAAAAGACCAGATCGAAATCGACGCGTTTCTGAAGTCGCCGGTCTTTTTGTATTCCGAAGAGCCGAAGCTCTTCCTTTGCGCAGGCGGGGAGCGCATCCCGCTGGAGCTGACGCATTCGCTCCATGAGCGCTATCATGCCAATATCAAAACCGCCGTATTCTGGCGCTTCCGGTGCAAGATCGATCTGAAGGAAACGACGCGTTTTTATTTTGAAGCGCAGGTCAATGGCACAAGCGTTCCGATCATCTGCTATTACACCGCGAACGCGGCGCTTCTGCAGGGCAAGAAGCTGCGCACCTATGTCAGGGACGGCCGTGTTCTGCGTGAACAGCACGGCGTTTTCACCGTGCGCCCCGCGCGTTCCACCGGCGGACGGCTGCTGACAGCCGCGGCGTTTCTTTATCATATCTTTTTTTATGGCCGGGTCGATCTGCGCATTCTGCGCAACCGCATTTTCGGCCTGCAGGCGCGGCATAACCGCAGCCGCATCTGGATCTATCAGGACCGCTACGGCGTCTACGACAACGCCTACGATCAGTTCCTGCACGATGCGGAAAAGCAGGACGGCGTCCAGCGCTATTATGTGACGCACCCGCAAGATGCAGCCGGGATTCCGGACCGGTTCCCGCCGCAGCTGCGCGACCGACTGATCACCTACGGCTCCGCGCGGCACAAATATCTTTACTTCGCCTGCGAAAAGATCATCACCTCCTTTTCCAATCTTTCCAACTTCTGCCCGTTCAGCGGCGCCATGCGATGGTATCGCGATCTCGCGGGCTATGAGCTGGTGTATCTGCAGCACGGCGTGCTGCACGCAAATCTGCTGAAAATGTACGGCAAGGAATTCGGCATGATCGATCGCGTGGTCGTTTCAAGCAGATTTGAGCAGGAGAATTTCGTGCACAATTACGGCTATGCACCCGAAGAGCTGATTCCCTCCGGCATGCCGCGCTATGACGCGATGCAGCCGGACGGCCAAAAGAAAAACCGCATCCTCTTCTCCCCTTCCTGGCGCAGCAATCTGATCGGCGGGCTGATCAATCAGCAGCGCGAGGAAAAGCCGGAGCTGTTCCTGGCCTCCGATTTTTACCGCGAGGTCTCCGCGTTTCTGAATTCGCCCGCGCTGAACACGCTTCTGGAACAGTATGACTTATATCTGGATTTCAAGAATCATCCGATTTTTCAGTGCTACAATCATCTGTTTAAGATTGCCGGCGACCGCGTGCACATCGGCGATTCCAGTACAAAGCAGGAGGAATACCGGCTGATGATCACGGACTATTCCTCGATCGTTTTCGACTCCGTGTATCTCGGCTGCCCGGTGGTGTATTTCGTGCCGGATTACGACAAATTCCTCGCCGGCGTATCGCACAACTACCGCAAGCTGGATCTGCCGCTGGAGGAAGGCTTCGGCCCGTTTGCAAAGGACGCCGAGGAACTGCTCGCCGCCGTTGCGCACGCGGCGGAAAATGATTTTATCCCCGACGAGCCTTACCGTTCGCGCATGGACGGCTTTTTCCTGCATCACGATTCCCATTGCCGCGACCGGCTCTATGAAGCGCTGATTGATGATTGACTTTTCAGGCAGGAAATGATAAGATAAACACGGCTGATCCGCACGGATCGCCGTATATGCGCCTGTGGTGGAATTGGCAGACACGCTGGATTTAGGATCCAGTCCGCAAGGGTGCAGGTTCAAGCCCTGTCAGGCGCACCAATTGAAACAAATCTCGACGAGGTGATTTCATGAGAATTCTGATCATTCTGCTCTGCATTCTTGCCGCTGCGATCGCGCTGATCCTGTTGCTTTTCGTTTACGCGCTGGCGGTGTCGAATCATGTCCCGAAAAATCTGCGGAATATCCCGAAGAACCAGGGCAAGCTCTTTGCCGACGCGCATGCGCAGATCGGCGCGCACCGCGCGGGCGCCGGCATCGCGCCGGAGAATACGCCGATGGCGATCGACCATTGCCTCAAGCAGCAGGAATTCTTTGTGGATGAGCTGGAATTCGATCTGCATATGACCAAGGACGGCAAGCTGATCGTGCTGCACGATCCGTCGCTGGACCGCACGACCGACGCGGTGGAACGCTTCGGGCGCACAAACAATCTGCCCGGCGATCTGACGTATGATGAAATCTCGTCGCTGAATCCCGGCGAGCATTTTGTCACTGACGATGGTCGGACTCCCTACAAAGGCCTGCGCGGCGACGCGATCCCCGCCGGGCTGCGCATTCCCCTGCTGGAGGAAGTCATTGATCAGATCGAAGCCAGCGGCGAATACCTCTACAGCATCGATATCAAGGACAGCGGCGAAACCGGCCGCAAGGCAGCGGACGCGCTGATCCAGCTGATCAACGAGAAAGGCATTCAGGATCGCGTGATCGTTGCGACCTTCAATTCCGACATCACGCGCTATCTGACTGACAACTATCCGCAGACACAGCGCTCGATCGGCGTGATGGAAGGCATCTTCTTCTATTTCGCCTGTGCGTTCAACCTCAAGAAAGATCGCAGCAAGATCCCGTTCAAGGCCGTGCAGATTCCCGCGAACCAGTTCAAAATCATCCGCTGCGGCACGGAGCGCCTGATCCGCTATTGCCACAACCTCGGCATCGCCGTTCAGTACTGGACCATCGACGACCCGGCGGAGATCCGCCGCCTGAGCGACATCGGCGCAGACTGCATCATCACCGACGTGCCGGACCAGATGTATCGTTTATTCCATTAAACACTGCCGCCCGTTCGCAGCGAACAGCCGCAAACGGGCGGATTTTTCTTATTATTAATGATTTTTTGCTCTCCTACGTCAGACTGTATGATCTGCGAACAGCCCGCGCGGAAATCACGCCGACGTGAATGAGAAACAAAAAAAGTTCAAAAACCCCTTGACAATTAAGCAAATCCGTGTATAATATAAAAGCACTGACAAATCGATATCGCGGAGTAGAGCAGTTGGTAGCTCGTCGGGCTCATAACCCGGAGGTCGGAGGTTCAAGTCCTCCCTCCGCAACCAGAAAGAAATCACTCATCCTCGGATGGGTGATTTCTTTATCATTCGGAAAAACTTGTATCTCGCACCTAGGTTATGAGCCCGAAGGGCGAATAACCCGGAGGGTGAGGCGGTAGTGAATGACTGTCCGGTGGACAGTCAGAGCCGCCGAACCGACCGCAGCATTTTCGCCGCAGCGAAAATGCAAGAACGGAGGTTCAAGTCCTTATGGGAGGACTTGAAGGACGAGCGGTACAGAGAAACGCTCCGGGGGAGCGTTTCGACCGCGAGCGACCAAGCGCCCGCAGGCGCGCGAATCAAGTCCGTCCGTCAGCGACGCGCTTGCCAACGTCACCAAAGCACTAACGATTTACGGTCAGGCCGCGGATGCGTATTTCACGCAGCAGAACATCTGACCATACAGTCTGAAACATAAC
>JAFZNN010000201.1 GCA_017550895.1 Clostridia bacterium
GTGGACGGCATCATTGTGCCCGGCGGATTCGGGGGCCGCGGTATTGAAGGCATGGTGCTGACAGCCCGGTATGCCCGGGAGCATCATGTTCCGTATTTCGGCATCTGTCTGGGCATGCAGATCGCCGTGATCGAAATTGCGCGCCACGTCGCCGGCATCCCGCATGCGAATTCCGGCGAATTTGACGAGCAGTGCGCCGACAAGGTCATCGATTTCATGCCCGGGCAGAGCGACGACATCGACAAGGGCGGCACCCTGCGACTGGGCGCCTATCCCTGCGTGATTCAGCCCGGCACGACCATGGCGCGCTGCTACGGCGCGCCCGAAATCAGCGAGCGCCACCGCCACCGCTATGAATTCAACAATGATTACCGTCAGGTGCTGCAAGCTGCGGGGCTGACGCTCAGCGGCATATCGCCGGACGGTACGCTCGTGGAAACCGTGGAGCTGACCGAGCGTCCGTTCTTTGTGGGCGTGCAGTATCATCCGGAGTTCAAGAGCCGCCCGAACCGCCCGCATCCGCTGTTTCTGGGCTTTGTCGGCGCGGCACTGGAGGCACAGCATGGATAAAATTCTCGTTCTGGATTTCGGCGGGCAGTATGACCAGCTCATCGCCCGCCGCATTCGCGCCGCACACGTCTATGCGGAGATCAAGGCCTATCGCGCCGTTTCTCCGGCTGAGATCCGGGCGGCCGGCTATCGGGGGATCGTCTTTACCGGCGGCCCCCACAGCGTCTATGCGCCGGATGCGCCGACCTGCGACGCGACGATCCTTGCGCTCGGCATACCGATCCTCGGCATCTGCTACGGCCATCAGCTGCTCGCGTTTCTAGCGGGCGGCACGGTCGCGCCGTCGGAAAGCGGCAGCGAATACGGAAAAACGACCGTCCGCGCGCACGGGCATGCTTTATTTGCGGGGATCCCCGCCAAGAGCGTCTGCTGGATGAGCCACAGGGATGCGGTGCAGACGCTGCCGGCGGGATTTTCTGCGATTGCCCGCACGGAAAAATGCGCCTGCGCCGCCTTTGCGGACGACCGCCGCCGGCTCTACGGCGTGCAGTTTCACCCCGAGGTCGCGCACACGGAATACGGCGACCGGCTGCTGCAGAATTTCCTCTTCGGCATCTGCGGGTGCGCGGCGGACTGGCGCATGGAAGACGCCGCTGCAGCCGCGGTGGAACGCTGCCGCCGCACGCTTGCGGGCAAGCGCGTGCTGCTCGCGCTCTCGGGCGGCGTGGATTCCGCGGTCTGCGCCGTGCTGCTGCAAAAAGCGATCGGCGACCGGCTGACCTGCGTCTTTGTCGATCACGGCCTGCTGCGCAAGGGCGAGGGCGACCTCGTGGAGCGCACCTTCGGCGGGCAGTTCGGCATCCGCCTGATCCGCGTGAACGCGCAGGACCGCTTTTTTGCAAAGCTTGCCGGCGTGACCGCGCCGGAAGAAAAACGCCGGATCATCGGCGAAACCTTCATCCGCGTGTTCGAGGAGGAAGCAAAGAAGCTCGGCCGGATCGACGCGCTTGCGCAGGGCACGATCTATCCCGACGTGATCGAAAGCGGCAAGGGCGACGCCGCCGTGATCAAAAGCCATCACAACGTCGGCGGTCTGCCGGAGAACATGGCGTTTTCCGAGATCGTCGAGCCCCTGCGCGATTTGTTCAAAGACGAAGTGCGCGAGATCGGCCGGCAGCTTGGTCTGCCTGCGGCGATCGTACAGCGCCAGCCGTTCCCCGGGCCGGGCCTCGGCGTGCGCATCATCGGCGAAGTTACGGCGGAGAAGGCGGAGATCCTGCGCGAAGCGGACGCGATTTATCGCGCGGAGCTCGAAGCCGCCTGCCCGTCGCAGCTGCCGGATCAGTATTTCGCCGTGCTCACGGATCTGCGCAGCGTCGGCGTGATGGGCGACGCGCGCACCTACGGGCGCACGGTTGTGCTGCGCGCGGTGACGACCGATGATTTCATGACCGCCGCCTGGACGCGCCTGCCGTATGAAGCGCTCGAACGCGCGAGCAGCCGCATCACCAACGAGGTGCCCGGCGTCACCCGCGTGGTCTATGACGTCACATCCAAGCCTCCCGCCACCGTGGAATGGGAATGACCGGACCGCGGCGCGGCAGAGCATGAAAAAAACCGCCTGTCCGGCGGTTTTTTTATCAGTCGGGAAGCGCGACCGGCGCGCCGCCGCGTTTTCTGGATTCCTCTGCGGCCAGTGCGATGTCGTGGCTGATCACAGTCGCGTCGATCGTGGTCACGTCGGTCAGATCCGTCGTTTCGCCGCACAGCAGCCGCACAAAGCCGGCGATGAGCCGGAGATCGCCCTCCACATGCCCGCTCGGAATGAAGCCGGTGCGGATCCTTTCGGATTTGCCGCCGAAGATGTGCAGCGTCAGCTTGTTTCCGTAGCCGACAAGCTCGCCTTTTGTGCCGACGATATGACATTCCCGAAACATTTTGTCGGAGAAACCGTTCATCTGCAGCACGGCCGAGGCGCCGTTGCGAAACGTCATGGTGACAAACTGGTTGTCGCACACGTTGTTGTCATTCAGAAAGACGCATTTTCCGTAATCGCCGGTCCGCAGCGCCGCTTCGACGTCGCGTTTCCGGCTGCGCGTTTTCCCCGTGAGCGTGCGGCGCATATACTTGATGAATTTGGCCTTGTAAAACGGATCTTTGATGTACAGCTGCTCTGCGTCGTAGGGGCAGCTCTTTTTTGCCTTGCAGCCGCCCATGCAGGTCGGCGCTGCGCCGTCGGGCGCATGTTCTTTGCAGAAATAACGCAGCGAGCCGACGGAGCTGACGCTCTCGCACGGCGCATCCATGAACCAGGCGATCAGATCGATATCGTGGCAGCATTTTGCCAGGATGGACGGCATGGAGGTGCGTTCATCCCGCCAGTTGCCCCGCACGAAGCTGTGGGCAAAATGAAAATAGCCGACGTTTTCCGTGTGGTTGATGGAAACGAGATCGCCGATCTGCCCGCTCGAGATGATCTGCTTGATTTTGCTGTAATAATTGGAATAGCGCAGCACATGGCAGATGATGAGCAGCGCGCCGTTTTCGCGGGCGAGGTCGCGCAGCTCGAGATACTCCTGCCGCACGCCGCTGATCGGCTTTTCAAGCAGGATCAGCTTGTAGCCGGTCAGGAGCGCCTGTTTTGTGATTTCATAATGGCTGGCGTCCTGCGTCGTGATGATCAGCGCGTCGGAGAGAACGCCCTGCGCGAAAAAGTCTTCGGCGCAGAGGAACTGCCGCGCTTTCGGCACAGCGTATTTCGGCGCGATATCGTCAAGCGCCTGCTGCCGCAGATCGCACAGGGCGCAGATCGCCACCCTGGACGAATGAAACGCCTTCAGGAATCCCATGTATTCCGTGCCTCTGTTGCCAAGGCCGATGACCGAAACGGTTTTTTTCATAAGCATCTCCTTGCTGCCGCAGCAGCGGTTTCCGCCGATGGGTTTTTCCGGATTTGTATTATTATAGCATGAAACGCGAACGGCTTCAACAGCAAATCGACGGAGCCCGCGCGGTCAAAAAAACGGCTGCCCGGCCGCGGCATTCCGCCGAAAAACAGACGCCGCAGGCGAGGGGAGAACCATCGTCTGCGGCGGGTGTTCGGATTTGTTGTTCTTTTTAGCGGATCAGAACGAAAGGAGCGCTTTGATGCTCGCAAGCAGGAAGCGCAGAAAATAGCCGAAGTGCGCGGAATCCTCCACGGTGCGGGATTCGGACATGAACAGGTTGTAGGCCACTTCATCGTCCCGGTCAAACAGATCAAAATAAGTGACGGTCTCGGTCTCATAGGTATCCGGCGCGGATTCGTCGAGGGTGATGAGCCGGACGCCTTCCTCGATGCTGTTGTAGGAGCGGAAACCGACGCCGGTGGTGTTGACGAGATCGATGCCGCGATAGCTGATTTCATAGGAATTCACATGGTCGTGGCCGAAGAACATCGCCATCACGTCGCCGCGCTCGACCGCCGCGTCAAACTGCCCGTTTGTGTAGTTCGGCGGGCAGGGCGTTTCGCCGAGCGTGCCCTTCGCGCCTTCGGGCAGGGTATAATATTTGCCGCCGTGCTCGACGCTGCCTTCAACCTGCGTGTCATGCGACACGAGCGCATCCCAGATTTCGGGCACGACAATGTGCTGGAACATCAGCGACGGGTTTTTTTTGCCGTTTTCGCGCTCGAGCTTTTCGGAGGTCGATTTGTACCAGTCGATCTGCTTCTTCGTCACGCAGCCGTAGCCGCCCAGATCGTTCTCGTTGTTATAGTTGCCGGAGTCGATCATCCAGAGGTTGCTGACCATCACGTTTTTATCGGTCGAGGAATAGATCGGGACATAGTAGGTGCCGAGGTTGGATTCGCCGAAGTCCTCGCCCGCGCAGCCGATGAAGCAGCTGTATTTTTCATAGACGGACATCTGATAGGCCTTGGTCGCCGTCGTGTTTTCATCGTCATGGTTGCCGAAGACCATCGCGACGGGGATGCCGCGGCTCTCAAAGATGGACATGAATTCGTTGATGGCAAGCGCGGCGTAGGGCTTGACCCGGGTGGAGCTCGCGATGTTGTCGCCGGTGAGCACGATCAGATCCACGGGATAGGTGTCCAGCGCCTGATTCAGCACACGCTTCGTAATGGTTTTCAGCGGGAAATAATCCTGAATATCGGAAATCTGCATGATGCGGAATTTGCCGTCGTTGCCGTATTGCAGATGGGTATCCGCTTCCTCGCTCGTCTTTGCAAAGGCGGACACGGCCGCGCAGGAGATAATCAGCACAACGCACATCAGGATGGAAACACATTTTTTCAGCATGACGAAACACTCCTTTTCAATGAATGGGATTCAGAATCGATCCGGCGAGAAGTCCGTGGAAGGACGCCGCACGCCGTCTCGAGGTTAGTTTTTGCTAACCAACAAAAAGTATAGCACAGATCTGCGGAAGAATCAAGCGCTTGCGGAAAAAACCCGCGGGATTGTTCTATTCGGCGGGCGGAAGCGGTTGGCCGGCCGCGGTTTTCCTTTTCTTTTTCCGCCGTCTGCGGATCAGAAGGCAGCAGCCCGCTGCCGCGAGGATCGGGGCGAGCAGGAGCGCGCAAAGGAAGTAAACCTGCGGCACGTTCATGGACAGCTGCGCGTAACAGCCGTTGAAATAATGACCGAGAAGCGGCTCGATCAGGCTGCGCTGCGCCGCCTTCAGATCGTTTTCGACGCGGATTTCGTCGCCGAGGATCAGCGTTGAGCGGCGGTCGGCGGAATAGGGCGCCCAGCGGATGGCTTGCGTATCCGGATTGCCGGTCCTCGCAAAGTTCACCCACAGATTCTGCACGGCCTCGGCAAGCTGCTCGTTATAGTTGCCGCCGGTGTAGATCGTGACCTGCGGGTTGTTGAATACATAGGAAAGCTCGACCGCATGGCAGGCGCCGATGGTTTTGTCCGCGCAGGGATAGGTCCAGTAATAAGTATAAACGCGATTTCCGTTCCCGGCAAGGAGCGCCGCCTGCTTCATCGCGGGAACGCGGAACAGGAGCTCGTTATAGAATTCCGTAAGCTTTCGGGTTTTCCCGCCGCTTTGCAGCGCCAGAAACGCATCCACGGCGACCTTTTCGTCCCTGTCAAGCGCCTGCAGGTTGTTTTCAAACATGATCGGGAGGCAGGCCTTGAAAAGCAGCGCGCCGCTGACGCCGGGCACATAGTAGCCCATTTCGTTGATCCAGTAACGGACTTCATCGGCGTTTGTGCCGATCAGCATCTCGAACTTTCCGCAGGCGCCGGTTTCATAAGCGGCATACAGATCCTCGGGGAGCACGACGCCGTCGCGCTCGGGGAAGTTGTTGTAATCATTCAGTGAAGCGTTGATTTCCTTCAGCGTGTCTTCGGAGAGCGCGGTCAGTTCGTCCATGCTTTTGCAGCCGGTGGCGTCCAGCAGCCGCCGGGTGAGATTCTGACATTCCGCCCGGCTGTAGGTCAGGGCAACGGATCCGCTTTCGGCGATCACGCGGCGAAACAGGCCCGCCGTGCCTTCCATCAGCGGAAGCAGGGAAACGCTGCCCGCGCCGGCCGATTCGCCGAAGATGGTCACATTGTCGGGGTCGCCGCCGAACGCGGCGATGTTCTTCCGGATCCAGCGCAGCGCGCAGACCTGATCGAGCAGGCCGAGATTGCCGCTCTCGGCATAATCCGCGCCGCCGGGAACGGAGGAAAAATCAACGAAGCCGAAAATGCCCAGGCGGTATTCGACGCTCACAAGAATGAGATCGCTGTATTTCTCGGTCAGATTGCGGCCGTCATAAATCGGGTCAGACGTCGCGCCCCAGCCGTAAGAGCCGCCGTGGAAAAACACCAGAACGCTCTTGCCGGCAGTGCTTTCGGCGCAGTTTGTCCAGATATTCAGCGTCAGGCAGTCCTCGCTCTGCGGATAATAGGAGCCGACCTCGGACGGCCATTCGGTCTGGATCGGGCTGGGGCCGAAGTAATAAGCTTCACGCACCGTGTCGCCGTCCTTTGCATCCACGGGCGGCTTCCATCGCAGCGCGCCGGTCGGCGCCTCGGCATAGGGAATGCCTTTAAAAGCGCGCACGTCGCCCTCCCGACGCCCGACGAAGGTGCCGTTGCTGCACCGGACAGCCGACGCCGCGTCATAGCTGCCATCAATCATTCGGTTTTCACCGTAAAGCGCCTGCATTTCCGCTTTGACGTCCCCGCTTTTCGCCGCGCACGCGCGCACGCCGCACGCCGGCGTCAAAATCAACACAACGGAAAACAAAGTCACAAGACAGCGGATTTTGCCGATTCTGCCGGATCTTTTCATTAAATTCCACCTCAAAACACAAACCGATCTGATACCCCCGATTCGCTTTTTCATTATAGCATGAATCGCACGCAGGTTCAACCGGGAATTGAAGGCCGGCAAACACAATCCGTCCGTCACCCGCACGCAGTGCGGATTTCGTTGGGAACGATGTAAGCGCCGATGGCGCAAGTGATGTTGCTTCCGCTGGTTGCAATGATGCGATGCGTTCCGCTTCATGTGCCGCAGGCACACATCATGCGCGCAGCGCACATCATTTGCGAAGCATACATCATGTCCGAAGGACACATCATGTTCCGCGCAGCGGAACACATCATTGAAAAAAGCACTGCTTTCGCAGTGCTTTTTTTCTGGTGGACCTGAAGGGATTCGATTCGCGCGCCTGCGGGCGAATCGCCGAAGCACCGCCGGTGGCGGATGCAGCGAGGCGATGAGGTGAGCAAACACAAGCGATGCGAAGCGCTCCAAGCGAGCAGCGCGCCGATGTTTGCGAGGGGGATTTCCGTCGGCGGTCGCAACAGTCCACCGGACTGTTGCTCTGTACTGCCTCTCCTTCGAATCCCTTCTCCGCAAAAAAACAGCAGCCGCCCTGACGGGTGACTGCTGTTTCTAATGTTGTCGGCGCAAAGCGCCTGATGATGTATCTCCGCTTCGCTCCGAAATGATGTTGCTCGCTTCGCTCGCAATGATGCGATGTGTTCCGCTTCATGCGCGAAGCGCACATCATTTGCGAAGCATACATCATGTCCGAAGGACACATCATGTTCCGCGCAGCGGAACACATCATTGAAAAAAGCACTGCTTTCGCAGTGCTTTTTTCCTGGTGGACGTTATCACCCCGATCTCGAACAGGCAGATCAACGGATGTTTCGAGAAGCGTGAAGTCGTTCACGTCCGGGTCGGTTTTGATCGTGAGTTTCAGCTTGTATTTCCCGGGATCATCCGGCATCGGGTCGGAGACCTCGATCCGTTCCACGAAGAGCTGAACGATGCGGCGGCGCCCCTCCGGCGTGGCCTGCAGCTCAAGCCAGAGATCGCGCAGCTGCCGGATCTCTTCCGCAAAATCCTGTGCGTTCTTGCTGCGGGCAGTCAGACTGTTGATCGCTTTCAGCTCATTTTCATACTTCTGGATTACAGCTTTTTCTTCTTTGCTGCGCGCGAGCCAGTCGGCGTCACCGGTGTCGAGATAGGCGTCGTCTGCCCGCGCCTTGCGTTCCTTGTGATTGCGCAGCAGCTTTTCCAGCTCTGCCACACGCGGATTGACGGTTACGGTTTTGTCCGCCGTTTCCGCCGCTTCGATATAGGCCTGGATCAATTCGTCGTCCCAAATAAAATCGGATATGATTTCCAGCACCGCCGCTTCAACGGCTTCTTTCGGCACGTTCTGCTTAACGCAGCGAGCCGGGTCGCCTTTGCGGCGGCTCTTTTTGCTCTGGCAGGCATAGTAGCGATGCACCGTGCCGTTGCGTCCCTTGCCCTGATCGGCAATCATCCTTGTGCCGCAGACGCCGCAGAACAGCTTGCCCTGCAGCTCGTAGGTGGCACGGGTGCGTTCGGTTGCGCCGAGATGCAGCCGCTTCACGCGCTCGGCCTGCACGCGATCCCAGAGATCCTCTGAGACGATGGCTTCGCAGGCGTTTTCGGCAGTGTAGATTTTGTGCTCGACCTTGTTGTCGAACACCGTGACTTTCGTGCCTTTGTAAATGGGATTTGCCAGCATACGGTTGACGGAGTTCGTCGTCAGCGGTTTGCCTGCAGAAGTGCGCACCCCGTGTTCGTTCAGTTCATCGCAGATTTCGCGCGTCGTCGCGCCTGCGACATATTGTTCAAACGCAGCCAAAATATATGGGCGAACGTTTTCGTCCGGCGCAAAGTATTTGCGCTTGCCGTCTTCATACACACGAATGCCGACGGGCAGGGACTTACCGCCGTTGTAGCCGCCGTGCATGGCGTTGTCGCGCATGCCGCGCACGACGTTTTTGCGCAGATGCACCACATATTCAGACGCCATTTCTACGTGAACCGCCTTGGAGATGCCGCCGCCGTATTCTTCATTGAACACCTGTGTGGCGTATTCGATCCGTACGCCGTTCTGCTGCAGCGTCTTTTCATATTCGTAGAATCCGCCGTGCTCCTCGCGGCTGATGCGATCCAGCGCGTAGGCGACCACGACGTCGAAGTCGCCGCCTGCGGAATCCTCGATGAGCTTCAGGAACTCGCTGCGCTTGCCGAGATCCTTGGAGGCGGATTTTGCGCTGTCGGCATAGATCTTAATCAGCTCATAGCCCATGCGGTTGACATAATCCATGCATTCGCGGGTCTGCTGCTCGATGCTGGCTTCTTTCTGCCGGTCGGAGCTGTAACGCGCATAAATCACCGCGCGATTTTTCTGCGCCGGTTCTTCCCGCAGATCCTGCACCGTCACCTTCACTTCCATCCGATCACCCCTTTCCGTCCGGATCATCCGCACATTTTAGCAAGCGCATTATAACAGGCGGGAACGAAAAAAGCAAGGATGCGCACGCAAAAAATCGTCCCTCTGGCGAAAGAGGGACGATTTTGTAACTCTTTTAGGCGGAAGATTGTTTTTTGCGAGAAGATTATTGATCAACGATTATGTGTTTTCTGCAGACTGCGGAGTGTTGACAAACACGATGTCCCGGATCTTCTCGTCCTCGTTGAGTTCGATCAGAATAAACACAAACGCCTTCTCACCCTCCCGGAAAGAACGCAGGCACTGCTTGGCGTCCGGGACTGTCGCGGAGCCGTCGCTCGGAACGCCGTCGAAGGTGTCAAAACACACAGTCGGTTTTTGCTCCTGCGAATTGATGCGCGCGCGGAACGTGTCGATGACTGCGTTGACGCCTTGAATAATTGTTTTCCTTCTGCGGAAGGTAGGTGTGTTACGACTTTTGCATTTATGTTTTCATCATAATCTGAAACAATATGATACAGATTATGATGCGGATACATTCTCATACCTTTGTAATGGTATCCGGGAACAATCATCCGCTTGTATATACAAATTCAGCGGCCGATTTTTCCTTTTCCGTGCAAAAGTCTAACACACTAGACTTTGCATAGCGCAAAGTCGGTGTGCCAAAGGGGAATGGCAAATATCCTCAAACTCCCGTTTTCGCATTTTTGCCTTTTCCGTTCCCCTTTTGGATTACCCCCGGAGATTGAAATCCTCAAAATCACTTTTTTGGATTTCAATCGGAATTGCCGGCTGTTTCATTTTGTATCATTTTCGATTGCCGACAATTTTATATTTTCCACTCATCCATCCAATGAATTTGCGGATAGTCATTTTCAAAAGAAATCGGCAGCCAGACATATCGGGCGACTGATGTATTTTCTCCGACATTGCCGGGCTTTGGTTTAGGGATGGAATTAAAGTTTATTTCGCCTTTGAAATCCGGGTTGAAGAATTTTTCAAACAGTTTTTTATACTCGTTATAATCAAGATTCATATATCCGGGCAGCCATCGGTCTGCCATGGCAATATATAAATTTTCTTTTTCTTTAACTTTGAATACGCAGGAAATCTGTGAGTGAAAAGAAGTGTTCGTTTCATCGTTCGGGTGCGGATTGCCGAGAACTGTAAACGGCCCGTTTACAGTATCGCCGACAGCAATTTCCGACGGATTCGGTAAATACGCCGTTGTGCCCGATGTCAGTAAATAGTGTTTCCCGTCCCGTGAAAAATGAGCTGGTGCTTCGCGGACATAAGGCGGAAACGGACGCGGAAAATGGACGGAGTATTGCCCCGTAACATCTGTGTAATCATTACTCAGTTCGGCGCATATTATTTCGCTGTGGACTTTTTCAAAATAGATATACGCCTTGCCGTTCTCATCTGTTGCCAGATCAAAATCGCCAGAATCCATACCGAGAGGCTGAAACCGTTCTTTGATTTTTTTGTATGGTCCGAGAATGTAATCGGCTGTCAAAATTGTCATAGACTGAGTTTTGTTTGCGTCATCCATGATTTTCAGCCAACAGACAAATTTACCCGTTTTTTTATTAAACAGTATATGAGGTCTATCCATTTTCGAATAAGGATGCAATGTCGAGTTTGGATTTTCAGGCTCGGGCGGAATAATAATGCCTCGGTCTGACCAGTTATATAAATCGGTTGAAGAGTAACAGCGCACGCCCCAGTGCCATACAGGCGTTTCGCCGGTTGTTTTTTCTTTGTTTTCGCCATACCAGTAATATGTGCCGTAAAGACTCATAATCGAGCCGCCGTGTGCCTGAATCGGTTTGCCTTCGGTGTCAAGCCAAATTTGACCGGGATGAAATGAATTATACATATTTTCCCACATATTAAAAACTGATATTTACATCTTGGTATTGAATAATAAGAAGAATCTGCATAAAGCCCTGCTCCTTTTTGGCATATTATTTAAAAATATACTCTATTATGTACAAAAAGTAAATATATATCAAAATGTGTATTCTGCAGCAATATCATAATCAAATGTGCTATAAACACCTTCTTCAACATATGTTTTGATTGCGTTTTTAATGAAGCCCGGTGCTGAATTGAACTTGGCATCAATAAAGCTTTTCGAAACCTCATCATAATATGATTCGTGAAGCTTTATCGTCAAAGACCTGAACTTACCCGTTTCTTTGTCAATCACCGCGGTTACCTCGCCGCCCGACAGCGTGATTTCACCGTTTTTTTCATAAACGAGGTCCGGATTGACAATATGAACGGATTTCAACACCTCATCCGAATCCATAAAGAACAGATATCCTTTCTGCGCAGGCTTTGAGGCAGCAGGAATTTTTGCTGTTTTCAGATTGAAAACTACGGTTACGGTATCGCCGTTGTCGGTGAGTTTTTCACCCGAACAATCCTGTTTTGATATTTCCGCAAGCGCAGGCGTGCCTGACACTCCCTTTGCGGTCTGCTTCTGAATATCGGAATCCTCAAAAAACGAATTGAGAACATCGGGAGTGAAAACGGCGGGACCGGCAATTCTGCTATAAGTCAGTGATTTTGCCGTGCTTAACGAAACAGCTTTGTTGAAAAACTCATAAGGATCCGCGCTCTCTGCCTGAGTTTCGGATTCCTCCGGAACTGTTTCGGTATTAACCGGTTCGGATTTTTCTTCCGTATTATTTTCGGATGTGCTTTCAATAATCTGCTGTGTTTCGCTTACCTGCGTTTCGGTTGTTGAGGGCTCAGTTTCGGGCTTTTGATCGCAGGACGCAAGAGTAATGAGAAAAACAAAGCCTGCAATCATCAGACAAATCAACTTTTTCATAAGTTTCACCTCATTCAAAATTATAAGAACCGCTGCCGATTTCTGCCGTTTTTCCGTTCCAGATTACGGTTGCCTTTGTATTGCAGGGAATTGTAACGGAGAGTTTTTCTCCTTTACAGTCAACGATGATTTCACCGGCTTCGCAGATAAAACTGCGGCGAAAAGAATCAAAGCCCGAGTCTTTCAACGGAGCTATGATAATGTTTCTGTAGCCCGCGTCGCCGGCTATTCCGCAGATGGTATGAAAAATATAGCTGTCAACACAGCCGAAAGCGTAGTGGTCAAAACTGACTTTTGACGGGTTGCCTTCTTTGTCCATCGCCATCCAGCTTTCCCAGATTGCGGTTGCGCCATGTCTGATTTCATATAACCATGAAGGCTGTTTTTCATTGAAAAGAATATCCTTTGCAAGATCTGATTTTCCGAGTTTGTTCAGAACGGCCAGTAAAAACGGAGTCGCAAGAAAACCGGTTCCGAGTGTTCTGCCGTTTTTTTCAATAAGGTTTACAAGGCGGTTTTTATAGTCTGCCGCATATTCTTCGGGAACAAGATCAAACGCAAAAGCGAGAACATACGCGCCCATAAGATAATCGGGCAGAGCGGATTTTTCAATAATGCCTTTGATAATTGCCTGTTTCATTTTTCCGCAGAGCTCTTTATAATGTGTGCCGTCTTTACCTAAAATGCGGCAAATGTCAGACATCAGTTTTATTGAGTAATAACCGAAAAACGGAGCGACATAGCAGGCGCTCTCCTTACAGACCTCAAAGCCTTCCTGCGGCCTGCCGGGCACAAGCCATTCTCCGAAGTGAAAGCCGGTGTTCCACAAGTATTTGTCGATTTCTTCCGGAAGATCTGAGCCGCGTTTTTCGTTAGCGGTTTTAATTATATATTCACACCATCTTTGCATTGCCGGAAAACAGTCTCTCAAAATCTTTTTGTTGCCCGTGACTGAATACATCGTATAAGGCACCCAAATGATTGCATCGCTCCAGCCGGCGATTCCCGTTATTTCGGTATCACCGAACTCACTCATACGCTGCATTGCGACCATATTATAAAGCTTTGTCAAAGGTGAAACGAGAGGAATTGCTCCGCTGTTTCGCTGATCGGCAGCCGCACCGGAAAGCCAGCTTGAGAGAAACGGAGTCATCTCTTCATTGAGCAGAGCTGTCTCGGCGTAAATCAGAATATCGCCTGTCCAGCCCGCTTTTTCACGCGTTGGACAATCGGTCGGAATTGAAAGCATATTATTGCGCTGTGAGTAGCGTATATTCTTGTAAAGACGGTTAAATCTCTCATCATCGCAGGTAAACTCACCTGCATTTTCTTTTTCGGTGGAGAGAAGAACAGCTGTGAAA
>JAFZNN010000202.1 GCA_017550895.1 Clostridia bacterium
ACCGCCTGGCCAAGCACGACGTCAAGCGCTACCCCGGCATCAAGACCGCGTCCGCCGAAACGCCGTATTACACCAACAGCTCCCACCTGCCCGTGGGCTATACGGACGACGTTTTCTCCGCGCTGGATATCCAGGATGAGCTGCAGACGCTCTACACCTCCGGCACCGTGTTCCACGCCTTCCTCGGCGAGAAAATGCCGGATTGGAAATCCGCCGCGAACCTCGTGCGCAAGATCGCCGAGAACTACCGCCTGCCGTATTACACGCTGTCGCCGACCTATTCCGTCTGCCGCAACCACGGCTATCTCGTCGGTGAGGAATTCACCTGCCCCGAGTGCGGCGAGGAGACCGAGGTCTACAGCCGCATCACCGGCTATTACCGCCCGGTGAAGAACTGGAACGACGGCAAGACGCAGGAATACAAGGACCGCAAGGTCTATGACATCGAGCATTCGCAGCTGCACAAGCGCGAAGAGATCGACTGCGGCCCCTGCGACCGCGAAGCGGAGCGCCCCGAGCCGGAGAACGCCGGCCGCCCCGCGGTACCCGAGGAGGAGACGCCGGCGCTTGCGAACGGCATCTATCTCTTCAAGACCGCGACCTGTCCGAACTGCAAGATCGCGCTGGCCAAGCTCGGCAAGAAGGGCATCCCCGTCACCGCGCTCGACGCGTATGAAAACGAGGATCTCTGCATGCGCCTGGGCGTGATGCAGGCGCCCACGCTCGTCGTCATTGACGGCGAGGACGTCGGCAAGTATGCGGGCGTCGCCGCGATCAGCCGCTTCATCGATCACTTCGACGCAGTGGATCCGGCCGCGCTGAGCTGAACCGGTCAATCGAACAGATTTCAGCGGCTGCCTCGGTTTCGCCGGGGCAGCCGTATCCTGCAAAATGAATTGGGAGAGAGGGCGATTTGCATGCATGACATCATTATCATCGGCGCAGGTCCCGCCGGTCTGACGGCGGCGCTCTATGCGCTGCGCGCGGAAAAATCCGTGCTGGTGCTCGAAAAGGGCACCTTCGGCGGGCAGGTGACCTTCTCGCCGCAGATCGAGAATTACCCCGGCTTTCTGCAAATGAGCGGCAACGAATTCGCCGACAAGCTGGTCGAGCAGGTGATCGCGCAGGGCGCGGATCTGGAAATGGAGACCGTGACCGGCATCGAGGATCACGGCGCGACCAAAACCGTGATCACCGAGGAGGGCCGCCACGAGGGCCGCGCCGTCATCATCGCCACCGGCGTCAAGCACCGGCAGGTGGGCCTGCCCAACGAGGAAGCCCTGACCGGCAGCGGCGTGTCCTACTGCGCGGTCTGCGACGGCGCTTTCTTCAAGGACCGCACCGTCGCCGTGCTCGGCGGTGGCAATTCGGCGCTGCAGGAGGCGACGCTCCTGGCGAAGGTTTGCAAGCAGGTCTACATCATCCAGAATCTGGACGAAATGACCGGCGAGGCCAAGCTCGTGGAGGGTCTGCGCGCGATGGAAAACGTCGAAATGATCTTCGGCACCGTCATCACCGCGCTGCACGGCGAAACCGCGCTCAACGGGCTGACGCTGCACCGCGAAGCGGACGGGCAGGAGTCGTTCCTGGCCGTGGACGGTCTGTTTGTCGCGATCGGCCTGATCCCGCACAACGAGGCCTTTGCCGACATCGCGGGGCTGGACGCCTGGGGCTATGTCGACGCGGACGAGCGCTGCCTGACGAAGACGCCGGGCGTGTTCACCGCCGGCGATTGCCGCAAAAAGCAGATCCGGCAGATCACGACCGCCGCCGCGGACGGCTCCGTGGCCGCGCTGGCCGCCTGCCGGTATATCGATACGCTTTGAATTCCGAATCCGACGGCGGGGCTGCAGCGCTCCGCCGTTTTTGCTGAGGAATCCGGCATATTGCAACTGAATCGATTGTAAGAATGAAAACGGAAGGGGGCGGTCGCGTGCGGAACTGGAAACGCTGGCTGCTGATCGCGCTGGCCGCGGTCATGGTGCTCGGCGGCGCGTTCATCATCTGGAAAAGCGACGAACGCGTGGACGTCGTGCTCGATCCCGGCCACGGCGACCATGACGCCGGCGCGGCCAACGGCGACCGGCTGGAGAAGGACGACAATCTGGCGCTCGCGCTTGCGACGGCCGAGCTGCTCAAGCATCAGGGCGTCAACGTGCGTCTGACCCGGGAGGACGACAGGTTCGTTTCGCTCAAAAAACGCTGCAGCCTGGCCAACCGCAGGCACGCCGCGCTCTTTGTTTCGCTGCACCGCAACAGCGCGGAGGGCGCAAAGGGCGTGGAGATCTGGATCGGCAGTGAGAACGACCCGGACAGCCGCGCGCTCGCGCAGGCGATCATGGACGGGCTGGACGCCGCCGGCATCTCGAAAAACCGGGGCGTGAAAACCGGCTACGCGCAGGGGATCGGCGATTATTACGTCAACAAACACACCCGCATGCCGAGCTGCCTGGTGGAGCTGGGCTTCATTACAAGCGACGAGGACAACGCCCTGTTTGACGCGCATCTCGCGGACTATGCCGATGCGCTCGCACAGGCGATCCGCGCGCAGCTGCCCGCGCGGGAGGATGCCGCGACAGCCGGCGAAACGACGTCGGCCGCGGACGGGCCTTCCGGCGCGGATCCGATCAAATAGAACAGACCCACGGCGGCGCGTGCCGCAAATCACAGAACGCGGAGGAACGCAACATGCAATGGATGAAACGCGCGGCAGCGCTCCTGCTTTGCATCCTGCTGGCCGCCGGCTGCTGCAGCCTCTCCGGCGCGGCGGCCCGGCAGAAGGAACCGACCGCCCCGCGGCGCACGGTCGCCGCGCGGTTTGACATAGCGGAAGGCTACGGCTACCGGCCGGACGGCTTCGGCGCGCGGCCGCAGACCGGCGCGCAAAATGAGGGCGGCGGAAAGGCCGCGAACGCCGCGCTGCCCAAACAGTATGACGCGCGCAGGGACGGCGTCGTCACGCCCGTGAAGAAGCAGCCCTACGGCAACTGCTGGGCCTATGCCGCCATGAGCTGCCTGGAATCGGACGCGATCAAAAACCACGGCGCCGATCCGGCTGCCACGGATTTCAGCGAGGACCATCTTTGCTATTACGTCAACGGCGCGCAGGACGACGGCCTGGGCGATTACTATTACCGGCCGGATTACGCGCTTTTCTGGGGCGACGACCGCGAGGAGGACGGGATCACCTTTTCGGAGATCGGCGTGCTGCTCCCGACCGGCACGCAGACGCTCTGCGCGATCGGCGTCGACGGGGAGGATACCGTTTATTACGAGGACGCGGCGCATACGCGCAGCGCAGTCGGCGCCGTTGCGGATGTGACCTTCTCCGTCTTTGTGTTTGACGGGAAGCTGTTCGCCCATATCGAGGACCGGCCGCACGGGATGTGCAGAGAATACGAACTTCTGACGCTGGAGACCTGGTCGGTGCAGGTGCGCGATCATATCGTGTCGCTGGTCATCGACGCGCAGACCGCGCTGCCGATCGGCGAGATTCGCCGGGAAGGCGGCAAGACGGTCTATTACGACGACCGGGCGGAGAATGCGATCGAAATCAACGCGCTGCATGACACGCAGGAGGGGGAGATCCCCCATATGGTGCGCGACGGCATGCTCGAGCTCTATTTCAAGGCGACGGACGCTGCGTATCTGCAGGGCGTCGCGTCATGGAGCGCGATCATGGAGGGCTTCAGCGGCGGCGGCAACTGGCTCATGCCCGCCTGCACGCTCTCCTCCTGGACCGGCATTGTCAACGAACGCGCGGATTACATCACCGACCGCTTTCTTGCGGACAGCGGCTATGTGCTGGACGACGCCGTGATGCTGCCCGGGGACGAGGCGGCGAAGGAATGGGTGCTCGCGCACGGCGGCGTTTTGCTCTCCTTCTGCGCGGACGCGGCGTATCTGACGGGCAACTGCTTTTACTGCGATGTGCCGGCCTTCTCGAATCACGCCGTCACGATCGTCGGCTGGGACGACAGCTTCAGCCGCAAGCAGTTCTCGCCGCGGCCCTACCGCGACGGCGCGTGGCTGGTCAAGAATTCCTGGGGCACGCAGGAAGGGGACGACGGCTACTTCTGGGTCAGCTATGACGATCTGAGCATCGACGGGCTGGTCGGCTTCTCTGTGGTCGAGGCGGATCGCTATGAGAACAACTGCACCTACACCGGCACGCGCTTCAACGGCCTGATCGACGGCGTTAAAAGCGGCGCAACGCAGGCGAACGTCTATCATATCAGCGCGCAGACGCAGCTCGCCGCGGTCGGCGTCTTTACCGGCAATGAGGATCTGACCGCGCGCGTGCGCATCTATCCCTGCGCGCCCGGATCGCAGACCCCGGTGCCCGCCGGCGTATTCCCGCTGACGGATTTCACCGTCCCGCTGAAAAACTGGGGCTGGCATACCGTCGAGCTGCCCGACGAGCAGAAGGTGATCGCCGCGGCGGACACGGATTATCTTGTGGCCGTCACGCTCGTTTCCGAGGACGGCAGCCCGCTCACGCTTTTGTGCGAGCAGGGCGATTTCAGCTATGATCTGGGCACGTTCACCGCGCATCCCGGCGAAAGCTATTATACGGAAGCCTTCGTGCTGCCCGGCGCCGCGTGGACCGATGCGGCGCAGGCGGGCAACGGCAATCTTTATATCAATCTCTTCACCGAACCGGTCGGGGCTTACACCCTGACCTACGACGCCGGCGACGGCGCGCCTGCCCCCGCGCCGCGCAGCGGCAGCGGCAGCGTCACGCTCTCCGGCCTGTCCCCGCGCCGCGACGGGGCGACCTTCCTCGGCTGGG
>JAFZNN010000203.1 GCA_017550895.1 Clostridia bacterium
AAGTATGCCATGTGCGGCTTTTCCTTTTTCTGAACAATTTCTGCTCCCGCAAAACTGTCCCATCGAAAAGAGATGCAATTTGCGTGCAATTGCGGATTTCTTCGGCGCAGGGATACTTGACGTATCTCAAGCCGAAAAATCTGCAAGTGCGCGTGAAAGGCGCTCTTTTCGACAACACTGGGTTACGAAACTCTGCCGAAACGTCGGGGCGGTCGTTCGTCTGTGCGATTATTCGTAGAAATGCTGGACCCAGCAGAGGTTGCCGTCCGGATTCGGGTCGGCGGCAACGCCGATGCCGATGTAATTGAACCGCGGGTTCACGATGTTTTCGTAATGCGTGGTGGAGGCCTTCCAGGCTTCGCAGACGCCCTTGGGCGTTTTGTAGCCCCAGCCGAGGTTTTCACCGGCCAGCCCTTCCTCATAGCCGTTTTCCTTGAAGATGGAGGAAAAATAGCGGCCGTTCGGGCGGTAATGGTCATGATCGCCCGACCAGGCGATTTCCTCCGCGCGCACGCTCGCCTGCTCGCAGAGCTTGTTGCTCAGCTTGAGGGCGGGCAGACCGGCGGCCTTGCGGTAGCTGTTGGTGATGCGCAGCACCTCTTCGATCTGGTCGGCATACGTATTCTGATTGGCGCGCGCGGCGGGCAGCAGCTCATCATAGGTGGCATGGTAATCCCGGCGGGGATAGCTTTCATAGATCTCGGTGTCGGCCAGCACGCGCGTGCCGTCTGCATACACATGATAGATCTCCGTCACGGTGCGGCGCAGCCGGACGCCGTATTTCAGATCATAGGTTTCGCTGTTGGAGGAGCGGGAAACGATGTAGGTGCCGTCGTGTTCATCCTCGGGCTCCCGCGTGGTGAGGCTCGGCGCGTAGGTCGGCGTCTTCGCCGTTTTTGCGGGCGCCTTCGTGGTGGTTGTGGTCGGCGGCTCCGTTGTGGTGGTCGTGGTCGGCGGCTCCGTCGTGGTGGTCGTGGTCGGCTCCGTCGTGGTCGGCGCGGCCGTTGTGGTCGGGACCGTGGTCGCGGCGGTCGTTGCCGTCGGTTCCGTTTCGGCCGGCACGTCCGCTGTCCGTGTGCCGCAGGCAGCGGCGGTCAGCAGGATGGCGGCGACCAGCAGCGCGGGCAGCAGCTGCCCGCACAGACGGCGTCTGATGGGTGCATCCTTCAAAGCGATTCCTCTTTTCTTTTCTGTATGTCCTTCGGCCAGCGGCGCATCGGGCAGGTCTGCCGCCGGAATGCCGCACGGAATTCCGGATAGCAGCCGCATCTGACGCAGACGCCGCCGATCAGGTCGGCGCAGCCGGTGCACACGGCCAGCCGCGCGTCATAGAGCGTCTGCGGCGCGCGTTCCGCGGGGGAAAGGCGCGCGATGCGCGTCTGAATATCGGCAAGCGTTTCCTCTCTGCCGCTTTCCCGCAGCAGGCAGCGCCTGCAAACGCGCTCCTCATGCATGGGAGGGCGTCATGTTGAATTTTACGACGCTGCAGGCGGGCAGCGTTGCGACAAAGCCGTCGTCCGTCAGCCGGAAATCGTCAAACGGTTTTGTTTCGACCGTCTGCTTCTGCCCGAAGCTGTTGTAATCGTCGATCGCGCCGGTCAGGATTTCAGCCGTGACCTGCGCCACGGCGGTTGCCGCGACCTGGCATCGGAGTTCGACCGCTTTGTCAGCTGCGGTGTTCGTGACAGTTGCGCAGATTTCGCCCGCTTCGTTGACGGAGGCGCTTTCGATCAGCTGTGGCAGTTTGTCGTCCGCCGTGCCGATCTGTGGCGCGGTGATATGGGAACCCAGCAGCGTGTTCTGCTGATGCGTTTTATACATTTTGAATACATAATAGGTCGGGGTGAGCACCAGCTCCGGGCCGTCCGTGAGCACGACGGATTGCAGCACGTTGACGGTCTGCGCGATATTCGCCATGCGGATGCGGTCGGCGTGCTTGTTGAAAATATTCAGCGTCAGGCCGGCGACCACGGCGTCCCGCATGGTGTTCTGCTGGTAGAGATAGCCCGGATTCGTGCCCGGCTCCACATCGTACCAGGTGCCCCATTCGTCGACGATCAGATCCACATGATGATCCGGATCGTAGCGGTTCATGATCTCCAGATGGCGGTCGATGACACGGTTGATGTGATAGGCCTTGCGCAGCGTGGTGTAATACTCCGCCTCGCTGAATTCCGTGGCGCTGCCTTTGTGCGACCAGTCGTGCGTCACGGTGTAATAGTGCAGTGCCAGACCGTTCATATGCCAGCCGGCGATGCGCATGAGCTCCTCGGTCCAGCGGTAATCCTCGCCGTTCGGGCCGCAGGCGACTTTATAGATCCAGTTGTTCTGCGGGTCATACTGGCGCACATAGGTGGCGTAGCGCTTGAAGGTATTGGCGTAGAAGGCGGGATCCATGTTGCCGCCGCAGCCCCAGTTCTCATTGCCCACGCCGAAATATTTAACGCGCCAGGGGGCTTCGCGGCCGTTCTGCCGCCGCAGCTCGCTCATCGGCGACTGCCCGGCGAAGGTCATGTATTCCACCCACTCGCTCATCTCCTGCACTGTGCCGCTGCCGACGTTGCCGGCAATATAGCAGTCACAGCCGAGCTGGGCGATCAGCTCCTGGAATTCGTGGGTGCCGAAGCTGTTGTCCTCCACGCCGCCGCCCCAGTGGGTGTTGATCATCTTTTTGCGCGCCGCAAGAGGGCCGATGCCGTCCTTCCAGTGGTATTCATCGGCAAAGCAGCCGCCCGGCCAGCGCAGGACGGGGATGCCCATGTCCCTGAGCGCGTTGACAACGTCGCTGCGCATGCCGTTGACGTTGGGGATGTCGGCGTCTTTGCCGACAAACAGCCCGTCGTAGATGCAGCGGCCCAGATGCTCGGAAAAATGGCCGTAAAGATCCTTGTTGATGACGGCGATCCGGTGATTGGGATTGATCAGATAATGTTCCATGACGTCCTCCTGCCGGCAAAAATAGCAATTTTATTTATTATAACAGGAAACCGAGGAGAAATAAAGAGCTATTTTTCTTTTTTTGTGACGAAACGCCGAAAAAATGAAGGGAAACGCGGGTCGCGCGGCGAACGCATCCGCGTTATCGCAAAAAAACAGCGCCCGCCGTCGGAAACCGGTGGGCGCTGCCGCAAAAATGCGAAACGGCTTATTTCTTGAGCTTTGCGAATGCCAGCGTGAAGAACGCAGCGATCTTCTGGAAGATCATCTTGATGAAGTCGCCCAGATCGACAGTGCCGGCAATTTCCTGCTTCGCAACAGAGACAACGGCTGTGGCAACAGAGCTCGCGGTCACGGCGTTGTAGGCAGGATATTCAAAGGTGTCGTTCAGGGTCACAGCGGTATCATTGACATAGTACTCGCTGTTCGCCAGGGACGTGTCGACCGTGATGGTGGTCGCAGAGTCCACGGTGACGTTCGTGAAGGATTCCTCCACGACGCCGGAGCCGAAGTTCTTCTCAATGATCATCGTGACGGAGTTCGCCGCGTCGCTCGAAATCGTCACAATCCCGTCCACCGTGAGGAAGAGGGTCTTGACGTAATTCTTGGTGTAATCATTGTAGAAGACGGAGTAATAACCGTTCTCACCGGTCACGATCTTTTCCAGCGTGCTCATGCGGTCGTCGCCATAGGTGACGACGGCGTTGGAGTTGACGGAAGCAATCGTAACGACGGGCGCATAATCTGCAACGGGAATCTGGAACAGGATGTAGCGAACCAGCTGAATGAACGCCATCTCGGTGATATACTCGAAGGAGATGTTGTAGTTGATCTGGTTCTTGATCTTGCCGACCAGGCCCTCGTTCTGCGCAAGCTTGAGATCGAAGAGGGTGGTGTAGCCGACCTCTCTGAGGGTCACCATCGCGCTGATGGCAAACTCATAGAGGGAGGCGTCGCCGGAAGTCTTCACGAGCTTCGCCCAATCAGAGGCGGCCGTCTCGACGAAGAACGTGGTGTAGAGCTCATCCATGAGCACGTACTGATCGCTGGTGTTCCAAAGCTTGTCAGCAACGCTCGTGCCGATGTCATAGACCTTCAGCGCGACGGCAGTGTAAGCATTGGTTTCCATGGCGATGCGGGCAGCGGTCTCAAGCACGTTGGACGCGGTGAAGCCGCCGGCCTTCAGCACTTCGCTCTTGATCAGGGATTCGACGCTCTCGTCGATCTCGTTGATCAGGTTGGAAGCTGCGGTCACAACCACATTGTAGGAGCAGGTGTCAACGACATACTGCAGGAAGCTCTTGTAGTATTCGTTTGCGGCCTGCACGGAGAGGATCTGCGCATACGCCTTGATAACCTCATCTCTGGCTTCTTCATAGAGCTTGCCGATTTTGATCGCGTATTCAATGTACTTGAACGCGGTCGTCCATTCGGTGGAAGTGAGAACGTCGGAAATCTGGACGTAGCTGTTGACCTTCTGCAGCAGATCGTTGAGGCTGGTCGCGGTCTCGAGGACCTTGATGATCTCGCTGACCTTGGAGTCGCCGATGTTGGCGTCGATCTTCTCGATCAGGGAAACCAGCACATCTTCTGCCGTGTCCACGGAAACGCTCTGATCAAAGCCGTTTTTCCAGGCATTGTCATACAGGGCGAAAACCGTGTAGGTCAGCATGGTGTCGGCAATGGCCTTGTTGTTTTCCGCAACATACTTCCAGTGTGCCGACTCCTCGTTGTTGAGGAGCTTGTCAATCACGAGCCCGAAGTTCGCATTCCAGCCCGCCGTGCGATCGGCGGAAGAGACGGATGCGTCTTCAGCGGACGCGCAGAACGGCACAGCACAGAAAACCATTACCGACGCTAAGAGAATTGCGAGGATTTTCTTTGCCATAGATTCGCCTTCCTTTCATAAAAAATTCGGAAATAAGCCACTATTTATTATATTCCATCAAATGTAAAATTGCAACACATTTTTTTAATAAAAAAAGAGGGATTCGATTGGTAGGATTGTACAAAATCCATCAAAATAAGGGCGCGCGCGCCGTTGGAGCGCTGATTTTTGCGGGGCGGTGAAATTTTGCTTGTTTTTGGGCGAAGCATGGTGTATAATGATACTGCAAAAAAACGCTAGGAGGATGCATCCCATGACCATTTATGAAGAATCCCTCGAATACCATGCCAAATTAAAGGGCAAGCTGGAAGTGGCGCTGAAGGCGGATCTGGTGGATCGCCACGATCTTTCCCTTGCTTACACGCCCGGCGTTGCGCAGCCCTGCCTTGAGATCGAAAAGGATCCCGACAAGGCGTATGACTACACCTGGAAGCATAACAGCGTGGCCGTTGTGACCGACGGCACGGCCGTGCTCGGCCTGGGCGATATCGGCGCTGCGGCGGCGCTGCCCGTGATGGAAGGCAAATCCATCCTCTTCCGCAAATTCGGCGGCGTGGACGCCGTTCCCGTCTGCCTGGATACGAAGGATCCCGATGAAATCATCCGCATCGTCAAGATGATCGCCCCGACCTACGGCGGCATCAACCTGGAAGATATTTCCGCCCCCCGCTGCGTACAGATCGAGCGCGCGCTGATCAAGGAGCTGGATATCCCCGTCTTCCACGATGACCAGCACGGCACCGCGATCGTCACGACCGCAGTGCTGATCAACGCGCTGAAGATCGTGGGCAAAAAGCCCGAGGAGATCACCTGCGTGTTCAGCGGCCTGGGCGCTGCCGGCAGCTCCATCATCCGCATGTTCAAGGCCTACGGCGTGAAGGAGATCTACGGCTTCAATTCCAAGGGCATCGTGCTGCGCGAGGATATGGAAAAATACAACTTCCTGACCAAGGAGCTGGCCGAAATCACCAACACCGGCAACAAGCGCATGACCATGGCGGAAGCGCTCAGGGAAGCCGACGTCTTTGTCGGTGTCTCCGCGCCGCGTCTGCTGACGAAGGATATGGTCGCCGGCATGAAGAAAGACGCCATCGTGTTTGCCATGGCGAATCCGGAGCCGGAAATCAATCCAAACGACGCAAAGGAAGCGGGCGCCCGCATCGTCGGCACCGGCCGCTCCGACTATCCGAACCAGATCAACAACCTGCTGGCCTTCCCGGGCATCTTCCGCGGTGCGCTTGACGTGCGCGCGACGAAGATCACGGAGGAGATGAAGCTGGCCGCCGCCGAGGGTCTTGCGGGCCTGGTGTCCGACGACGAGCTGACCGAGGAATACATCCTGCCCAGCGCGCTGGATCGCACCGTTGCCGACGCTGTGGCGAAAGCCGTTGCGGCCAAGGCGCGCGAGATCGGCGTTGCCCGTCTGTAATTTATGAGAGAACTTGCCTGCACCGCGGTTTCGGCCGCGGTGCGTCAATTATGTATCGATGCAAATTATCACCTGCCGCCGGATGTGGAGGCGCGCATCCGCG
>JAFZNN010000204.1 GCA_017550895.1 Clostridia bacterium
AATCAATAATGAAGATTACCAATCCTATGCGGTTATCCGTTGGGGAAGTGGATGAACGCAGCTGTACAGGCCTGCTCAAGGGAACCATTTACTGCCGCCGGAATCACATTTCACTTGCCAGGATCCTGATAAACGGATGAAAGAAAGAAGGAAAAGCCATGCGCCTGCCCAATGAATTTACGCCCAAATGCTCGTTAAAGCTCCGAAAGGACGGTGGCTTCCGCATCCTCATGATGAGCGACGCTCACCAGAAGCCCGGCGACGATGTGCGCACCATCCGCGCCATGGGCCTGCTTATCGACCGCACCAGGCCCGACCTGGTGATGCTGGGCGGCGACAACGTTGCGGCCTGTGCCAGCGAGGCGGAATTCGAGGCGCAGCTGGCGCGGATCGCCTCGCCTATGGAGGAGCGGGGAATTCCCTGGGCGCACGTCTTCGGCAACCACGACCAGACGCCCGTGCTCTCCAAACGCTGGCAGCAGCAGCGCTACGAGCGGTATCCGCACTGCGTTTCCAAACTCGGCCCGGAGGAGCTGCCCGGCGCGGGCAACTACTTCCTGCCCATCGTGGACGAGGACGGCGAGCCGGTGTTCGGCGTGTGGGGCGTCGATTCCCAGCAGGACTGGAAGACACAGACCGTGCCGCTTTCCTACGAGGGCGACCTGTACTGGGACGTGATGATGCCCATGCCCATCATGTCATATTCGGATTACGATTTCATCCGCTTCGAGCAGGTGATGTGGTACTGGAACACCTCGGTCCGGCTGGAGAAGCTGTGCGGCCACAAGATTCCCTCGCTGATGGTGTTCCACATTCCGCTCTATGAGTTCAACGCCGTGCTGAGAAACGCGGGCCGCACGCATCTGCAGGGCGAGTACAACGAGCGCCTGAGCAATTCGGAGATCAATTCCGGAATGTTCGCGGCGGCGTTCCAGCGGGGCGACGTGAAGGCCATCTTTTCCGGGCACGATCACATCAACACCTTCGACGGCGTGTATTGCGGCATCCGCATGGGTTTTGACGGCAGCATCGGCTATCAGGGCTACGGCGCGCGCGACAACGATCCCGGCCGCGACCGCGAGCGGCTGCGCGGCGGCCGCGTCTTTGATATAACGCGCGAAGACCCGTGGAATGTGAAAACCGAAATGGCGTTCGTGGGCAAACTCGACTGAGACGGGGGAGGCGGAGGGAAAATGAAGGATTACTGCGGCTATGTGAACGTGTTTCAGGGATGCGACGAGATCGACCTGCCCCGGCCCGAGGGCGTCGCGGCGGCCTGGCGCTTTATCAAGGGACGCTGCGGCAACAACACGCCCGCGGCGGCGCTGCCCTTTGGGCGCATCACGGCGGGCTGCTACAGCGGCGGCTATTCCTCGGGCTACGGCCGGCTGATGTACAACACGCACGGTGAGATCGAAAAGCTCTGGCCGCAGAACATGTTCCGCGGCCTGTCGCACCTGCAGAACGACGGCACGGGCGACATCGACACCTTCTACAACTACGCCGTGGTGTCGCCGTTCGAGGGCAGCCTGGCTTCCGCCGCCGATCCGCGCGCCCTCAGCGACGAGCGCGCCGAACCCGGTTATTATGCCTGCCGGGATTCACGCACCGGCGCGCTGTGCGAGACGACGGTTACGCCCCGCGCCGCGCTGCACCGCATCCGCTTTCCGCGGGGAGGCGGCCGCATGTCCATCGATTTCTCCAACGACGGCCTGTACGACGACGGCGGGCACCTGCGTTCCCCGGCCGGCCGGGCGACGCTTCGCCTGGTATCCGGCGGCGTGGTCGAAGTCAGCGCCGAGCTGCATCACCTGACCGTGCATTTCTGCCTTCGTGTCGAAGGCGCGCGCGGGCTGCGGCTGTGGGTCGACGACGCGGAACGCGATGAGCGAACGCTCGAGCTTGAAGCCGGTCACAGCTTCGGCGTGGTTTTTGACGCGGCGGGGGAGGCCGATCTCACGCTGGGCCTGTCGCCCCGCAGCGCGGACATCGCCCGGCGCGACGCTCTGGAAAACACGCTTTCCTTCGACGAGGCGAAGGGAGCCGCCCGCGCGGCGTGGAATGAGGCGCTTTCCCGCGTCGACGCGCGGTTCGACGACGAAAGGGATTATGAAATCTTCTATTCAAACCTGTACCACTCCCTCATGAAGCCCTGCGATTTCAGCGGCGAGAGCTTCCTCTACGACGGAAACGAGTTTGTTCTGGAATTCGCCACCATCTGGGATCAGTACAAGACGGCGCTGCCGCTCATCTACACGCTCTATCCCGACATGGCGCGGAAGATCGTCAATACCATGCTGAACGTGGCCGAGGCCACGAAGAAGATGCCCCACACGCTGATGATGTGCGGCGATTACGAGGCGCTCACCACCACCCAGGCCCGGATGCTGGCTGAGCACTCCATTGTTGAC
>JAFZNN010000205.1 GCA_017550895.1 Clostridia bacterium
AAGTATGCCATGTGCGGCTTTTCCTTTTTCTGAACAATTTCTGCTCCCGCAAAACTGTCCCATCGAAAAGAGATGCAATTTGCGTGCAATTGCGGATTTCTTCGGCGCAGGGATACTTGACGTATCTCAAGCCGAAAAATCAGCAAGTGTGCGTGAAAGGCGCTCTTTTCGACAACACTGGGTTATGAAATGCTGCCGTTTGCGGTACGCCCGAAAATTATGCAGAATTCAGTCCGCGTTGACGAGCCATTCATGCTCCTTGCTGTAAAAACGCGTGGTCTTGAACCACGGGTCGCCCTCGAGGTGCCGGATCATCCACACATAATACATCTCATAACCCGGCGCTGTGACCTGCTGATGATCGTTGCCGTCCGTGATCGTGCAGAAGCTGCCGTCCGTGCTCTTATAGACTTCATCGCCGTTGAAGCACGCGCCGAAGCCCTGCTGCGGGTTGAACTGATAATAATAAACCTCCGGCTGCGGATGGTGATGCGGCGGGTAGCTCGACCAGCGGCCCGGCTGATTGAAGACCTCGCCCATGACCATGTTGGAATAGGGCGCGTTGTCATAGTCGAACATCGTCGAGCAGATGCGGTAGCCCGTGCCTTCCCACTGGCCCTTGCCGAAATGCTGATAGAGGCAGTCCTCGGGCTTGTAGAAGACGGGCGGGAACGTGCGGTCGTTATCCGTCTGCTGGATGATGAATTCGCTGTCCGCGTCCGCTGTGATCGTGACAGGCGTATCTTTGCACACGTGCAGGCAGTAGGGCGTTTTTTCAAAGGGATCGCGCCGCTGCATACGCTCCGTGCGGTCCGCCCACTGCGCGGTCAGCGCGCCCTTGAGGATCAGGAACGCCGTTTCGTTCGCGCCGTCGCAAAGAGAATAGCTTTCTCCCTTGAGAAGGCGCTTGACCTTGATATTCATCCGCATCTCCGGATGCTTGCCGTTCATTTCGCATAAAATGCGTTCATTCTGCTCGTTGAATTGAGGATACTCCAGCATATCGAAACCTCCGTCTCTGTTGTTACCTCTATCTTACCATATCTTCAAGAAAAAGCAAGGACTATTCTGGACTTTTCTCGGATTCTGTGCTATGATATTACTATCGTATATCGAAGGAGGCGCACAAATGATAAATGTTGCTCTGATCGGCACCTGGCATGTGCATTTTGAGGGGTACGCGCGGGAGATCGCGCGAAATCCGCAATGCCGCATCACGGCCCTGTGGGATCCCGATCCGGCGGCCGGCGCTCCGGCAGCGGAGAAATTCGGCTGCCCGTTTGTCGCGGATTATGACGCGCTGCTCAAGCGTGACGACGTGGACGCCGTGCTCGTCTGCACCGCGACGAATCAGCACAAGGATGTGATCACAAAGGCCGCGCTTGCGGGCAAGCATATCTTCACCGAAAAGGTGCTCTGCTTCACCGAGGCGGACGCCCTGTCCGTTGCGCAGGCGGTCAAAGACAGCGGCGTGAAATTCTGCATTTCCTATCCGTGGAAGACGCGCGGCGATTTCCTCTGGATCAAATCCGCCGTTGACAGCGGACTGATCGGGCAGGTCAATTACTGCCGCATGCGCAACGCGCATAACGGCGCCTCCTCTGAATGGCTGCCCGCGACGTTTTATGACGCGGAAAGCTGCGGCGGCGGGGCGATGATGGATCTCGGCGCGCATTCGATGTATATCCTCCACTGGCTGCTCGGCATGCCCGAGAAGGCGGCCTCCGCGTTCACGCACGTCAAGGTCGCGAGCGTCGAGGACAACGCCGTGACGATCTTCACTTATCCGAACGGCGCGATCGGCGTGAGCGAAACCGGCTTTGTCGCCGAGCATAACCCCTTTGCGCTCGAGCTGGTCGGCTCGAAGGGAACGATTCTCTCCGGCGGCTTCCTTGACAAAACCTGCTACAACGTCGGCGACGGCTGGGTCTTCCCGCCGCTGCCCAAGGGCGCGCCCTCGCCGCTGGATTGCTGGGTGGACGGCATCCTGACCGGCGCTGAGATTCCCTACGGCATCGACGACGCCGTCGCGCTCTCGAAGCTGATGGAAATGGCCTACAGCGCCGTGATGGAATAAGCGCGGCCTGTCGTTTCGTTATATGCTTGGTCAGCAAAGGCAATTCATATAATTCATCTAGAAAGGAATGATTCCCATGAACAAGAATTATTTTGACCTGACCGGTCAGGTCGCGATCGTCACCGGCTGCTCCACCGGTCTCGGCGTGCAGATGGCGAAGGCGCTCGCCAATCAGGGCGCCAAAATCGTCGCGGTCGCCCGCCGGCAGAACATGATCGACGCCGTCGCCGCGGAGATCGCCGCCGAATTCGGCGTGGACACCTTCGCCGTCAAGTGCGATATCACCGATACCGAGGCCGTCAACGCCATGGTGGACGCCGTGCTCGAGAAGTTCGGCCGCATCGACATCGTGATCAATAACGCCGGCACCGGCGCCGTGGCGCCCGCGGAGGATATCACGGACGAGCAGTTCGGCAACGAGATGAACATCGACCTGTTCGGTTCGTTCCGCGTCGCGCGCGCCGTTGCGAAGAAAGCCATGATCCCCGCGAAATACGGCCGCGTGATCAACATCGCCTCCATGTACGGTCTGGTCGGCAACAAGATCGCCGGCTCCGCGCCCTATCATGCAGCCAAGGGCGGCGTTGTCAATATGACGCGCGCGCTGGCCGCCGAATGGGGCAAATACAACATCACGGTCAACAGCATCTGCCCGGGCTATTTCTACACGGATCTGACCCGCGACACGCTCAACAGCGATTTCTTCCAGCAGAACGCGCGTACCATGATTCCGATGGAGCGCTACGGCGAAGAGGGCGAGCTTGACAGCGCCGCGATCTTCCTTGCCTCTCCGGCATCCAGCTATGTGACTGGCGTCAACCTTGCCGTGGACGGCGGCTACACCGCGATGTAATCAGAAACTGCACAGTAAAGAAGGGGCTGCCGGATCCGGCAGCCCCTTTGACATGTATGCTATTTACAGATTGATTTCCGCGGTTTCGGTGGAAGCTTCCGCGAGCAGCGGCTGAATGGAGGCGAGATAGCGCGTGACCTGCTCCGGGCAGCGGCCGATATAAAGCTTCGGATCGAGCACTGCGTTGATTTCATCCTCCGTCATGCCGAATTCCGGATGCGCCGCGAGC
>JAFZNN010000206.1 GCA_017550895.1 Clostridia bacterium
CAGGGTGTCCTCCAGCAGGCCGCAGTGGATGGATTCTCGGAAATCCCGGGGCAGCATCACGGAGGCGCCGGAGGGCACCACCAGACTGAACACCCGGCTCTTTCCCTCCAGCAGCTCGGCGCAGCGGTTCATGATGCCGTGCCCCAGATCAGGGTGCGCCATCTCGCGCCCGCGGAAGCGGATCGAAACCTTCACTTTGTTGCCGGCGGCCAGGAATTTGCGCGCATGACCGACCTTGGTGTCGAAATCGTGCGTGTCGATGTTGAGAGAAAGCCGGATCTCCTTGATCTCAACGATCTTCTGGTTCTTGCGGGCTTCCTTCTCTTTTTTGGCCTTTTCAAATCGGTATTTTCCGTAATCCATGATCTTGCACACGGGCGGCTTCGCGGCCGGCGCGATCTTCACAAGATCCAGATTTTTTCCTTCGGCGATGCTGAGCGCTTCCTCGGCGGACATGATGCCGAGCTGCTCACCGGTCTCCGAAATCAGGCGGACCTCACGGTCCCGGATCTCCTCATTGATTTGCTGTTCTTTCGTGCTGATGTGAAAGCACCTCCTAGAATCGATAAAAGCGAGGCAGGGGACCCCTGCCTCGCATAACATCAACGCTGAAAGCCGCAGTGACGCACTGCCGCTTTGACAAGCTATTGACCGACGCGGGACTGCCCCGGAAGGTGAGAGCCAACCTGCTCTGCTTTGTTGTGAGAGCTATTGTAGAACATTCCTTCGCGTTTGTCAAGTGTTTTTTTATGTTTTTTTCGTTTTTTGCGGCTATTTGCTCCTGCCGAAGAAGAGAATGGCGGAAACCGCGGCGAAAAACGCCAGCAGGATCAGGAACGCGGTCACGCCGCTGAAGCCGATGTCGGTGCAGAACAGCGCGGCGCTGATGATGCAGCCCAGCGCGCTGAGCAGGATCTGCAGCACGCGCCCCGTGCGGGACTGCGCGTTGATCGAGCAGGCGGCGGCCACGGCGCGCAGCATGGAGGCCGTGCGCCCGTCGTGCACGATGCCGGCGGGGAGCTTGTCGCACACCGCGTCGCGGCGGCGCTTGAAGAGCTTGCCGCTCACGGCGGAGAGCACCTTGAAGGTCTCGGCCGGCAGGTCGAAGCTGCGGGCGATCAGCTCCTCGGTCACGTTGACGTCGTTGCTGCGCACGAGGACCTGCATGCCGTTGTCCTCCAGCGTTTCAAAATACGGCGCGAGCGCGGCGTCCACGGCGTAGCTGACCACGAACATGGCCACGCACGATTCCTCCACGGCCAAATAAATGATCTTGCGGCCGCTGTGGGCGTATTTCTCCTCCACGGTTTTCTCCGGCACGCGGACGTTGTGGTGCACCATCAGGTTGCGGTTGCCCATGAGCACCTTCTGCTCGCTGATGCGCGCGGAGATGCCGAGCTTATCCTCGTAGGTGAGCTCCTTGACCTGCGGGAGCAGATCCTGCCGCCCGTCGATCACATGCTCAAAGCAGTCGCGCAGCGGACCGCCGGATTTGATGACCAGCGCCGCGGCGTAGAGCAGCACGCTGTCCATGCGCATGGCGTTGAAGGATTTCATGCCGTGCATGGTGCAGCGGCTGTGGTCGAACACGTCGGCAGCGTCGAGCACGACGGCGTTCGCGCCGGCAACGTCCTCGGCGACGGGCACGTTGACGATCATGGTGCCCTCGCTGTTGAGCGTGCGGTTGTGGATGCGGGAAATGAAGGCGGGGATGAAGCCGATGAAGATCGGCGTGCCCAGGCAGAAGGTGCCCGCGACGGCGGACAGACCGACCATGATCTTGCCGTTGAGAATCGCGGAAATGATGCCCACGACGATGGAAACGCCGAGCACGGCCGGCACAAGCAGGCGCGCCAGGCGGTCCTCATCGGGCGCTTCCTCGGAATTGCGCATGAAATCGGTCGGGAAGGAGACCTTGGAGGAATAGAGCAGTTCGGGGTTGCCCATCATCAGGCCGCGCCCGAGCTCAAAGATTTCGGATTCGTTTTCCAGCGGATGCACGGCATACATATTATGCTCGTATTTGTAGGAGCAGACCTCGAAGTTGCCGAGGATCCGCATGGCGTCGAGCTTTTCGGTCAGCTTCTGGATCACGACGCCGAACACGGCGGCGACGGAAAAGACCGTGGCCTCCGCCGTGGTGCCGCTGGCCATGGCGGCGAGCGTATTCTGCAGCAGCGCGATCACGATCGCGAGGCTGACGGCGCTGTCGGCGGTCGGCCGCAGACGCAGCAGCGCGGAAAGGCCGTCCAGGAAGCGGTTGCTGTCCGCCGCGGCGGCGCCGATGAGCAGCAGCGCGTTGATCACGCACAGCAGCACGGAATTCTGCGCGAACGGGCCGCTCGTAGCTTGTGAAAGCACGGGGATCAGATTGAACAGCAGCATCAGCAGCTGAATGCCGCCGACGATGGCCGCGCTGATGGTCGCCCGGTTGTTGCGCGCGGTGAGCATCCGGTGGATCGCGGTGCGCTCGGACGGCGCGCTGTATTCCCGCTTGACCGTGCGCTGCTGCGGCTCCTGCGCCAGGCGTTCGCGCCAGCTGCGCTTTTTCTCCGCCTTGGCTTCCTTCGCGCGCTCCTCCGGCGTCGGGGTGAAATCCGTATCCGCGCCGTCAAACGGGATCTCTTCGGTCAGATGGAAGTTCTTGGCCTTCTCTCTGCGCCGCTCCTGCAGCAGATCCTCCACGTCGGTCTCGTCGTCGATCTCCGGCAGCGTTTCCTGATCCGGCGTGTCGAAGCCGGTCAGCACGATCTGGCCGTCCACGTTGTCGCCCCGGCGGGCTTCCTTCTTCTTGACGACGGGCGGCACGATCTGCAGCCGGCGGGTGCGCTGGTCCTCGCGCTCCTTCGCTTCCTCGGCGGCGAGCACCTGCGGCAGCGGCTCAAGGCCCTGCTCGTCGGCGCCGGTCTGCTCGGGCATGGAAACGACGATGCCGGATTTGTCGACCGGCCCCTCCGGCGCGACCTCCAGCTCCTCCGGGTCCTCGACCTGGAGCTTGGAGAAGAACCGCGTTTTATAGTCCGCAACGTCCACATGGCCGTTGCTGTCAAGCGTGACGACCTGCGTCTTGCTGCGCCGGAACAGTTCCTCCGCGGTGGGCAGCTCCGTGGGCGGCAGCGGGCGCGCGGGCGCCGGCGCTTTTGCTTCGGGGGCGAGTTTCTTCGCTTCGGGCGCGGGCTGCGGCGCGGGTGCGGGCGCTTCGGGCGCGGGACGCACGGGGACGCCGTAGCGCAGCTCGGCAGGCGCCGGAATATCCTCCGGCATCAGGATCGTATCGATTTCAAAATCCGCAAAGGAGTCCTCGTCAAACTGTTCAAAGACCTCCTGCCCGTCCATCTCGTGCTCGCCGGAATCGGAGGAAATATCCTGGATTTCCGGGCTCGGAAGGATCGGCGCGACCGTGAAGAGCGCGTCGTCCGGCGTGTTCTCGTCGTCGGCTTCTTCGGCGGCGGGAAGGTCTTCCGGGTCGGGCGTCGGGAGGGCGGAGAACATGCCGGGCAGCAGCTCCGGCTGCGCCGCGGGTTCATCCGGAATCCACGGCTCCGCCGCGACCGAGGGCTCATAGTCCTCGCCGACGGTCTGCGCGATCAGGCGGTCGATCTCATCCATCGACCAGTCGCGGGCCGGCGCGTCTTCGGCAGCAGGCGTCTCCTGCGGCGAGAGCTCTCCGGTTTCCCGGGCGCGGCGCACCTCCTCGAGGATGGCGTCGATCGCGTTCAGATCGCCGGCCTCGTGTTTCTCATTCAACTCAAGTCACCTACCTGTTTTTCGCTATTTCATACATGAGGATCCCCGCCGCCACGGAGGCGTTGAGGGAATTGATCTTGCCTTTCATGGGCAGGGAAACGATAAAATCGCATTTTTCGCGCACCAGACGGCTCAGGCCCCTGCCTTCCGCGCCGATCACCAGCGCGACCTTGCCGCCGTAATCCTGCTGATCCCAGCGCGTGCCGTTCATATCCGCGCCGTAGATCCAGAAGCCGTCGGCCTTCAGCGCGTCGATCGTCTGCGCCAGATTCGAAACGCGCGCGACGGGCACATATTCGATCGCCCCGGCCGATACCTTGCCCACCGCGTAGGTCAGCGATACGCCGCGGCGCTTCGGGATGATGACGCCGTGGACGCCGCAGGCATCCGCCGTGCGCAGGATCGCGCCGAGGTTGTGCGGATCCTCCAGCTCGTCGCAGAGCACGAGGAAGGGCGCCTCGCCGCGCGCTTGCGCCGCCGCAAGCATCTCCGGAATTTCGGCGTAGGTGTGCGCGGCCGCCCGGGCGGCAATGCCCTGATGGTTTTCGCCGCCGCAGGTCAGATCGAGCTTGCGCCGGTCGATCTCCTTGACGACGATCTCCCGCTCGCGGGCCTGGGCGATCAGTTTGCCGATGGAGCCGCTGCGCTCGCCCTTGGCGACGAGCAGCGTATCGATGGCGCGGCCGCTGCGCAGCGCTTCCGCCACGGCGTTCCTGCCGATGATCAGCTCCTGTCGGGATTCGTTTGTATCAGTCAAGGCGACACCTCCGCACGCGCAAGAAGCATATATTTAATATAGTATAGCATAGAAAGAGAGAAAAGAACAGAGGGAAACCGCAATTTTATAAAAAATTTTTCCGTGGCAAAATGCGACGCCTTCCGCCGCGCGGACAGGCTATCATGGAGGGGAAAAACAAGCGGAGGTGCGGCAATGACGGATCAGACGGCGGCGCTGCGGCGCGGCAGCGCGGAAAAAGTGGTGGAGGGCGGCGCGGCTGCGGTGCGCTATACGCTGGATTTTTTGTGCGGCTTCGTGCTGTCCGGCGCGGCGCTGTTCGGCAGTCCGGTGCCGCTGCCGGTCGGCTTTGCCGCCGCCTGCAGCGGCTGGCAGATGATCGCGGCGGTCTGCGGGGCGGCGATCGGCGGCTGGTTCCGGCTCTCGGGCACGGCGCTGCTGAATCTGCTCGCCCCGCTTTGCGGCGTCTGCGTCGTGAAAGCGGTCCTGCAGCGCATGGGGATGCTGCGGGAGCAGCGGCAGGCGTCCGCGGCGGCGGCCGCCCTGCTCAGCCTCGGCTGCGGCGTGGCGGTTCTGTTCAGCACGGGGGCCACGCTCGGCGGCCTGCTGCGCACGGTCTTTGCGGCGGGCATCGTCGGCCTGTCCGCGCTGTTCTATACGGATGCGCGCGCGGCGCTGCGGCACGGGCGCGCGCCGGAAACGCTGGACGCCTACAGCCTGGCCTGCATCGTGCTGAGCCTGTGCACGCTCCTGCTCGGCTTTCTGGAGGTGTCGGTGCACGGTTTCCGTCCGGCGCGGTGCTTCGGCGCGTTTCTGGTGCTCGGCGCGGCCGATCTGTTTGCGGCCGAGGGCGGCAGCATCGCGGGCATCGCCTTCGGCGCAAGCGTGGCGGTCTCCGGCGCGAGCGTCGCGCCTGCGCTCAGCTGCGGGATCTGCGGGCTGACCGCGGGCCTGTTTGCGCGGTGGGGACGGCTGCCCTGCCTGCTGGCCTTTCTGCTCACCGCGGCCGCGGCGGCGCTGCTGGACGGCACGGCGGACGGCGCGGCGGTCTTTGCCGAAACGGCCGTTGCCGCGCTGGCATTTGCGCTGATTCCGGCCCGCCGTCTGCGCCGGCTGAAACGGCGGCTGGATCACCCGCGGGCAACGCATCTGGAGGGCGAATTCGAAGCGGCCGGCGCGCGTATGGCGCTGGCAGCGGACGCGGTCGGCAGCGTGGCCGACTGTGTGCAGTCCGTTGCGGCCGGTGTGGAAGCGCTTGCGCCCTCGCGGGATATGCTCATCCGCATGCGCCTGCGGGAACGGGTCTGCAGCCGGTGCCCGCTCGACGGCGCGCAGTGTCCGGAGGACGGGGCGCTGGAAGCGATGATGGAAAAGCGCTCGCATGGCGCGAATCCGGAGCTTTCGGCGGAGCTGGAGGCGAACGCGAATGTGCTCTGCGCAAAGGAACGCGCCGCGGCAAGGGTGTTTGACAGCTGGGAATTCTCTGCGCCCTCCGTGCGCTGCGTGCGCGCGGCGTCCGGCGAACTGACGCTCACCTGCTGCGCGTCACGCATCCCTGCCGGCGTCAGTCTGACCCGGCTGACGGCGGCGCTCTCGAGCGCGCTTGAAGTGCGGCTTGCCCCGCCGCAGATCCGGCAGACGGCGGACGGGCAGCGTCTGACGTTTCAGCAGCAGGCGCAGTTCCGCGTGCGCACGGCGACGGCCGGCGCAGGCTGCGGCGGGCGGCCGGTCAGCGGCGATTACGCGACGCAGCTGCAATGCGGCGAAACGCTGTATCTCCTGCTCAGCGACGGCATGGGGACCGGCGGACGGGCGGCGGTGGACGCCGCGATGACCGTGGAGCTGTTTGCGCGGATGCTGCGCGGCGGCATCAGCCCGGACAGTGCGCTGGCGATCGTCAATGCCGCGCTGACCGTGCGCGCGCAGGAGGAGGCGCTTGCCACGCTGGACGTGGCGGCCTTCGACCTGCTGACCGGGCAGGTGACGCTGCTCAAGGCCGGCGCCGCGGAGTCCTTTTATTCCGTGGGCAGCAGCGTGCGGCGCGTGGAGCAGCCCTCCACGCCGCTGGGCATCCTCAGCAGCGCGACCTTTGCCCGCACCGCGCTGCAGCTGCGCGGCGGGGACGTGCTCGCGATGGTCAGCGACGGGACGGTCGGCTGCGGCAGCGACGCGTTCTGCGATTGCCTGCGCACGCACCGCCACGCGCCCGTGCCGGAGGATCTGGCGGCGCTGCTGCTTGCGCAGGCGCAGACTGCCTGCGGCGGCGATGCGGACGATATGACCGTGATCGTCGCGCAGGTGGAGGAATTGTGATGCGCGCGGCCTTATGCGCTTGCATTTTCCGCCGGACTGTGCTAGGATAACTATGCCGGGAAACCGGCATTCTTCTATCATTTTTCGGACGGGATGGTGAACGGCATGCAGCGACCGGCGGCGGTGACGCTGGTGGAATATTCCGCGGCGCAGGAGCGCGCAAACTGCCTGACCCACGCGGCCGGCGCGGTGTGCGCGGCCGTCTGCTTTGCCGCGGCGCTGATGAAAACCGTGCCGACCGGCAGCGCCCGCAGGATCGTCGCGGCGGCGGTGTACTGCGCGGCGTTTCTGACCGTTTACGTCTGCTCCGCCGTATATCACGGCCTGCGGCCCGGCCCGGCCAAACGCACGGCGCGGCGGCTCGATCACATGGCGATCCCGCTGCTGCTGGCCGGCACGGCGACGCCCTGCGCGCTGATTTCGCTCCACCGCGTGTCGCCGGCGACCGGGACGGCGGTCTTTGTCATCGCCTGGGTCTGCGCGGCCTTCGGCGTGATTTCCAAGCTGTTCCTGTTTGAAAGCAAGCTGTTCAAGACGCTGTGCATGGTCGTGTATTTCACGGGCGGGGCGGTGATGATGCTGCTCGCGGTGCCGCTGCTCGGGCAGATCGACCGCACGGCCTTCCTGCTGCTGACGGCCGGCTGCCTGCTCTATGCCGCCGGCGCGGTTTTCTGCCGCATCGGCATGCGGCGGCCGTGGTTTCACACAGCGTTTCATGTGCTGGTGCTGCTGGGCAGTCTGGTACAGTTCGGGGTCATTTATCATTATGTTTTGTGATGATTCCGGCGCTTTGAGAGAATCAGGAATGAGGAATGAAGGACGGCTTCGGTAAATTAGGAATGAGGAATGAGGAGGGAGGAATGTCGGGTGGGCTACGCCCACACCCGATGAATGATAAAACGCGGCGCAGCATAGGGCACGCGGAAGCGTGCCGGGGAATCCGCAGAAACCAACGGCGACGGAAGGCGCCCATGTAGGGGCGAACTGTGTTCGCCCGTCCGGCCTTTCGCTGCCCGAAAAAAAGCTTCGCAATCAGATCACCGGATTCTGTTCACGGCTGTCGCCGTGTCGGAGCGCCGGGACGTCGCTCCCTGCACAGAAAGCCAGACTTCCGCCGCCCGTCAACTGAAGGACCCGTACCGCGCTGCTGCGCGGCTTTTTTTGTCGCATTTTTGTCAAATCCGCCCCTGCCGCCGCATAGAATGGGGGAGAGGAGATGATGCCATGAACTGCTGCGTGACGGATCTGCGCTGCAAGGAAGTGATCTGCCGGTCGGACGGCGAGCGGCTCGGCTTCGTGGGCGAGGTGGAGGTGGACACCTGCACCGGCCGGGTGGCGGCGATCCTGATTTTCGGCCCGCCGAAGTATTTCGGCTGTTTCGGCCCGCGCGAGCGCATCCGCGTCTGCTGGGAGGAGATCGACGTGATCGGTCCGGATACGATCCTGGTCAGCCACGCGCGCAGGGAACCGCGTCCGCCGGGCAGACCGCGCCGCTGAATTCGTCATTTTAGCCAAAAATCCGGCCTGTTTTTAGGCGGTTTTGTAATCTATAAAAACGCAGGAAAAAATGGTATAATAGACACAACCATATTGTGAAGGAGACGGATCATGAAGAATCAAGACGCCGCCGCAAAACCGGCGGAAAAACTCAATTACGGCCGAACCTTTCTGATCGGCTTCGGCTTCATGGGCTGCATGGCGCTCTGGTCGGTCTATAACTCCTACGTGCCGGTCATCCTGCGCGGCAAGCTCACCGGGGTCTTCGCCGGCGACGGCGCGTTTGCGACCTATCTGCACGGCCACACCTGGCTCGCCTGGCTGACCGTTCCCCTGGTCGTGAATGCGATCATGACCATTGATAATATCTTCGGCGTCATCTTCCAGCCGCATTTCGGCAAGAAGAGCGACCATACCCACACCAAAATGGGCAAGCGCATGCCGTATATCCTCGTGTTCCTGCCGCTGTGCGCGCTGGCCTTCTGCTTCATTCCCGTGGCGGCAACCGTCCGGGCGGTCGGCCTGAGCATCCTGCTGATGATGTCGGTCATCATCTGCTTCAACTTCATGATGTCCACCTGGCGCTCCCCCGTGGTATCGCTGATGCCGGATTTCACGCCCTCCAACCTGCAGTCCGACGCCAACGCCGTGATCAACATCATGGGCGGCGTCGGTCAGATGGTCGGCTTCGTGGTCGGCGTGATCGCCTCCACCTTCATGGGCATCCTCGGCTTCACGCAGATGAGTGAGGCGCTCAAGGCGGATCACAACGAGCTCGGCCAGATCGTTGACGACGCGGGCAATCTCGTGCTCAACGCCGCGGGCGAGCCGCAATATATCAATTATACCCCCGTTTTCGTCGTCACGGCAGTGATTTCCGTGCTTTGCCTGGTCGTGCTGACCATCTTCTATGTCCGCAACAAGAAATACGATCTGAGCGCCGACGTCGGCTTCGAGCAGGGCAACGACGAAGAGAAGAAAAAAGAAAAAATCAAGATCAAGAATCTGCCCATCTCCAAGGCGGAGAAGCGCAGCCTGCTGATCATGCTCGCCGCCCTCTTCCTGATCAACAACGCGACCGAGGCGATCGTGCCGAACTTCACGAATTTCGCGGATGACACGCTCCATGTGCCCGCGATTTATTCCACGCTGATGATGGCGGTCTTTGCCGTGTCGCTCGCGGCGTTCGGCATTCCGGCCGGCGCCATGGGCCGCAAGCTCGGCCGCAAAAAGACGATCATGATCGGTCTGGCCGGCATCGTCGCGATGTTCGCGGTTTATCTGACGGTCAGCCAGATCCTGCCCACCAAGGACGACGGCTCCGTCAACACCTTCACCTGGGTGATCCTCTGGATCGCGCTGATCGTCGGCGGCGCCGCGGTCGGCTGCATCAATATCAACACCCTGCCGCTCGTGCTGGCCATCGGCGGGCGCGAATACGTCGGCACCTTCACCGGCTATTATTACACCGCCACGATGTCCGCTTCCGTGACCGGCCCCATCCTTTGCGGCCTGGTGATCGGTCTGTTCAAGGAAGACTACAACTATATGTTCCTCTTCTGCGCCATCATGTTTGCGCTGGGTCTTGCGGTCATCTCGCAGGTCCGGCACGGCGAGGTCTCCAAAGAGGATGAGGCATGGCTGAAGGAAGCGGTGGACAACGCGGATTAAAACCCGAACCTGATTCCGCGGCGGAAAATGCCCTTTTCGCCGCACCATACATCCTTCTATCGCAGACGGCGCCGGGCCTCCCGGCGCCGTTTGCGCTTGCAAAGCGTTGGAAAGCATGATAGAATCAAACATGGAAAACGACACGGCGGAGGTGATTCGTGATGCGTGAGGAGGATCGGCTGGCGGCCGCGAAAATCGAAGACAAGGCGCGGCAGTGCGCCGACCGCGGGATGCTCACGAGCACGGCGTTTCTGGATCTGCATCAGCGCTCGGTGGCTTTGTCGCTGCCCCTGCCGGTCCGGCCGCTGTTTTACGGCGGCTTTGCCGAGGCGGAGCGCACGGTCGCGGTCTTTGCGCCGGACTACGTCGACGCGCCGGACACGGCGGCGCTGACGGCGTATTTTGACGCCGCGCCGCAGGAGGATCCCGTGCGCATCCTGCGCGTGGAGAAGGATCGCTTTTCGCCCGCGCTGACCCACCGGGATTATCTCGGCGCGCTCATGGCGCTGGGCATCCGCCGCGAAATGACCGGCGATATTCTGGTGGACGAAACCGGCTGCCGGATCGCGGTGCTCGCGCCGATGGCGGATTTCCTTGCGGAGCAGCTGACCTCGGCCGGCCGCGTGACGCTGACCGTGACGGTCGAGCCGCCGGGCGCATCGCGCGCCGGGCTGACCGCCGCCGGCGTGCCGGACAGTTTTACGGTTTCCTCCCTGCGGCTGGACAGTCTGGTCAAAAACGGCTTCGGCGTCTCGCGCCCCGCCGCCTGCGCGGCGATCACGCAGGGGCTGGTGTTCGTCAACGATCTGGAATGCCTCAAGGCCGACCGCCGCGTCGGGGAAGGGGACAAGATCACCTTCCGCCACCGCGGGCGCATCCGTATCACGGCATGCGGCGCGCGCTCGAAAAAAGGGCGCGTGATCGTGGAGATCGAGCGCTTTCGCTGAACGCGCGAATCAAAATTTACAAATCTTTCATATCCGTCCGATTGAGTTTTTTGCCGGGATGGTGTAAACTAAAAGAAAGATTGCAACATCAGGCGGCGAGGGCGTTGCCGGTCGCCGCGGGGGAACGGTATGAATATCATTGAAAAACGAAGAGCTACACTGATCAACCTGGGCTATTTCTCGTTTCTGATCGTCACGTACTATCTGTTTCTGAAGTATGCGTTCTGGGTGGTCGCGCCGTTTATTTTCGCGTTTCTGCTCGCCATGGGCCTGCAGCGGCCGATCCGCGCGATCACAGGCAAAACGAAGCTGAAAAAGAGTCTGGTCGGCGGGGTGCTGGTGTTTCTGATCCTCGCGCTGGTGCTGGCGGCCGTGGTGCTGGTCGGCTACCGGATCGGCGTGGAATTCAAGGGCTTCTGGAATTTCGTCATGGGCAAGATCAACGACCTGCCCAATCTGATCGAGCAGGCGCAGGCCTGGCTGCTGGAGAAGATCCGGATCCTGCCGGATTCCATCGAGCAGTCGGTGCGCGACGCCGTGACGGAGTTCACCGGCGAGCTGCTGACGGTCGGCAGTGAAGAGGAAGCGGCGCTGGAATCCGGCAAGGCCTTCTCCTTCGGCGGGCTGGATTTCGGCACGATCTCCTCCTCGCTCGGCGGGCTGCTCTCCACGGCCAAGCGCATTCCGGCGATCTTCACGGCCGTGCTCGTGAGCATCATCGCCTGCTTCTTTGTCACCTGCGATTACGACGGCTTTGTCGGCCTGATCAAGAATATGCTCTCCGCGGAGCACGAGGAATTCGTCGTGCGCGCCAAGCATATCCTGAGCGACGTGCTGGGCAAGCTGGTCAAATCCTACGTCACGATCATCTTCATCACCTTCTGCGAGCTGTCGATCGGCCTGAATATCCTCAAGCTGATCGGCGTCTATGAGGGCGGCTATATCATGGTGATCGCCATCTGCACGGCGATGCTGGATATCCTGCCGGTCTTCGGCACCGGCACGGTGCTCGTGCCCTGGGCGATCGCCAGCTTTCTGACCGGCAAGGTCGGCCTGGGCGTCGGGCTGGCGGTGATGTATGCGCTGATCACGGTGATCCGGCAGGTGCTCGAGCCGCGGCTCGTGGCCATGAACGTCGGGCTGCATCCCGTGCTCACGCTCGCGGGGATGTATCTGGGCCTGAATATCTTCGGCGTGATCGGGATTTTCATCGTGCCGATCACCTTCGTGCTCATCGGCGCGCTGCATCAGGAGGGGCTGATCCATCTCTGGACCGGCGGGCAGAAGACGCCGAAACCGACCGCCGCCGCAGCCGAAGCGCCGCAGCCGCCGGAAATTCCGGAAAACGCCGGGGAAAAAACAGAAAAAACCGAAAAAAATGATTGAAATGAATTTTTATTTATGCTATACTCATAAGTAATGTGCATTGCATCATGAATTATTTATCCGGTCCGGGCGCGCAGCGCCGGCGACCATATAAGGAGGAAGTTTTTTGAAAGCCTACAATGCCAAAGACATCAGAAACGTCGCCATTGCCGGTCACAGCGGCAGGGGCAAAACCACGCTTGCGGAAGCCATGCTCTATCTTGCGAAGGCGACCGAGCGTCTGGGCAGAGTCGCGGACGGCAACACCGTGATGGACTTTGATCCCGAAGAGAAGCGCCGCAAGGCGACGATCGCCACCGCAGTGGCGCCGCTGGAATGGAACGGCGCGAAGGTCAACCTGCTGGACACCCCGGGTCTGTTTGACTTTGCGGGCGGCGTGAGCGAAGGTGTGCGCGCAGCCGAAAGCGTGCTGATCGTGTTGGCCTCCGGCTCCGGCATCGACGTCGGCGCGGAGAAGGCGTTCAAGGCGGCCTCCGAGCGCGGCATCGCGAAGATCTTTGCCGTGACCCGCTGCGACGCGGAGAATACGAACTTCCACACGACCCTGGATGCGCTCAAGGAAGAATACGGCGCGCCGATCTGCCCGGTCGTGGTGCCCGTCACCCAGGGCGAAAAGGTGATCGGCTATGCGGATTTCACCACCGGCAAGGCCTATCAGTACAATAACGGCAAGGCGAGCGAGATCGCGATGCCCGACGACGCAACGATCGAGGAAATGAAGGAAGCCTTCATCGAGGCCGTCGCCTCCGCGGATGAAGAGCTGATGGAAAAGTTCTTTGAGGGCGAGGAGCTCACCGCCGCGGAGATCGCCAAGGGCCTGAAGGCCGGCATCGTGGCAGGGGACATTTATCCCGTCTACGCCTGCTCCGGCTACAACACCGACGCCGTGGATCTGCTGCTCAACGGCATCGTCGGTTCCGCGCCGGACGCGACCCACGCCGCCGAGGGCGACTGCAAGGTCGATGAGAACGCGCCCGTGGCCGCGATCTGCTTCAAGACCGTGGACGACCGCTTCGGCAAGATGTCCTTCTTCAAGGTCATCTCCGGCAAGCTCTCCGGCGACATTCCGGCCTACAACAGCCGCACCGAGAGCCAGGAGCGCATCGGCAAGATGCTCTATCTCAAGGGCGAGAAGCAGGAAGACACCGCCGTCATTCCCGCCGGCGATATCGGCGTTGTGACCAAGCTGGACAGCTTCAAGACCGGCGACACGCTCTGCGCGCCGAAGGCGAATATCCACCTTGCGCCCGCGAATTATCCCGCGCCCTGCCTGTCCATGTCGATCCGCTCCAAGAAGAAGGGCGAGGAAGACAAGGTTGCGACCGGCCTGAACCGCATCGTCGGCGAGGATCCGACCGTTTCCTTCACCACCAATGCGGAAACGCATGAGCAGATCGTTTCCGGCCTGGGCGAGCAGCACATGGATGCGATCGTGACCAAGCTGAAGAATAAATTCAACGTCGAGGTCGAGCTGAACGTCCCGAAGGTTGCTTACAGAGAGACCATCAGCGCCGTCTATGACGCGCACGGCCGCCATAAGAAGCAGTCCGGCGGCAGCGGCCAGTTCGGCGACGTCTGGGTCCGCTTTGAGCCCATGGAGGGCGACGGCTTTGAATTCCTGGATGAGGTTGTCGGCGGCGCCGTGCCCAGAAACTTCATTCCCTCCGTCGAAAAGGGCCTGCGTCAGGCCATCGAGAAGGGCCCGCTTTCCGGCAGCAAGGTGGTCGGCATCCGTGCCGCGCTGCACGACGGCCAGTCCCATCCCGTGGACTCCAACGATATGGCGTTCCAGACGGCTGCGAAGCTCGCGTTCAAAGAGGCGATGCAGAATGCGAAGCCCAAGCTCCTTGAGCCTTACGGCACGCTGAAAGCCTACATGCCCGGCGACAATCTCGGCGATATCATGGGCGATATCACCAAGCGCCGCGGCCGCGTGCTCGGCATGGGCCCCTGCGAGGATGATCCCAAGATGCAGGAGCTGGTCGCTGAGGTTCCGCTTGCGGAAATGGGCGATTTCCCGTCCGTGCTGCGTTCCGTCACCATCGGCAGAGGCTATTTCTCCTGCGAGTTCGATCACTATGAGGTTGCGCCCGAAAACGTCGCGCAGAAAGTGATCGCCGAGGCCAAGGCCGCCGAGGAAGAATAATTCACTGATACGAGTTTGCGGGGATCCGTTTCGGCAGATCCCCGCGCTTTTTTTCATGCCGATCCGGATTATTTACAAATTCATGCTTGCATCCGGCGAAAAACCGGGTATAATGGAAACAGAAGAAAAAGGGAGAGAGGGAACACTATGGAAATCCTGGATCTTGCTTCCAAAGGCATTGTGACATTCACCAAAGGCTTCGGCCGGAAGATTCAGCGCACCGTGCGCGCGGCGCAGATCCCGCAGGCGTCGCCGATCGCCCTTGCGGGCGAGACCTGGCGGCTCGGCTTCGCGGGCGCCGAAATCATGCCCGATCTCAACGCGGGCAAGACCTACTATATCGCCGGCCACGGCTCCGGCCATGTGATGGAGGGCGTGCTCACGCCGGTCTCCATGTTCGCGGCCTGGATCGACTGCGGCGGCGACGAGGGGATCCTCTGGCTCAGCGCCGACATCATCGGCCTGACGCGCGTGGAGGTCAACGCCATCCGCAAGAAGATCCTCGCCTCCGATAAGATCAAGGGCTGCCGCTGCATCAATTTCAGCTGCACCCACAGCCATTCCGGCATCGACACGGTCGGCTACTGGGGCAAGCCCAACGCGGTGGGCATCCCGTCCGACGGCAAGGACGCCGATTACATGGCGCTGCTCTTCTCCACGGCCGTGGAGGTGGCGGAAGCGGCCTATGCCGCGCGCCGGCCCGGCAAGCTCTACAGCGGGCGCGTGGAAGTTCCCGGCGGCCTGTTCACCAAACGCGATTTCCCCGACAAGCACGAAATCCTCACGCGCGTGCGCTTTGTGCCGGAGGACGGCGGCAGGGAAACGTGGATCCTCAATTTCGGCGCGCATCCGAATTCCCTCGGCGGCGACAACCGCATGCTCAGCGGGGAATATCCCTATTTCCTGCGCGAAAAGCTTGCGGACGTCAACGTGCTCTTCACGATCGGCGCGATCGGCGCGATGGACGCCGCGGAGCTGGATCCCGACGACAAGGTCAACAACATCAAGCTCCAGGGCGAGATGGTTGCCGACGCCGCGCTGCGCATCGACAACGACCGCCTGCTCGCGCCGCAGATCCGGCTCGTGCAGCAGCCCTTCTACCTGCCGGTCGGCAATTATGTGCTCACTTTCCTTGCCATGCGCAACGTGATGAGCATCGACCCTTATCCGACCGACAAAACGGACATCGGCGTGGCGCTGATGAGCGAAATGACCTATTTCACCCTCGGCGATCAGGCGTTCCTGCTGCTGCCGGGCGAGAATTTCGTGAACACCGTTTACGGCAGCTACGTCGATCAGGCGCGGTCCACCACCGGCAAGGGGCCGGAGATCAATCCTGCGCCGCTCGCGGAGATCGCGGGCGATCCGGAGATGATCGCGGTGGGCGTGACGAACGATATGACCGGCTATGTGGTGCCGCCGAACGATTTCCTGCTCAACCCGACGCAGCCCTATCTCAACGGCGTGAAGGACCGCAACGGCCTGAATCATTATCACGAAACGAATTCCCTGGGCATCGGCGCGCAGCAGGCGATTGCAGATAATTTCACCCGCATGCTCGCGGCCTACCGCGCGCAGTAAAACAGAAAGCATCCGGCGTGCACCGAAGCGGATTCGGCGCGCCGGATTTCCTTTTTGCGCCGGCGGGCGGGGCAGGGCAAAAAACAGACAAATTATGAAGAAATTTTATAAAAACCCCTTGACAAACAAGCGATTCGTGCTATAATAAATGCGCATTCAAAAAACGCCGTTGCGTTTTTAGTCGGTGTTGATGACGTTGAGGGTCCACCCGTTCCCATCCCGAACACGGTAGTTAAGCTCAACAGTGCCGAAAATACTTGGCTGGAAGCGGCCCGGGAAGATAGGTCGACGCCGACATTTTCTTTTTAAAAGCAGTCACCCAATAGGGTGGCTGTTTTTTTGGCTTTTTTTCCGTGATACGGCGTCGGGCGGCGCGGATAACCGGAAAGGTTCATCCTGCGCCGCCCTCCTTGTCTCGCGAAAAAACAGCACAAAAAAACCGATTTAATAAATATGTAATATAATATTATATAGCGCAGGCAGCCGGATAGGCTAGCCTCGCGCCGCCTTCCTTGCCTGACACAAATTTCGATCAAAAAAACCGATTTATCCAATAACGAAGTTGTGTCGGACCGTGTGAACAACCGGAAAGGTTCATCCTGCGCCGCCCTCCTTGTCTCGCGAAAAAACAGCGCAAAAAACCGATTTCACATGCAATTTTGCGAGACGAGGGTAGGGAACGCCGTTCCGGCGTTCCGACACGGCGTCAGCCGCGCGTGCCGCGCGGTCGGAACGTCCGAAGGACGTTCCCTACGGTTCACCGCCGAGGGTTTGTGCGAATTCCGCGGCACGCATGAATGCGTGTCCTACGGCAATCATTCCGCATGAAAACCGGGTGTGGGCGAAGCCCACCCGGAATTTCTCCTTCCTCATTCCTCATTTCCCGTCCCTTCATTTCGCACAACGTCCGGCACCAACGCCGCGCGTATCGCGCGGTCGGCACGCAATTCATAATGATTGGGTGTGGGCGAAGCCCACCCGACATTCCTCATTCCTCCTTCCTAATTCCTCATTCATCTTGGATTGCCGCGCAAAAAGCCCCGGCCGTCGTGAAAACGGTCGGGGCAGTGACATTTGAATGTAGGATTACGCGTTTTTCTCCACGCCGAGGGTGACGGCCTCGCCGTTGATATCCCATTCCTTGGCGTAGCTGCCGCCGGCGCCGTGGATGGCCTGCGTTGCCAGCACGTCGCGGCAGATGCTTTCGGCGTTCGCGTCAAAGAGCGCTTCCACCTTCGCGTTGCCGGAGAGATAGATCTTGATCGTGTCGGTCACCTCGAAGCCGGCGTCCTTGCGCATGGTCTGCAGCTTCGAGATCAGCTCGCGCACGAAGCCCGCTTCGATCAGCGCCGGGGTCAGGTTCGTATCCAGCACCACGGTCACGCCGTAATCGCTCTGCGCGAAGAAGCCCTCCTTCTGCGCGGTTTCGATCAGCAGATCCTCGGGCGTGAGCACGATGTCCGTGCCGTCCACGGTCAGGGTCAGGCTGCCGGTTTCATCCAGCGTCTTCTTTGCCGCGGCGCCGTCGAGCGTCTGCAGCTGCTGGCGGATGCCGCCCAGAAGCTTGCCGTATTTGGGGCCGAGCGTTTTCAGCTGCGGCTTGAAGGTGTAGGAAATGAAGGCGGCGGAATCCGTGACGAATTCCAGCTTGTTGACGTTCAGCTCATCCTCGATGATCGCGCAGAAGGCGTCGTCGAGCGCGTTCGGCGCGGAAACGAACATCGTGGCCAGCGGCTGGCGGTTCTTGATGTTCGCGCCGTTGCGGGCCGCGCGGCCGAGCACGACGATCTTGAGCACTTCATCCATTGCGTCCTCGAGCGCGGGATCGACCAGCGCGGGATCGGCGACGGGATAATCGCACAGATGCACGCTTTCCGGCGCGGCGGCGTCGACCGTGCGCACAAGGTTCTGATAAATATCCTCCGCCATGAACGGGATCATCGGCGCGGCGAGCTTGATGACGGTCACCAGCGCGGTGTAAAGCGTCATGTAGGCGTTGATCTTATCCTGCTCCATGCCGCGCGCCCAGTAGCGCTCACGGCCGCGGCGGACGTACCAGTTGCTCATGTCGTCCACGAAGCTCTGCAGCGCGCGCGCCGCCTCGGGGATCGCGTAGTTCTCCAGATTGCTGTCCACGGCGGTGATCGTCGTCTGCAGGCGGGAGAGCAGCCAGCGGTCCATTGTGGAGAGCTTGTCGTACTCAAGCGAATACTGCGTGGGATCGAACTTGTCGATGTTGGCATAGAGCACATAGAACGCGTAGGTGTTCCAGAGCGTGCCCATGAATTTGCGCTGGCCCTCGACCACGGCCTTGCCGTGGAAGCGGTTGGGCAGCCACGGCGCGGAATTCGTATAGAAATACCAGCGGATCGCGTCGGCGCCGTAGGTGGAAAGCGCGTCGAAGGGATCGACGGCGTTGCCCTTGGATTTGGACATCTTCTGCCCGTTCTCATCCTGCACCAGGCCCAGCACGATGACGTTCTCATACGGCGAGCAATGGAACAGGAGCGTGGAAATCGCCATGAGCGAATAGAACCAGCCGCGGGTCTGATCGACCGCCTCGGAAATGAACGCGGCGGGGAACTGCTGCTCGAACAGGTCCTTGTTTTCAAACGGATAATGGTGCTGCGCGAAGGGCATGGCGCCGGAATCATACCAGCAGTCGATGACCTCGGGCACGCGCTTCATCTCGCCGCCGCACTTCTCGCAGCGGATCGTCACCGCGTCGATGAACGGGCGGTGCAGCTCGATATCGTCCGGGCCGTTGTCGCTC
>JAFZNN010000207.1 GCA_017550895.1 Clostridia bacterium
AATATATTTATGTAGAAAAAACTGGTACAGAACGGAGGTCCCTATGCGCATTCTGGTCGTTTCGGATTCCCACGGCGCCGTGCGTCCCCTGCGGGAGGTGCTCGCGCTGCATCCGGAGGCGTCGCTCGTCATCCATCTCGGCGACGGCGCGCAGGATCTGGCGCAGGCTGCCGATCTCATCGGCGAACGCCGCACGGTGCAGGTCTGCGGCAACTGCGATTTCGGATCTCCCCTGCCGGTCAACGCGCTGGCGGAGGCGGACGGCATCCGGATCTTCTGCTCCCACGGCCATGCGGAGCATGTGAAATACGGCCTGCAGGTCCTGTGCGACAAGGCGCGTGCGCAGGCGGCCCGCATTGCATTATATGGCCACACCCACGAACCGGTGACAGCCATCCTCGACGGACTGTATCTGATGAATCCGGGATCGATCCGCGCCGGCAGTTACGGCATGATCGATCTCGCGCCGGGCGGCATCCTCTGCCACACGGCGACGCTTTCCCGCCGGGAACCGTAAAAAACAGATCCTTTGCCGGCATAAACCATGTCCGGTTTTCATCTTTTATTATCGGACGCGCATTTCCAAACTGCAAATCTGAAACGGAGGACGAAAATGAGACGAACCACATGCTTTGCCCGCCTTGCCGCCGGCCTGCTCGCGCTGCTGCTGTTGCTGACCGCCGGCGCCGCCGCGGCGCTCGCCGCTCCGGCCGCGCAGGACGCGCCGGAAGCCGAACCTGCCGCCGATGAACCGCTGACGCTCGCTGTTTCCGCGCCTGCGCTCTGCGTGACCGTGGGGCAGACGCTGCAGCTCACCGCAGCGCTCAGCGATCCGCAGGCCGTGCCGGAACGCATTGACTGGGTCAGCGCCGATACCGCCGTTGCCACGGTGGACGGGAACGGTCTGGTCAAGGGCGTTGCCGTCGGCCGCGCGGACGTGACCGCCGCAGCCCGCGTTGACGGGCAGACTGTCAAAGGCGGCTTTACGGTCTGCGTTGTGACCCGCTCCAACTTTGTCAAGGATTATCTTGACCGCAATCAGGTGCTCAGCTACCGCTACAGCTACATTGACGATTACTATTATGCGGACAACGTCAACGGCTGGCAGCGGAACTACGGCTATGCCAAGTATTACGACCTGATCGCGCCTTATCTGCTGCTGGAATACGACTATATCCGCGTCTTCTTCACCTATGAGGACAAGGACTGGATGGTGCAGTGCTGGAAGGGGCAGTACGGGCTGGTCTTTTACGGCGCGGAGTGCGGCATTTACAATAAACCGCATTCCGACGAGGCGGATTCCGTGTTCACCACCTACCGCTGCCCGGATGAATCCGACTGGATCGATATGGGCATGACGATGTATCATTCCGACACGAGCGGCAATTATCAGCGGGAGCTGACCTGCGATTACGGCCGCTACTGGTGGTGCACCGGCTTCAAGCCCGGCCATCTGCGCAAGCAGGAGCCCGCCAGAGAGCTGCGCACGGAGCACCGTCTCACCTTCAAGGATGAAGAAATGGCGCGGCTGTTTGCCGAAGGGCTCGCGGACTGCGGCTTCAAGGAAGGCGAAAGTGCCGATGCGCTCGGCCTGGATCAATACCATCTGGACGGGACGGATGTCAATTTCCGCTGGCAGAATATCTCCGATGCGGAAAACACGATGCCGATCAAGGTCTCCGTCGGCGTGCTGATCTTCCTGCAAATGCTCGGCATCGCGCTCGCGGTCGCCGCGCTGTTCGCCATGGGCGGCCTGTTCCTGCTGATTTTGATCTGATTCTGTGATGAAAAGGAGAAAACCGATGAAACGAATTCTGACTGTCCTGCTCGCCGGCCTGCTGCTTGCCGGCACGGTTCCGTTTGCCGCCGCGGCAGACACGATCGCCGTCGATCCGACGTGGACCATCCTGATTCCCGCGCAGCCGACCGCGGCCGAGCGCTTTGCCGCCGACAAGCTGCAGAGCTGTCTGCGCGAGGTGTTCGGCGCGCAGATCAGCATATCCGACGCCGCAAGTGAGAAATTCATCGCGCTCGGCGCCGCCTCCGCCTGCGACGTTTCCGAAATCGCGGACAACGGCTACCGGATCGCCGTGATTGACGGCAACATCCACATCAACGGCACCGCGCAGCGCGGGCTGCAGATCGCCGCCTACCGGTTCCTGGAGGAATTCTGCGGCCGCAAGGTCTACACCTCGACGCTGACCGTGCTGCCCCAAAGCGCGCAGATCCTTGTGCCGGCCGACACCGACCTTGTCTATGAGCCGTTTTTTGAAAGCACCGACACCGACTGGAAAAGCCCGTCCGATGTGGAATACTCCATGGCGAACGGCCTGACGAACGGCTCCAGACGCCGCCTTACCGCCGAAATGGGCGGGAGCGTCGATTATCTCGGCGGCTTCTGCCACACGATCGGCGGGCTGTGCGAAACGGAAAAATACAAAGACACGCATCCGGAATATCTTGCGCTGCACGACGGCGAGCGCACGACCGATCAGCCCTGCCTGACCAATCCGGACGTGCTGGAAATCTGCACAAAGAACGTGCTGAAAATTCTGGAAGAGAAGCATGACCCGAACGCGCCGCTGCAGATTGTTTCCGTCACACAGAATGATAATTTTGCAAACTGCCAGTGCGAAACCTGCAAGGCGTTTGAGGCCGCGCACGGCGGCAAAGCCTCGGCGACGGTCGTGAATTTTGTCAACCAGATTGCCGACGTCGTTAAAGAAAAGGGCTATGACAACGTCGCGATCGACACCTTCGCCTATTATTACTCCCAGGAAGCGCCGACGGGCATTGTGCCGCGCGACAACGTCATCATCCGTCTTTGCTCGATTCAGTGCTGCTTCTCGCATCCGCTCGACAGAAAGCTGTGCAACGGTTCCTTCTATAAAGATCTGACCGACTGGGCGAAGATCTGCAAGCGGCTGTATATCTGGGATTACGCGACGAATTACGCGCACACCTGCACGGTGTTTCCGGATTTCGGCGTCATTCAGAAGAACATGCAGATTTTCTATGAAAACAACGTCAAGGGCGTGTATGTCGAGGGCAACTATTACATGAACAGCTGCGACACGGAATTCGGCGAGCTGCGGGCTTACATGATTTCCAAATGTCTGCAAAATCCCTACTGCGACCTGGAAAGCGAGGTCGCGGGCTTCTGCGACGCCTATTACGGCCCGGGCGGGCAATCTGTAAAGCAGATCGTTGACACGTTCACGCAGCACGCGGGCTCCTTCGACAATGAGCTGCATATTTATTACGGCTCCTGGTCCTGCATGCGGCCGCTCACCTCCGCCGAGGTGCGGCGGATCGACGGGCTGTGGGAACAGGCGAAGCAGGCCGCCGAAACCGACGCGCAGCGACAGAATATCGAACGCTCCGAGCTGTCCTGGAGATGGTGGAAGGCCTGCGCCGGCAAGGGAGAATTCTCCTTCTTCAGCGCCGAACGGGGCGACAACAAGGAACAGCTCTACAACGATCTGCTTGCAAGCGGCGCGACGGTGTTCGCCGAATTCTTCTCGGAGGATTTGCGGGAGATCGCGCCGGAGGTCATCCGGTACGCGTCGCCCGACGACTGGCACGTGGGCAGGGAGAACGACGCCGGCGTTCAGCGGCAGATGCGCATCGAACGGCTGGCCGAACGCTTCCCGCCGCTGTTCGGACTGATTGCCTACTTCTATACATTGACACATTCGTAAGAGAATAAAAAAATAGCCGCGCGCTGCAAGCCGGATCTGCAGCGCGCGGTTTTTTCGTATCATGAATCAGAAGATGCCTTCCTCGGTATAGACCTTGATCAGCTCCGGGAGCATGAGCAGGAACTTCGGCAGCCATTCGCCGAAGGTGTAGCCCGCAAGGCACAGGAAGCTGGGCACGACGTCCAGATAAAAGGCCGCCTTGCTCGTGGTGTTGTCGCCGGTGAAGGTCGGCTTGTTCTGCCCGGTCTCTTTTGTCAGCGTGAGCGTATCGACGTTGGTGATCACCTCGCCGCCGTCCTCCTCCGCCGCATCGGCCAGGATATAGGCGCTGAGCGTCAGTGTGCCGCCGTCCGCGCGGATGCAGCTGAAGCAGCCGCCGACGTTGCGCGGGTCGGACTGCTCCCAGTCCTCGCCGTCCCAGTAATTCGCCCAGCCGTCGCGCTGCACGACCAGCGCGTCAATGAAGGACGTCTTCAGAAAATGATCGGCCAGGAAGGGGCGCACCTCGTAGCGCTTGGTGCCCGCCGTGCCGGCCAGCACATAGGTCGTGCCGTCCGGATCGAGCTTGTTGCCCTTGAGGGGCTTCGTGCGCAGATACTGATGGTCGTGGCCGGAGAGCACCAGATCCACGCCGCAGTCATCCGCCACCTTCGTCAGCGCCCGCTGCAGATACATCGCATCCGGCCATTTTCCGTCCTTGCCGAGGGTGTAGGGCGATTTATGCATGCAGATGATCTTCCAGTCGCAGGCGGTGCTGTTCAGGTCGTTGCGCAGCCAGCGCAGCTGCGCGCGGGAGACGGAGAGCAGATCGTTCGTGTTGACCACGGCGATATGCACGTTGCCGTAATCAAAGGAATAATTGACGCCGTTGAGATTCTGCACGCTCTCGCTCGTATCCAGACAGAACAGGTTTTCAAACCAGTGCCACACGCCGAGCCCGTCATGGTTGCCGGCGACCGGCGCGAGCGTCGTGTTCAGGCTGATGCCGTCCATCGCCTGCGCGTAGTAATCCCATTCCTCATTGGTGCTGTCGTTGGTGAAGTCGCCGAGGTTGACCATGAATTCCGCCGACGGCAGCGTGCGGAAGGCCGCGCTGACGGTCGCCGCGCCGCGCTGAAAATTCTCAAGGCTGCTCGCCTGAATATCCGCCAGGGCGATGAATTCCATCTGATCGTCCCCGTTATCAGTCACAAAAACGCCGGACTGCGAAAAGGTCGTGCCGTCGCCCATGCGATAGGTATAGGTCGTGCCGGGCTGCAGACCGGTCGCAAGCGCCTGATGCATATAGTTGCCTTCCCACGCCGTGACGTCCTTGTATTCGATCACGGCGTCGGCGGGCGTGCCGTTCGCCTGCGTGAGCTCGAGCACGCTCGGGGTTTCGGCTTTGGTATACCAGCAGAACCCGCGCTGCGTCGCGGGGTCGCCGTTGATTGTGCAGGAAATGCGGAAGGGCGCGGCGTCACTCGCTGCAGGCGGGTCCGCGGGCGCATCCTCCGCCGCGCCGAACACGCCGCAGCCAAGCAGCAGCGCCGCGCAAAGCAGGCAGGCAAGAAACCGTTTGCCGATCACTTTCATCTTTCGTCCTCCTTAATCCGCAATGGGGATGCTGATATCATAGTCCGGCAGCCAGAGGCCCCGCATCAGGTCGCGGGCGCGGAACAGCACATGATCCGCATACACCTCGACCAGATAGCCCTGGCCGTCCTCGTTGTAATCGCCGTCGGCATTGTTGCAGCACAGGGACGGCAGATTGATCGAATGGAAGCCGTCGATCTCCTCATAGGTGAAGGGGCCGAAGCCGGTGTGCTCGTGGCCGGTCAGGAAAAAGACGTTCTGATATTTGCCGAGAATGGCCCGCAGCTGATCGCTCTGCGCGCCGACGCTGCCGGCGGAATCGATCGGGCTGTTCCAGACCTGCGGCAGGCCGTGGGTCTCCTTCAGCGGCTGGTGACAGATCACAAACACGGGCTTGCCGTTCTCCGCGGCCAGGCTGTCGTCGAGCCACTGCAGCTGCGCGTCGCTGAAATAGGATTCCTCAAATTCCGTACGGTCCGTGCCGAGCACGATGAACTGATAGCCGTTGATCCGTTCGGTATAGTGCAGGCTCTGCATCGCGTCGTCGCCGTTGAGGGCGTTCGTGAATTCCGCGAACCGCCTGCACACCTGTGCGTAGCTGCGCAGCCGGACGTCGTGGTTGCCCACGGCGTTGATGTAGCGGCAGTCCAGCCCGCTCAGGCGGTCATAGACCATCTGATATTCGGAGGCAAAGCCGTTTTCGGCGATATCGCCCGCGATCAGCACGGCGTCATAGACGCCCTTGCCGCGCTGAATATCCGTCGTGGCCGCCTCGAAAATCGGATAGCGCTTATAAAGATAGTTGGAAATCTGCGGATCGGCCAGCGCCAGAAAGGTCATCTGCACGCTTTCGGGATCGCTCACGGCGATCGGCGCTGCGTCAGACGGCGGGACCGCGCCGCCGGAAGACGCATAAATCATTGAAAGAATCAGCGCAAAGATGCGGTATGCCGCTTTTTGAAGCAAAGTGCGCAGCAGCAAAAGCCATCCCTCCTCACGGCATGCGGGGCATGCCTGAATTCTGTTCTATTCTATCACGCGCGCGGCGGCTTTGTCAATCCGTCCCCGCAAGCGGGTAGCGCCGCACGAACGCATTGACAAACAGCGTGCCCAGATCGATCGCGAGCAGCACCGGCCCGTCCGCCGTTTCGAGGATCGTCAGACCCTCGCCCTCGCCGCCGAGCAGATTGCGGTCCAGCAGCTTGTCCACCCGCCCGTCCGTCAGGTTCACGGTGTAGATCGCGGCGGTTTCGTCGTTGGAAGCGGCATACAGCACGCCGCCGCGGATCTCCGCGCCCTGCACGGCGGGCAGCGCGCCCTGCAGCGGGAGCGTGCCGGTCAGACGGCAGCCGTCGGCAAGCGCATAAATGCACAGGCAGGTCGGCGTTTTGCTGTGATCGGCGCAATAGAGCAGCCCGGTTTCCCGCTCGACCGCCACCCACGGCACGCCGCGCGTAACCAGCGCCGGATCGAGCGCATAGGCGGTCTGGAATTCCAGCGTTTCCGCGTCAAACACGCCGACGGTCGGATGCTGCCAGACCTTGCTGTCCTCCATCCCGGCATAGATGCGCCCGTCATACCAGCTGATGCCGCCGATGTGCGCGATGCCCGCGTCCTCCTTGAGCTGCGCCGGAATGGCCGAAAGATTGAGCGTCTCCGGCGTTTTGCCGTCGAGCGCCGTGCGCAGCAGCGTCGTTTTGGCGGAAAACCAGAGATGCGCGCCGTCGGTCGTCACGCCCTGCGAGCGAAAGAACGCGGCGGGTCCGGCAAGATTCGTTTTCTCCTGCGGCGGCTGCCCGGACGCAGCGGCGTCCAGCCCGCCCGTCAGCAGCGACAGCGGCAGAAACAGCGCCGCGAGCAGCAGCGAAAGCGCGCGCAGCAGCGCGGCATTGCGGATCGTCATTTTTATCGCCTCGATTCCCGTTTTTCAGGATTGGGTTCCTGCTTTCAGCATACCACCTTTTCAAAAGAAAAACAACTTTTTTTCGAAACCTGCGTATTTACGGCAGCTCGTCTCCGGTCCTGCGGCGATAATCCCGCAGCAGGGCCGCCGCTTCCGGGGCGAGGCGCCACAGGGCATAGAGATTCGGCAGCGCCATCAGCCCGTTGAAGAAATCCGAGAGCGCCCACACCGGTTCCAGCCGCAGCAGACAGCCGGCGACGGCCGCGGCCGGATACAGCAGTAAAAACCACCGCTCGCCGCGGCGGCCCGCCAGTGTCTGCGCGCCGCGGCGGCCGTAATAGGACCAGGCGTTCAGCGTCGCAAAGGCAAACAGGCAAAGGCTGCCGGTCAGCAGGACGCCGCCCGCCGGCCCGAAGGCAGACGCAAATGCGGCCGTGCACAGCGCCGCGCCGGTCAGCGGCGTGCCGGGCTGCCATACGCCGCTCGTGAGCAGCGCCAGCGCCGTGAGCGTGCACATCACCACCGTATCGATCCCGACCTCCAGAATCCCCCACATCCCCTGCGCGCCGGGATGATCGCAATCCGCGCCGGCATGGATCAGCGCGTTGCTGCCGAGACCGGCTTCATTGGAAAAAACGCCGCGCGCAACGCCCCAGCGGGCCGCCTTCGCCAGGCCGAAGCCGCCGGCCGCGCGCAGGGTGAAGGCCGCGCGCACGATCAGCCGCAGCGTTGCCGGCAGAGCGGCGCGGTGCAGAAAGATGATCCACAGACAGGCGGCGGCAAAGCCGACGGTCAGCGCCGGAATCAGGCGCTCCGCCAGCGCGGCAATGCGCTGCAGGCCGCCCGCGAGCAGCACGGCCAGCGGCGGCAGAAGCAGCAGGGCGCTCCCCCACGCGGGGACGCCGTAGCCCGCGAGCCCCTGCGCCACGGCGTTGGCCTGCGTCATATTGCCCATGCCGAAGGCGGCGCCGGTCAGAAAGAGCGCATAGAGCTTTGCAAGCCGCGGTTTTCCCAGCCCGTAGGTCAGATACTCCGGCGGGCCGCCATGATACCGCCCCTTCGCGTCGCGCGTGCGGTATTCCACGCCGAGCATCGTTTCACAGCAGCAGGTCATCATGCCCGGCACAGCGGAAAGCAGCATCCAGAGCACCGTGCCCGGCCCGCCGGCGCACAGCGCCGTCGCCACGCCGACGATGTTGCCCGTGCCAAGGCAGGCGGAGAGCGCCGCGTTCAGCGCCCCGAAGGAGGAGATCGCGCCTTTTTCGGCCGTTTTGCGCCGCCCGCGCGGCCGCAGAAGCGTCGCGCGCAGCCAGACCGGCAGACCGGTCAGCTGAAACCAGCCCGTGCGGAACGAAAGATAAACGCCTGTGCCCAGAAACGCCGCCAGCAGCGGCGGCCCCCAGAGCACGGCGTTCAGCGCGGAAATCACCGTCAGAAACAAAGCCGTCACCCCCAGCAACAGGCTATGAGGCGACGGCTTGCATTATGATTTTCAGATTCAGACTTCTTCGCTGACTGCGCGGTCAAACAGCGCTTCCACGTCCTCGGAAGGCTTCTTGTCGATCAGCGTGACGACGATGCAGCAGATCGCGCCGACGATGAAGCCGGGCAGCAGCTCGTAAATACCGGTTTTCGCGGAGAGGAAGAGCAGCCAGACAACGTCGGTCACAGCGCCGCCCACGACGCCCGCGATCGCGCCCTTATAGGTCAGCCGCTTCCAGAACAGCGAGAGGATGATGACCGGGCCGAAGGCAGCGCCGAAGCCGCCCCAGGCGTTTTCCACCATACCCATGATGCTGCCCGCAGTTTCAGATTTGCTGCGCGCAATGAAGAAGGCGATCACGGCGATGATCAGCACCACCAGGCGTCCGACCCAGATCACTTCCTTGTTTGAAGCGTTCTTGCGGAAGACCGGCTTGTAAATATCGCTTGTGAAGGAGGAGGACGCCACCAGCAGCTGCGAATCCGCGGTGCTCATGGCCGCGGCGATGATCGCCGCAAGCAGCAGACCGCCGATAAACGCCGGGAAGAGCGAGGTCGCCATGATGAAGATGCGCTCCTGCGTGCCGTTGGCAAGCAGCTCCTCCGCGTAGAGCGCACGGCCGAGGATGCCCAGCGCGATCGCCGCGCCGAGGGAAAGCACGACCCAGATGATGCCGACCGTCGCGGACTTTTTGACCATCTTGGCATCCTTGATGCCCATGAAGCGGACCAGGATGTGCGGCATGCCGAAGTAGCCGAGACCCCAGGCGAGGCCGGAGGCGATATCCTGCCAGCTCGCGGAGAAGGGATTCGCGTTGAAGACGGAAGCCGCGGCGTCCGCCGTGCCGGGCAGGTAGCTGTATTCCGCAACGACCTTGGCCATGTCGAATTCATCGGCCGCTACGATCATGAACGGCACTGCCAGCAGGGCGACGAGCATCATCAGGCCCTGGAAGAAGTCCGTCCAGCAGACGGCCTTGAAGCCGCCGAGGAAGGTGTAGACAATGATGATGGCCGCGAAGATCAGCAGGGCGGTGCTGTCGCTGATTTTGCCGTCAAAGACCTTCATGAACACCTTCTGCCCTGCCGCGAAGCTGGACGCCACATACAGCGTGAAGAACACCAGAAACACCAGCGCGGAGATGATCTGCAGCGCGCGGCTCTTGGTCAGGAAACGGTTGGTCAGATACTGCGGAAGGGTGATGGAATCGTTGGCCGCTGCGGAGAATTTACGCAGCCGTTTGGCAACGAAGATCCAGTTCAGACTCGTGCCGATCGCAAGGCCCAGGCCGATCCAGACCTTGCCCATGCCGAAGGCGAGGATGCTGCCGGGGAAGCCCATCAGCAGCCAGCCGCTCATGTCGGAGGCCTGCGCGCTCATGGCGGTGACCCACGGGCCGTTGGTGCGCCCGCCCAGGAAGTACTCCTTGTCGCCGCCGCCTTTGGACCGGATGAAGAAGTAGACGCCGATCCCGATGATGAGCGCGAAATAGAGGATGAACGCGAGCAATTCTGCATTGAACATAAGAACAAACCCTTTCTCTTTCGGTTTCAATGTTGTTCCAGTATAACACAATCTTTTCAGGAATGAAATACAGAACGAAGTATGAACTTTTTATTGTATAGTATTTCTATTGTTACTCTTTATCTATTGATTTTACTTTGATTTTTAATAGACTGAATTCTATACTTAATAAAATACAAAAATTAAAATTTTAACAGAACGGCAGAAACCGTCCGCTTCCCGCGCGCCCATGCGGCGGTTTCGGCGAAAAAGTGTTGCATTCATCTGCGCTTTCGTTTATAATAAAGATATCGCCGCGGGCAGCTGCGGCAATTCATCCGAGAGAGAGGGGATCCAATGGCGGAAGTCAAGCAAAAGAAGTCGCTCACGCAGGTCGTTGCGGATCTGATCCAATCGGTCAGGGCGAACTGGAACGCGCCAAAGCCCGGTGAATACACCTCCATCCGGGAGTTCATGTCCTACTGTCTGGGCATCATGGGCGTGTGCGCGTTCACCTTCATCTGCAACGATACGGTATCCTTTACGGCAGGATATCTCTGCGGCTCGATCTTCGAGATCAAAATGATGGATTTCACCATCATCACGGTCATTGCGCTGATCGTGAAATACGCCACGCTTTACATCGAATCGATCCAGATGACCATCTTCGAGAATCTGGGTCATCTGACCAAGTCCAAAACCCGCACCTCGTTGATCGCCTTCGCGATCTGCACCGCCGTGGGCATCGGCTTCTATTTCATCCCGTCCGCCCCGTTTGACGGCATTATCAAGGGCCTGCCCCAGATCATTGCCAACATTCTGGTGGTCATGGGCGTCGGCGGACCGATCAACTGGTTCCTGCGCAAGAAGCTCTGCCGCAAATACGGGCGCTATAAGCCCTTCCTGGTGTTTTACGGCATTCCCATCACGATCATCACCTGCATCATCCCGTTCGTCCCCACCACGCTGGATTACACGGTCAAGCTGGTGATCCTGCATCTGCTGTTCACCATCCGTTCCCGTTTCTCCGCGATTTACTATGACAATCCGAAGGCGATCGTCGCGCTGATCACGCCGAACTCCATCGAGCGGCAGAAGTATCTTTCCATCGGCGCGGTCTTCCTCGGGCTGCTGCGCTCGATCTTCCGCATCGTCTTCCCGATCATGATCCGCGCCACGGGCGGCTATCTGGATATCCGCTCCTATCAGTTCTTTGTGCCGATTCTTTCGATCGTCAGCTGCGCCATGGCCTTCTTCATGATCGGCGTGAAAGAGCGCGTGGCCTCCAACGAGGATCACAGCCACAAGATCGAATTCGGCAAGAGCGCAAAGGCGCTGCTGAAAAACAAATATTTCTGGATCGTCAACATCGCCGGCGTGTTCGGCCTGTGGAACGCGATCGCCGACGGCGTGATCAACTATTCGCTGGTCTATTCGCTGCGCATCGAGTGGATCACGGGCCTGGTTTCCATTTTCGGCATCACCTCGGTGATCGGCAACCTCTCCATGCCCGCGCTGGTGCGGCGATTTGAAAAACGCAACATCATTCTCTGCATGCGCGCAATCTGGATCCTGGTCACGGCCGGCTATCTGATCGGCCTGCACAACAACAACAGCGTGCCGATCCTGGCGCTGTTCATGTTCCTGCGCAGCGCGATCTCCGCGGGCTGCGGCGGCCTGACGGACGGCCTGAACGCCGACATCCTCGACTATCATCAGTGGAAGACCGGCGAGCGCGCCGACAACATGATCGGCATTTTCGGCTGGTTCACGACGCCCGTGAGCACCCTGCTCGGCCTGGTGGCGCCGGCGCTGCTCAAATCCTTCGGCTTCACGAGCGACTGGGACGTGCTGTTTGACAGCGCTGTTTTCAGCCACGTCATGGTCACCTACGTCATTCTCGGCTGCGTCGGCCTGACGCTCTGCACGATCCCGTTCATCTGGTACGATCTTACGCGCGAGATGCACGACAAGTGCGTCGCGGAGATCGCCGAACGCGAGCAGGCCCGCATCGACGCCCAAGGCGAAACCCCGGAGGAGGTGACGGTGTCATGAAGAAACGGATCGCACTCATTCTCGCGGCCGTGACCGTGCTGCTCGCCCTTTCCTCCTGCACGCTGGATCTCAACGCCGTGCAGATCAAATATGAGGAAGTGGAGGGCGGTCTGGCCGTCAGCAGCTACACCGACAAAACGACCGTCAAGGAACTGACGATCCCCGACGAGGTGGATGGCAAGCCCGTGGTCGCCGTGCTCGATTTCGGCATGTGCAACGCGGAATCCCTGCTGAAAATCACGATCGGCAAAAACGTCAAGCAGATCGGCAGCTGGGCGTTCACCAACAACCAGCACCTGAAGGAATTCGCCGTCGACCCCGCGAACGAGGCCTTCACCGCCGTGGACGGCATCCTCTTCACCAAAGACATGCAGACGCTCTGCTTCTACCCCTGCGGCAGAAACATCAACTTCGACAAATACGGCTATCCCGAAACCCGCAAGGTCAAAAATCCTGAAACCGGCAAGGAAGAGGAGGAGGTCGTCACCACGACCTATGAAATCCCCGACGGCGTCAGGGTCATCCGCTCCAAGGCGTTCTACAAGTGCTATTATGTCAACGTCACCAGATTCCCCGATTCCATCGAACGCATCGAGGAAAAGGCCTTCCACCGCACGAGTGCGCTGACGGATTTCACCATGCCCGCCGGCCTGACCTATATCGGCAAGGACGCGTTCGCCTATGACGACAAGCTCACGACGCTGACGATCCCCGCGCAGATCCGAGAGATCGGCGAATACGCCTTCTTCAACTGCACCGGCATGCGCAGCCTGACCGTGCAGGCAAAAGAGGCCGACCTGACGCTCGGCACGAAGTGGCAGCCCACCAGCAAGGGCAAGATCATGGAGGAATGCACTGTCACCTTTACGGGCTGACCGCCTGAACGTCTGTCAAACCGAAAAACAAACGCGCGCGGCCCGGGGACAATCCGCCGGACTGCATATTGACTTTGTTTTTATTTGCTGATATCATATCCTTGTACAAACGATTCTATAGGCAAAGAGGATCCGAACCCATTCGTTTTTTCAGGCAGATTTCCGGCAATGCTGCGTCATCTGCCTTGACAATACGGAAGGTATTCTCTGCGGCAGCTTCCTTGCCTTGCGCAAAAATCTGCACTGAAAAAATGCGCAGCACCGCACGGCGCGGATGTTTTTTGTCAGACAACGAAAAAGCGCAGACAATACTTGATGTATTAACGAGCATTTTGAGGCAGGATGGCGGAAAACACACCGCCGTGCGGCGTGATGTGTTCGAATCATCTTTGCCTAGGGGAATTCTCATGAAAAAGGAAAAAAACAGAACCGGCAAAATCAGATACATTCTTTTCCTGCTCCGGCCGTACTGGAAGTACGGCAAGGGCTATATGCTGACCGTGCTCCTGATGTCGATCCTGCTGCAGCCGGCGGCCGCCTATCTCACCGCACGCCTGCCCCAGCGGGCGATCGATGCCGTGATGAACGACGCGCCGCGCCGGGAAGTGGTCGCTGTCATCGTCCTCTTTTCTCTTTTCATCATTCTTGTCGCCGCGCTGGAAAAGGTCATTCAGATGGCCTACACGCAGATGACGCTTGTGAAAATCAGCAACCGGATCAAAAACGATGTGAATGAGCAGGCGCTGCGCACCGACTACAAATACTACGATCAGCCGGATTTTTTTGTGAAGTTCACGTTTGCACAGGAAACCTATCCGATCCATGCGCAGAATGTCATGATGCTGCTGCCGGATATCCTGCGGGGAATCGCAACCATGATCGCCATGATCACGATCATCGTTTCGGTGGGACCGGTGCTGCTCGGGATCACGGTATTCTGCGTGCTTCTCAATGCGCTTGCGGGCATCCCCGTCATCAAGCCGACTGCGGATTACAACGTCAGCCTGACCGATGCGTGGCGGCCGCTGGACTATGTCAGCCGCATGCTGCTCACAAAAGAGAACGCCGCGGAGCTGCGTTCCTCCGGCGCGGGGCGAAAGCTGCTGCACACGATCAACGCCGCCATGGCAAAATTTCAGAAGGTTTATAAACAATATATAATAAAAGTGGCGCCGTTTTATCTTTTGCAGGGCGCGATCTCTCCCGTGCAGGCAGCCTGCATCCTCGCCTATGTCATCTTTTTCGTGATCGCGGGCGACAAAACGCAGATCGGCCTGTATGCTTCGCTGACCATTGCCTCCACCGCGCTGGCGGACAGTCTCAACGACGCCGCAGGCAGCATCATGCAGCTGCTGCAGTGCATCGCGAACGGCGAGAAGGTCGCTGCTTTTTTTGAAGCGGAATCTGAGATCGAGCCGGCCAGAGAAGATGCGCTTCCCGCGCCGGACGGCAGCTATGACGTGGAATTTCAAAATGTATCCTTCGGCTATGAAGCCTCGTCGTTTGCCATCGAAAACCTGAATCTTCACATCCGGCCCGGGCAGCGGATCGCCATCGTCGGCGAAAACGGCGCGGGCAAAACCACCCTGACCAAGCTCCTGCTGCGGCTCTATGACGTCACGGACGGCGCCGTGCTCATCAACGGAAAAAACATCAAAGCGTTTGATGTTCATCAGCTGCGCCTGCGCACGGGCGTTGTGTTTCAGGAAATCCGGATCCTCGCCATGAGCCTGCGCGACAATCTGACGGCCTATCACGACGTTCCCGACGAAACGCTGCTTGAAATCATGGACCGGCTGGAGCTGGGAAACGTTCTGGAAAGAGCAAACGGGAGTCTGGACGCCCTGGTTTCCCGTGAATTTACCGAGGACGGCGTCGCGCTTTCGGGCGGCGAAGCGCAAAAGCTGATGATTGCAAGGCTGCTGACCGGCTCCTTCGGATTGTTGATCCTCGACGAACCGTCCTCTGCGCTCGATCCGCTGGCGGAGGCCCGGCTGACGGACATCCTTCTTGACGTGTCGAACACCGCCACCACGGTCATGATCGCGCACCGGCTTTCCACGGTCCGGAACTTTGACGTGATCTATCACTTGGAAAACGGAAAAATCATCGAGAGCGGAACCCACGAGGCGCTGATGGCTGCCAAGGGAAAATACTATGAAATGTTCAGAACGCAAGCGGAAAACTATCAACAGTGAGCAGCTCCGCTCAAAGATTCGTTTCCCGGGCCGGAATCTCATCGCGAAGAGAAAAAGCAGGGAGAAAACATGAAAGATTTTTTGCAAAAAGTGTTGACAAAAAGAATGGGTTATACTATAATAGACAAGCATTCTTTCGAGGATGTAAATGGCGGCATAGCTCAGTGGCTAGAGCAACCGGTTCATACCCGGTAGGTCGTGGGTTCAAATCCAACTGCCGCTACCATTTAAGGCCCGGTGGTCAAGCGGCTAAGACACCGCCCTTTCACGGCGGTAACACGAGTTCGATTCTCGTCCGGGTCACCAAACGATTGGTATCCGAACCTATCCTATGAAAACGGATTGGTTTGGGTATCTTTCTTTTTATAAGCCTTTTGAATGTCTGCGGTTGCACCTTGCATTTTTCCAATAATCCACCGCTCAACTGCCAAACAGTACAATAAAACAGACGGAGGGCCGTGCAATGCTGCGCGGTCCTCTGCTTTTACGTATTCTGTTGTGTTTCGGCAACCGAAACGGGTTCGGTTTGCGCCGCAAGCCAGGGATCCAGCCACAGGTGGAAAATGCTGATAAAAACGTCCTCGGTCAACGATTCTGTTTCTTCCGCTGCGGCTGCAGTCGTTTTGTTATCCAATCATAAGATTGATAAACGTATCCACATCTTTCATCGACTGCTTCATTTATATCCTCCTCTCTCCATATTTTTCGTGGGCGCGGTCGGGTTTTATTCGGGTTTGGTTTTGGTTTGCTACGTCATTACAAACACCTCCGATCTTCTGAATTGAAAAACGCTGCGCGATGGGCAAAGGATCCGAATGATCTTTCCCAACGGCGCAGCGTTGTTTCCGTGCTTTTCGGTTGTCAAGATGCATTCGCAAGGGCGTTTCGTTATTTCTCCCTCTACTTTCTATTATAGAACAAATGTTCGAATTTGTCAAGCGGCTTGGAGAAAATTGGGCTGGTTTCGATCATTTTTCCTTGTGAAGATAACCGAATTGCCGTTGGACGGACACCGTATGACTCTTTCTCTATCACTGCTTTCTGTGTGGTTTTTGTGGTGATTAAATTAAACTATGAAAGCAGCAACCGGACAACCCTTTTCGGGCTGCCCGGCTGTTTTTTGCTTCTGGGCTACCTAAACGCGACAGCCCCTTGGGTTGAATAGTGTTGATTCGTTGCTTTGCTTACAGTGTTTCTTTGATTGCCTGGGTGATCACCGGCAGACTGCCGAAAAGACCTTTGAAGAATGCGATCAGCTTTGCGAAGAAACCGGTACTAACCTTGATGGTCTCGACTTCACTCTCTGCAAGCACAGTTCCGTCGTTGCCGATCAGTTTACACTGTACTGTGTAGTCGGCTGTCGCTTTTTCTTTCTTATAAGTTTCGCCCGTACCGACGTCCTTGCCGTCAATGAACCAGTGGATGATCGCATCCTCCGGCGCGTCAGTCGTAATCGCCGTGAAAGTAATTGTGGTTTTGTAATCGACAGATTTCGTTGCAACGTAATTCTTGATTCTAACAGACGGATTCTGCTCCACAGGCGGCGTGTCGTCTTTCTGCCAAACCGCATAGAGCGTCGTGTCTTCGGTCAGATTGAAGACGGCGCCGGGTTGGTACTGTGCAGTGGCGGCATCTTTGCTTGTCGCCCACCCAAGGAACGCATATCCTTCGCGTGTCGGCTTGGTTCCGGATAGCGTGATCGCGCCGTTGCCTTTCTGCGCCGGCGGTGCGCCGTTGCCTTCGTTGGCGTCATAGGTCAGCGTATACTCTGTCGGGGGAATCGGCGGATCCTGTTTCCAGATCGCATACAACGTTGTATCTGACGTCAATTCGAAGATTTGTCCTGCGGTGAAGGACGCTGCCGATGCCGATTTGTCGGTGGACCAGCCAAGGAACGCATATCCTTCGCGTGTCGGTTTGGTGCTGGAAAGCGTGATCGTGCCGTTGCCGGTCTGCGCCGGCGGTGCACCGCTGCCGTCGTTGGCGTCATATGTCAAGGTGTAGACGACGGGCGTAATCTTTTCAAATACTGCCGTGAAGGTCAGATCATTTGCGGGCATGGTTTCCGGCACCTCCGGCGTCCAGCCCTTGAACACAAAGCCCTCTTTGACAGGATCATCAGGCTTCTGAATCGGCGCGCCGGGTTCATATTCATGAATGGTCTTGGCGTCGTCGACGATCCAGGTGACGGAATACGTTTTCGGAACAACAGTGACGGTACAGGTTTTTCCTTCTACACCTCCAGCTGTTGCAGTAAGCTCGGCCGTTCCGGGCTTCAGTGCCGTAATGGTTCCATACTCGTCAAGCTCAATGATTTCCTCGGCTTCTTCCGACAAAATGAAGGATACAAACGGATCGGTTGCATTTGTCGGAAGCACGGAAGCATTGATTTTTTGAGTGTCTCCGACCTGAAGGGTAATTTCGGACGGATCCAGAACGATTTCTTCAACATCAACATATGCTTCTGCGTTGATCACGCAAGACGAGGTATAGCCGCCGTCTTCCGTGGTTGCGGTTACCGTCGCAACGCCCGTGCCGACGATCGTCACTTCGCCGCCTTCGTTCACGGTTGCGACTTTCTCATCGGAGGTTGACCAAGAAACGCCGATATTTGTGGGGTTGGCCGGTTCGAAAGCGTAGCCGAGCTGGAAGCTGTCGTCCACATAGGCGGTTGTTTCGTGCTCGCTCAGGTCGATGTTCTCTACCGGAACAGTTACGGTGATTTCACACTGCGCAACCAGTTTGTTGTCGTTCGTTGTTGCAGTAATCACAACTGTTCCGCCATCGCTGGTTGTGACAAGACCGTTTTCATCGACAGATGCAATTTCGGGATGATTCGTTGTCCAAACCACGGACGGATCGGTGGCGTTTGCCGGCACAATGATCGGCTGCAGCTGCAGCGCATCTCCGGCGTGCATCGCGGCTGTCGTTTTGTCAAGAGAAACACCGGTCACGGGATAAATGGTGTCAACGTTGTCACAGGTGTCAACGACCTGATCGTAGACGGATGACGTGCAGAAGCAGACAACCGTCAGACTGTCTGCACAGCCGCTGAAAACATTTTCGCCGAGCGAAGCGATTCCTTCCGGCAGTTCTATCATGTTCAGACTGCTGCAATCCATAAACACATCGTCGCCGATCGCAACCGTGGATTCCAGCAACTCAACCTCGCGCAATGCAGAGCAACCCATGAAGGCGCCGTCTTCAATTGCGGTCACGCTCGCCGGGACGGAGAAGCTTTCCAGCTCCTCGCAGAACGCAAACGCACCGGTGCCGATGGTAGTCAGTCCTTCGTTGACCTCAATTTCTTTCAGACCGCTTTCACTGAAAGCGAAATCGCCTATGACGGTCACGGAAGCGGGAACGACAACGCTTTCCATCGCACTGCAGCCGTTGAAAGCGTCCGAACTGATGAGCGAAATATTCTCCGAAAGCTCGATCCCTTCCAGTGCTGCGCAGTTCCTGAATGCGCTGCTGCCGATCGTCTCGATGCTCTCCGGCAGTTCGATGGTTTTCATCGCGGAACAACCGGTAAACATGGCGTCGGGGATCTGTTCCATATCCTCCGGCAGGTCAACGTTTGTCAGCGCGGAGCAGTTTGCAAAAATGCCGGCGCCGTAATCATCGATCCCCTCCGGAATGACAACCGTTTCCATGGCAGAGCAGCCGGCAAACACCTGATCGCCAAGGCTGTCAAGATCATCCGGCAGTTCGATTGCCGGCATTGCAGAGCAGCCGTTAAAGGCGCCGTCTCCGATTTCTGTCACGCCTTCCGGAATCTCAATCTCAGTTAAACTGCTGCAGCCGAAGAAGGTAGAGTCTTCCACAATTGTCAGATTGTCTGACAGCTCCACACTCTCAAGATTTGTACAGCCGTTAAAAGCGCCGGTTCCAAGTTCCGTCACCGTGTCGGGAAGATCAATGCTTGCCAGACTGACACAGTTTTCAAACGCAAAGGCGCCGATTTCCAGAGAGGAATTTTCGGAAAATGCCTGTGAAGATTTAGAGCGTGAACCTGCAATCGTATCAGCGAAAGCAGAATCTACCAGTTTTGTACAGTTTGCAAATGCCCTGTTGCCAATCTTCCTTACACTTGATGGAATTACGACGCGAGTCAGCGCGGTGCTGTTGAATGCATTGCATCCAATGTACTGAACTCCATATGGGATAACAACTTCAGTGACCTTGTTAAATCCTGCAAACGCATTGGAGCCAATGGATGTGATTTCCGGATCGATCACAATTTTCGTCGTTTGATCTTTGTACTGGTTCCATTCCGTTTTTCCCGTGGGATAGGAAGGCATATTTCCTCGACCGTTAATCGTTAAGACCCCATTTTCGAAGGTCGGCTTCGTAATACCGTGATTAGCGATCCAAACGGGATAAAGATCAATCGGGGCATTCTCTTTGTAAATATCTCCGGGACCATATTCCGGCATGGATGCACCTGTAGTTGCTGCCCAGCCCATAAAAGAATAATTTCCAGCTTTTTCCGGAATAGCGCTACTCAGCACAAGATTATTATCATGACTCTTTGCATATTTTGCAAACACAATCGATCCAGTGTCATCCCATAAGGTTACATCATATTTTCTATCAACCTTTATTGACACGGTTTGCCTGGCAATCGCTTTTCCGTCTTTGTCATTAACTGAAACGATAACATTTGCCTTTCCTGGGAATAAAGCATTAATATTGAGCTTCGCTGTTAGAATATCTTTTAAAATGGCGTGGTTATCAAAAGAGTTGTCTGAAACAGTAACAGTTGCTATTTCAGGATGATCCGATACAGCTTCGACTTTTCCTTTTGATTTGTTCAGATTTCCCGACACTTCAACACGAACCGTTTCGTTCGAATGTGACAGACTGTTCGTTGCGTCAAGAGAAACACTGCAACAACTAAGACTCATTGTTACTTTTTCCTGCTTCCAAACAGGATACAGGTTTATGCCGCCTTCGGGAACTTTTTCAATTTTAGAACCAATTTGATACTGTGCGGTTTTAGCGTTTTCTTTCGTAGCATACCCCATGAAAGTGTAGCCTTCAAGTTTGGGAGCGGGTCCTATAATTGTAATGGAATTGTCAACTTCTACGATTTGGTCTGGCAGACCTCCGGTAACCTTTTTGTTGGTCGAGACATTTGAACCTTTTGTTGGGTGCATAGTAATTGTTGTGACAGCTTTGTTGCTAACTCGCTCATCGTAAATCCAATGTCCCGTGTCTGTTTTATACCATTTGTTACCATACATATTGATGCAGTAACCAACGACAGTTAATTCTTGGTTTAAAGCTAGGCGTTTAAACACTGCGCCCACTTGATACGGCGCAGTTCTTAAGGGGGCGTCGTTTTCAATTACAATCATTTTAATTGCTGGATTGATTTGGCTTTCTGTTCTAAACTCACCAAGATATATGTATCCTTGAAATTTATAGTCTGAATTGCCGAATCCCGCTTTTGAAGTGTCTTCGGTATTCATATAGAAATATTTATAATTATACCCTGAATTAGAGGTTCTTAACTTTCCGTCCTCTAATATTTCTTCGATAATAGCAACATGTCCACCGCCACTTGAATTAAAGCAAGCAATCGCCCCAAGCCTTGGAGCGTTAGGATTTGTACTATACGCATATCCTCCTTTTCCGCTGTCATATTTACTCTTATTTGCTCCAAACCATGCATCTGCATTCCCACTAAACACCAAGTCTGGCCGCTTACCCAATATTTCCCATGCGCGACCAAAAGTATACCACGTACAGTTTCCTTTGTTAAATGCAGTGTATGGGTTTTTAGATTTTCCGGAACCCGGAATATATTGTGAAATAGTTGATCTGGCGTTGGAAGGCAGACTATCTCTTACGACAAAGGTTCCGGCGTTTGCTTTAACAATGCTCAACCAAGGCGCAATCCCTCCAAACACAAATGCCAAAGCAAGTAATAGTGAAATGCATTTTTTTAAATTGGTTGTCATTTTGTCATTTCTCCTTTATTAATATCATTTGCTCGATTTGCCGCATAATTTAATTGTAACGATATTTACACCAAGTTCTTGTTTGAACTTGCCTTGTTGGAGACGAGGAAACGGGAGTTTCCGACCAATCGTCTTTCCACTCTGTCCAAGCATAATTTGTATAAACTGTTCTGGAACGATAACCATTCGTTATTACAACGGCTTTGGGATTGCTCCCATAAACATCTTTAGTTCCGACTGCGGTTTTGTTTGCGTTACCCGTTGAGAAAAACCATTGCTGGCCGTCACCCAAATTGTATGTGTATGATCTTTGTTCTCCGCTATATGTGCCGCTTGTATATCCTGAATCACAGTAACGTATGTCGCTCCATTTGCAATTCCAGTTGTTTCCGACTTTCGTTCCGCAGGAACACTTAATAGAATAATTAGGGTGATGTTTCCCACATCCTTGGCAACGATAATAATGATACCTATAAACAATTGCTGTTTGGACTTCAACTGTTGCTGAAGAAGAGATCGCGCTTGTCTGCCATTCGCTCCATGAAGAATATGTATAATAAGGGTATTGATCTATATATCTGTACTCTGTTTTTGTTTGCTCAATTGTTGTTCCTGAGGGCACGGACGAGGAAAGCGTCCAATCAGAAAGCTCATTTCGTTTCCAATGGGCATATAATGTAAGATCAGACGTAACAAAATAAGTGCTGCTTCGCAATGTTCCGCCGTTTGGTTCTGTATACCAACCTTCGAAAGAATATGTTGTTCTTGTCGGTGTGGGTGGATTGGCATCCTTAAGTTGCCCGCTCGTCCACTTTGCATAAAGTGTCTGATCCTTCAAAAGCATATAGGATTCTCCGCCGATATGCTTCGTGTCGCTGAAGTTCGACGTGGTATACCAGCCCTCAAATTTGCAGGAGGATGTAACAGAAGTCTGTGTCAAAGTTCCCCCGTTTGCATTAAACGTCACTTTATAGGACTTTGTCGGCGTGGGCAGCACAACAGAGGAGCTGTTCTTTGTTGTCTTTGTTGCCACAGCCGAGCCGCCGTTGCTGTTGAAGCTCACCGTGCAATCAGGGATCGCGTTATACATGTCCGGGCAGCCCTCGCCGTAGAAAGCGTCGCGCCCTGCCGGGCCCTTATCAATACAGTATTGTTTGATAAAAGCCTCTGTTTGCGCCGGCGTAAAGTTTTTATGCGAAAGCTTGAACATCGCCGCAACCGCCGCGATATGCGGCGCCGCCTGCGAGGTGCCGCTTGCTTTTGCGTATTTGCCATTCGTATAAGAACTGATAATATCGACGCCCGGCGCAATCACGTCGACAGAATCACCATAATTTGAGAAGGACCCCTTGTTTCCGGTTTGATCCAGCGCGCCGACGACAATGACGTTTTCGATATTGGCAGGGCAGACCCTTGCCGTATCGATCGGGCTGCCTTTTACGCCGTTGCCCGCCGCAACCACGACCGTACAGCCTTTTTCTACAGCAGCCTGAATTGCTTCTTCAATATATTTCGACGCTGTGGAATAGGGCGCTTCCATGCTGATATTGATCACTTTGCAGCCAACATCGGCTGCATAAGTGATTCCGTTGCGAATACTGATCGGAGATCCGCCGTAAAAAGCGTTTCCGTCCTTATCTGTCATTGCAGCAGACACCTTGACCGGAACAATTTTAATGTTGGTCAGATTGTTCGTGCAAGCCTTGATGACGCCTGCGACATGCGTTCCATGTCCGTTATCATCCTCAACGTTAGACTTGTTGTTTTTGTCAATCGTATTTGCACCTGCCGCCGAGATTCTCCCGCTGAGATATGGGTGGTCCGTATCAATGCCGCTGTCAATGACCGCAACATTGATCGTGTCGTTCATATCATTGTTTTCCAGATAATATGCGTACTTGTCGGCGTTAATGTACTTGACTCCCCAAAGCGAGCCCGACATGCTGGGGATTTCCTCAACTTCAACATCTTCCGGCACTTCGATGTAAGCATCCGCTTCCACGAAATTCACTGTCGACAGTTCTTTCAGCGTGTTGGCACAGCTTTCGGCCTGATCTCTGGTATCAAACTGCAGGATGACTGTTCCGTCAGTTCCGAAAACAACAGATGCCGCTTCAAACTCACTGAAATCGATCGACGAATAATCGTCACAGTTGACAATTACGCGGCCGAAATAGTAGGGGTCGTTCAGCGCTTCTTCCGCATCAAAGTTTTCATTATTGAATGACTGGCTGATTAAATCGGCGCAGGCATCGCTGAATTCCTCTTCGGTTGCGGCCTGCACATACTCTGTTGCACGCTTCCACTCCGCTTTATACGTCATACCTTTCGTGACTTTGGCAATCGCGGGTGCCCAGCCGATGAAATCAAACCCTTCCTTCTGCGGGTTTTGCGGCGGGGTAACGGTTGAACCATAATAGCACTTCTGAACAACGATCGCGCTGCCGTTATCCAGATCAAACTTGATATTATACTGGTTCCGTGCATAATACACTTTCAGCTCCGCGGAGCCGTCCGCCGCAACGTTTGCAGACAGAACGCTTTTTGAAGCGATGTTGAATCCCTTTTCCGGCTTGGGCGTATAGGTCACAGTTGTATCCGTCTCACCCTTCAAAAGGTTTTTCTGATTCAATTGATAGGTGCCGTCCACGTCCATCACATAGAAATAAACCGTATAGATCGTATCCGTTCTTGCAACCCAAGTCGCCGTGCATTCAAAATTATTTGCCGGCATGGTTGCGGGCACAACAATATCCCAGCCCGCGAAGGAATAACCTTCACGCGTCGGCTCTTCATATGAGATTTTTGTGCCGTATTTTGTTTTGATTGTCTTTGTTGCTGTCCCGTTCTTGAACTTACCCGCACCGGCGCGCAGCGTTGCAGTATAGGAATTAACGGTGAACTGCGCCGTATAAGTCAGATCGTGCGCAGGCATCGACTGCGCAACTGCAGGCGACCAGCCGGTAAACGTATGCCCTTCCTTTTGCGGATCGTCCGGGGCGGAGAAGCCGACGCCAAACAGGAGCGTTGACTGAGAATAAACCGCATCGTCAACAACCCATGTCAATTGATAGACATTCGTTTCCCATTTTGCCTTCACTGTCACGTTGCCAAACGGTGCGCGTGACGGGATTTCAGGTTCCCAGCCTGCAAAGGTATACCCTTCTTTTGTCGGTTCGGTCGGTGTTTTAAACTTTCCGAACAGCTTTAAGGCATACTGATCCGGAATCTCCGATCCGCCATTGGAATCAAAAGAGAGCTTTGAAAAGAATATGGCGCGGATTACAGCCATAAACCCGCTTTCTTCGTTCGCGTTTGCTTCGTTGTTGCTGATTGAGTTGACGATTGTATCCGTATATGCTACAACAGGCGTTGTAAACGCAACAGAAACGATCATGACTAAAGCAATCAGCAAAGAGACAGCCTTTTTCATGTTTACCCTCCTAACAAAAAATGCGCAGCCGAAGCTGCGCACGAAAAACGCAAACTCCAACTGTCGCCAAACAAAAATCAACATGTATCCCACACGGAGCATGATGAACAGAGCCTGCATTTTTACCGAGGTAAAAATACATGCTTCGTGCGGGGAATCTTTATAGATTTTTGTTTGGCAACAACATTTTACCATAATATGAATTTTAATTCAATTAAATAATCTGCCAAAAAAGCAGTCGCGTTTTTGGTTAAAATGCAGCCGCCCTGCTGCGCTCATTCATCAAAACGGGTTTTGATGTTGTCGGTGCTTTAGGGGGAACCCCTAACAAGGCGATTGAGGCGAGGAGCCGCCTCGTGCGTCGGCGGGCAATTGTGGGCCCGCGACGCCTTGCTTGCATAGATGAAGTGTTGGTTTTTCAAAGAAGCCTGTCACATTCATTTTCCCGGAAGGCGCACTTCTATATCATCTCCAGAAAGATGATATCCGTGCAGTTCGGGCGGCCGATGCACCCGAACAGAACTCGCCTGCGGCTCAGAAATCGTTGCTCCTTCCGGTGCTTGTGTTTTTGCGATTGACAATGAAGAAGAAAACAGTTATAATAACCCTGTCAAAGATTTTTGAACCAATCGACAATTCTGAGGGGTTGATTCTCTTAAAAACACCAGCGATTTATGCCCGCTACAGTTCCCACAAACAGCGAGAGGAAAGCATCGAAGAGCAGGTGGCGGAATGCAAAGAGTATGCGGCAGCGCACGGTCTGACCATCATTGATGTTTTTTCGGATGCGGCGATCAGCGGCAAAACAGAAAACCGAGATGCCTGGCAACAGATGCTGGACGCCGCAAAACGACATTCGTTTGAAACGTTGTTGGTTTATACGGTTGACCGTATGGGGCGGGATCGCTATGCGCTGACTGTAGCAAAAAAACAACTTCGGGACTGTGGCGTAGAAATCATTGCAATCAAACAGCCGACAGTTGACGGGCCGGAAGGGATCATCCTTGACGCTTTAATGGACGGGCTTGCCGAATACTATAACGCCGATCTGGCGCGAAAAGTCAATCGCGGCATGAGCGATAACGCTCGAAAATGTCTTGCCAACGGCAGCAAACCGCCGCTCGGTTACAAGGTGGATCCAATTTCCAAGACTTATATCATCGATGAAGCACAGGCCGAGATTGTCCGATTCGTTTTTGATGCATATATCAGCGGAGAAAAGATCGGAGATATCGTTGCTGCCTGCGAACATCGAGGCTATCGTAACTCCAATGGACATGTGATCGATAACAACGTCATTGCGCGTCTGCTGAAAAACCAAAAATATATCGGACTTTATAAATGGAAAGATATCGAGGTTCCGGGCGGCATGCCGCGCATCATCAGCGATGAAACTTTTCAGCTTGCGCAACTTCGGATCCAATCCATGAAGCATTAAAATGCGAGACACAAAGCAAAACGAGAATACCTGCTTGCAGATAAAGTGTTCTGCGGCAGTTGCGGAGAACAATGGGTCGGCGAATCCGGGTATTCGAGCACCGGCAAATTCTACAGCTATTATAAATGCCGCGGCGCAAAAAATAAAACTTGCAACATGAAAGCCATTCCACAGGAAACACTGGAAACCGTTGTCTATGAGCTTGTGATGTTTGAGTTGTTTCCGGATGATGCGGCGATTGAGCGGTTCGTCGATTATTATCTTTCGAATCATGCCAAGAAGCAGGGCTACGCCAAGGAAGTGGCGCGGCTGCGCGCGCAGCTGCAAATAACGGAGCAGAAAATAGACAACATAATGGAAGGCGTTATGCAGGGTATCGGCATTGAAACGGCGCACCGCTATTTGGAGCCGCTCGAGAAAGAAAAAAAGCAGCTGGAGTATTTGATCGCAGATGCCGCCGAAAAGGCAAAACATATGGACCGGAAAAAGTTGCTCCGCGTTTTAAAAACATGGCTGGACGTTGCAACCATGGTTTCAGCTTTTCGTGCTGGAAACAATGATGAGAAATCTTCAAATGAGCAATTGGCACAACTCTGTGAACGTCACATGCAGGTGGTGTTGCGCGGTCCGGTGCTGCAAAAAGTTATCATCGAACCCGGTGAAGACGGCACGCCGAAGCCAAAAATCAAGCTGGGCATTGATCTTGCAAAACTTCTGAGCGGAACAGTAGAATCCAAAGCTCCCTCAAAAGCAGATATCCCCCGGTCAGAAATCGCCCGTTCGTATTCAAAATCGGATAGGTCACCAAGAAAAAAGCACTGCTTCGGCAGTGCTTTTTTCAATGATGTGTTCCGCTGCGCGGAACATGATGTGTCCTTCGGGCATGATGTATGCTTCGCAAATGATGTGCGCTTCGCGCATGAAACGGAACACACCGCATCATTGCGAGCAGTGCGCGCAACATCATTTCGGCGCGAAGCGGAGATACATCAGCAGGCGGCAGCAGAATTATATGAAAACGAAAAGAGATTCTCCTGTGCGAAGCAAGAGAATCTCCGTTTCTTTTGTCAGTCAAGACACCGTTTCCGCTTGCCCGTTTGAAAACGGCGGCGCTGCTGCGTTTTGCCGCTCGGTCGGAGCGCCTGCGCTATGCCCGCCGTTCCGTCCGGTTGTTGCTTTCCACCGAAAGCGCCTGTCCGCAGTAATCGCAGATCAGCGTGTGGCCGTAATCCACAATCAGCGACGCGCCGCAATACCTGCACACCGCCTTCTGCTTTGCCCAGACGCTCTTTCTGAAGATGATTTCATGCTGCGCTTTGTCGATTTCGGCGCCTTCGAGAAATCCTTTTCTGATCAGACTCGAGACCAGCCTGTGGACCCCGGATTCCCGCACGCCGAGAATATCGGCAAGCTCTTCGGTCGACGTGATATGATCGTCTTTGATGAGCGTCAGACATCCGGAAAGCTTCCGGCTGCGTCTTGCGTGGATCGGATAGACGATAAAAAGATAAACCGCCATGATCGCCTGCGGCAGCCACATGAAGGAAAGACCCGTTAAATAGTCATCCTCTTCCGAGGTCATCACAAAGAGAATAAAATAGGTGAGGGAAAAAACCGCCGCGCCCAGACCGCTGTATAAGATCGCGCTGTTTTTCCGAATATGTTTTTTGAACTCGATCACCGTGTTGACGATCAGCCAGACGTAACCGACCGGAAACGCAAAGCATCCGACCGCGGTCGCATAATACCATTTGCTTTTGTCGAAGTCATTCAAAAATGCCGGTTTTCTCATAATTCCGCCCCGCAATATCTGCATTCTCGTTTCTCGCTGCTGTAAAGCACCGTTGTGCCGCCGCACATGCTGCATTTGACTGCAATCTTCTCCGAAATGCCGGGCACGATCACGATCCGGTCTTTGTGATAAATATAGGCGTCTTCCAGCAGCTCCGCATCGATCAGCCTTTGAATGACGCGCACGGCGCCGGAATAATCCGTGTGCATTTTCTCGGAAAGCGTGTCGATGCTCGTGATCCTGTCAATCGTGATGGCCGACATAAAGGCGTTATTCATCGCGCCGCGGTGCTTGAGCCAGAAGCCCGCAATCAGCGCGATCAGACCCGCCGCAGAAGCGACCACGGCAATCACCAGCAGCATCCATGGCGGGGCGCCGTTCTCTGAGACCAGCAGCGAGATCAGAAACAAGACCGCGGGCACGAAAACGAAACAGCCGAGCATGATGGTTTTGATCCCGTTGTCATAATAATGCGTTTTTTCATGGATCAGCTTGCGGATCAGAAAGAACACGCCGACCGGAAACAAAACAATCAGAAACGTGACCACATAGCCCCACGTCATATCCGACGTTGCGTTTTTCAGGTGCAGGGTATCGTCCTTGTTGTAATGATAGTATTTCACCCGGCCGTTCGTTCTGCCCTCTGAGATCGTCTTGCCGTAGACCGTTTCCTTCGGTGAAGAATCACGCGCAGTCGCTTTCGCGCTGATCGCTTTCACAATAAAAACGATCATGCCCGCGAAAAAGCCCATGCTCGCCAAAAGGAGAAGTATCCAGACCCACAGCAGCAGGTTTTCTATCACGCCGGTCGGATGATTCATATCCACACCCATGGATTCAAAAAGCATAATCGCACCGGAAGCAAGCAAAAAGAAAACGATGCTGCCGATCAGGCAACGCAGCCAGTTCGGCAGTTTTTTCCGTCCGTTTTTTTCTTTCATCGGTTCCCTCCTGTCTTCGGCGCGCCCGGTTCCTAACAGCCCGGGGGCATCGACCGCCCGCTTGTTTATTTAATACAGTATAGCATACATCGGGCAGAAATAGCAAGAAAAAAGGCAAAAAACATCCGGGTCCCCGGGTTCGGCAGAGTTTCATAACCCAGTGTTGTCGAAAAGAGCGCCCTTCCCGCGCACTTGCCCCGTTTTCGGCTTGAGATACATTAAGTATCCCTGCGCCGAAGAAATCCGCAATTGCACGCAAATTGCATCTCTTTTCGATGGACACAGTTTTGCGGGAGCAGAAATTGTTCAGAAAAAGGAAAAGCCGCACATGGCATACTTGATGTATGTCAGTGCGGCTTTGACGCATTTATGGGCGATTTATGCCACGCAAAACCAATACTGGATTACGAAACCCTGCCGTTGGCGGGGATCCGGATGCTGATGGTATGGATCAATTGCGGGGAAGCTGCGCGGGATTACTGCGCGTCGCTCTCGTCGAAGGGGTCGCCGCATTCCGGGCAGAACTTCGGCGGATTCTTCGGATCCTCCGGCTCCCAGCCGCATTTATCGCAGCGATAGAGGGGAGCGCCGGCCGGCTTCGGGGAGCCGCATTCCGCGCAGAACTTGCCCTTGTTGACCGCGCCGCATTTCGCGCAGGTCCAGCCTTCGGCGTCCGCCGGTTTCGGCGCGCCGCACTCCGGGCAGAATTTGCCCGTGGCCGTTGCGCCGCACTTCGCGCACTTCCAGCCGTCCGCTGCCGGCGCGGGCTTGGGCTCGGGCTTCTTCGCGCCGCACTGCGGGCAGAAGTTGCCGGTCACGACCGTGCCGCAGGCGCATTTCCAGCTGTCCGCCGCGGGGGCCGCGGGCGCCGCCTGCTGCTGTTGCTGCTGGCCCATGGCAAAGAGGTTGCCGACGTTGTTGGCGCCGCCGGCATTCATCGCCATGCCCATGCCCATGAAACCGGTCATCGCGCCGGCCTCGTTGCCTGCCGCCTTGCGCATGGCGTCCGCCGTTGCGCTCACGTAAGTCGCGCCTGCCATCGTGGGATCGCGCATGACTGCCGTCTTCTGCAGCTCCTTGATCAGATCCTCGTCCTCTTTGGGGGCGGTGATGGAATTGATCGCCACGGAAACAACGGCCAGACCGCGCTTCTCATACCAGGAGTGGGTCAGCACTTCGTTCATCGCTTCGGAGAGCTCCATCGTGTGACCGGGCAGCGCGCTGTAGCGGATGCCCAGCTCGGAGATCTTCGCAAACGCCGGCTGCAGCGCGTTGAGGAATTCGCCCTTGAGCTGGCCGTCGATCTCGTCGCGCTTATACTCCGCCTTCACATTGCCCGCAAGGCTCGTGTAGAACAGCAGCGGATCCGCAATGCGGTAGGAATACACGCCGTTGCAGCGCACGGAGATATCGATATCCAGGCCGATGTTCTTATCCACAACGCGGAAGGGAACGGGATTCTGGGTGCCGAATTTGTTGTCGATCAGCTCTTTGGTGTTGAAATAATAGACGCGCTGATCCTTGCCGGTGTCGCCGCCGTAGGTGAAGCGCTTGCCGATGAGCTTGAAGGTTTCCTTGATGCTGTCGCCGAGCTTGCCGGTGAAGATGCTCGGCTCGGTGGAGGTGTTGTAGGTGAACTGGCCGGGCTCGGCGCAGAATTCCACGACCTTGCCCTGCTCGACGATGATCATCGCCTGCCCGTCGGCCACGGCGATGCCGGAGCCGTTGGAAATGATGTTGTCGTTCCCCTTGGTGTTGGTGGAGCGGGAAGTGATGCGCTTCTCGCCCTTGACCATGAGGGTGTCCTTATCCATGGATTCGCAGTAGAAAAATTCTTTCCACTGATCAGCGAGCACGCCGCCCACTGCGCCGACGCCGGCTTGAATGAGTCCCATAGTGTATCGCTCCTTTCAGATTTGCCGGGCCTTCCGTGCGGAATCGCCCATTCTCGTTTTTTATTCTATCATACTTTTTCCGGTTTTGCACTACCCAAAAGGGAGAAGTTTTTAAATTTTTTATAAATTTTCCGAAAAAATGCGGATTTTTCACTGCGCGGCAGATTATCCGGCGAACGGCGGGGGCGGTTTCGCGGCGGAGAATCGCCACCGGGCGACGTAGTCAATCAGCAAACCGTTCCCTGTTTGACCTTGCATCACTCTTTGCAGTTATTCTAGGAAAGCACAATGTAAGTTATTGACTATTATGACAAATTGTGATATTATTGAGTCGAATCAAAAAGATTGGAGATGTGTATTTTGAAAAAGATTCTGGCGATTATTCTGGCGATTTCATTCGTTACCGTTCTTTTTGCCGCTTGCGGAAAAAAGGATTCCACCATTCATGATCTCGGCTCTGTTGATCCCGGATCCCAACAAGCAACTCCGGCAGAACCTCAAGTGGAAAACACAACTGTTTATCAGCCGCCGGTATGGACACCTCCGGCAACCCTTTCTGCAGATTATCATTCCGGCCAGCTGCAGATCGACGGTGTAGTTTATACGGTCCCCATCACAGGTGCAGACCTGTTAAAGCAAGGCTGGCAGCTGCAGAACAGTTGGGATATTGGCAAATCCTACACACCAAATGAACCGGAAAAAAGTATTTCAATGTTTAATGGCTCCACGGAATTGATGGTCTCTGTTGTCAACTACTCCGATGCGCCTGCATCAATTGAAGACTGTTATGTTTACGGATTGAGAGTCAGCGACACAACGGTTGGGTCTATCACAACGCGAATCGGCTCAGTCGTTTTGCCCGGCGGACTCAGCCTGCGCTCCGCAACATATGAAGATATTATCAGCCGCTGGGGCCAAGCCTCTTCCGACGACATCGCGAGTGGCGGATCTTCTACGGTCGTTCATTACAGCGTTGGAAACTACGAAGAAGATTATAAGTATGTGCTTGATTTTACTGGGAACCACGTTCTGCGCAGTGTTTGGCTCTTTAATGAAAACAAGCCAGCTTATCTGCCTGCATCCAATCCGTCACTGTCCCAAACCGAACCTGCCGTGAATACGCCGCCCACTTCCGCCTATGAAGATCCGGCGTCTGCATCAAGCGCTTCGGCCACGATCGATGTTTCCGCTCTTCAGCGCATCGAAAGCAGTGATTCCTGTCCGGTAAAAATCACCCAGAAACAACTGATTGATGATTATTACAAAGGCCAGCTTGTCAACATCGGTGAAACGGGCGACGACGCTTGCGTTTTCACGATCACCAACAACAGCGGCAAAGATATTCAGCAGGTTGTATTTTTGGCTGTAGGCTACAAGCAAAACTATGACGCAATGAAAATCGGCGGCACGATCACTTTCTTTGGGAACGATAAATATGTGATCCAGTTTACGACGCAGGATACCGTCATCAAAAACGGAAGCAGTGAAAAGATCGGCGTTCGCTGCGACGGCACTGATTTGGTTGGCGTCAACGCGATTGTTTATTCCTATACGACCGCAGACGGTACAACGTATACCAACGATACTGCATCCCAGTGGTACCAGAGTGTGTATGCTGCTTCCAAAACATTTTAAGGTAGCTCTGCGCAACTACAGTACAGGTGCCGCGTGATTCTTGTCCGGAATCCCGCACAGACCTACAAAAATATAATATATAAAATCAGCCCCGGCCGTTTTTGCGGTCGGGGCTGCTTGCGTTTGCAGAGATGTTTATTTGATCATGCTCTCTTCCCAGCTGTCATAGGGCTTGAGGCCAAAGATCGCGGCGACGGTCGGGGCGACGTTCGCCAGACCGAAGCTGCCGTCCTTGATCTCATACGCCTGCTCGGAATAAATGATGAAGGGCACGGGATTCAGCGAATGCGCGGTGCGCACCTGCAGCTCGCCCTTCTTATTCTTTTCGAGCATTTCGTCCGCGTTGCCGTGGTCGGCGGTGATCAGCACGGTCACGCCCAGCTCGTCGGCAACCTTCAGAATGCGCGTGATGCCGAGGTCGACGGCTTCCATGGCGGTGATCGTCGCGTCCAGGTTGCCGGTATGACCGACCATATCGCCGTTGGGATAGTTGCAGCGGATGAAATCATATTTGCCGCTGCGCATGGCGGCGATGACCGCGTCGGTCACCTCGGCGGATTTCATCCAGGGGCGCTCGTCAAAGGACACGCGGTCGGAGGGGATCTCCAGATAGTCCTCCAGCTCTTCGCTGAATTTTCCGCTGCGGTTGCCGTTCCAGAAATAGGTCACATGGCCGTATTTCTGCGTTTCGGACACCGCAAACTGCGTCATGCCGTGGCTGACCAGCAGCTCGGAGAGCGTCTCCTTGATTTCGGGCGGGCTGACCAGATAGCGCTTGGGCAGCTGCAGATCGCCGTCATACTGCAGCATGCCGGCATAGAGCACGTCGGGCTTCGCGCCGCGGTCGAATTTGTCAAAGTCGTCATAGTCGAACGCCATGCTCAGCTCCAGCGCGCGGTCGCCGCGGAAGTTGAAGAGAATAACGCTGTCGCCGTCGGTGATCCGGCCCACGGGCGCGCCGTCGGCGGCAATGACAAAGGGCGGCAGATCCTGATCGATCACGCCGGGATTCTCCGCGCGGTAAGTTTCGATCGCTTCCTTCGCGCTTGCGAACTGCCGGCCCTCGCCCTTCACATGGGTCTCCCAGCCGCGTTTGACCATATTCCAATCCGCCTGATAACGGTCCATCGTGATCTTCATGCGGCCGCCGCCGGACGCGATCTTCGCGTCAAAGCCGCCGTCATTCAGCGCGGCGAGCGCGGCTTCAAGCTGATCGATATAAATCAGCGCGGAGGTGGCGGGCACGTCGCGGCCGTCCAGCAGCGCATGCACGCGCACGGGTTTGACGCCCTCGGCCTTCGCCTGCGCGATCATGGCCAGCAGGTGGCTGATGTTGGAATGCACGTTGCCGTCGGACAGCAGACCGATGAAATGCAGGGTCGTGCCGTTCGCGGCGCACTGACCGGCCAGCGCCCGCCAGGTCTCGGAGCTGTAGAGCTTGCCGGATTCGATCGATTCATTGACCAGCTTCGCGCCCTGCGAATACACCTGCCCGCAGCCGAGCGCGTTGTGGCCGACCTCGCTGTTGCCCATATCGTCGTCGGAGGGCAGACCCACGGCGTCGCCGTGCGCCTTCAGACGGGTGTTGGGGCGGGTCTTGAGCAGATGATCGAGCGTCGGCGTGTTGGCGAGCGTCACCGCGTCGCCCAGACCGGTTTTGGAGAAGCCGACGCCGTCCATGACGACAAGTAAGATTTTTTCAGACATAGCTTTGCCTCTTTCTTTTTCTCTTAAAAAACCGGGCAAGGCAATCACGCCTTGCCCGTGAAGTGTTTGATTATTTGCTTGCCGCCGCGACAATGGCCGCAAACTTTTCAGCCACGAGGGAGGCGCCGCCGATCAGGCCGCCGTCCACATCGTACTGCGCGAGCAGGTCGGCCGCGTTGCCGTCGTTCATGGATCCGCCGTACTGGATAACGATATGATCCGCCGCATCCTTGCTGTAAAGCTCGGCGATCAGCGCGCGGATCACCGCGCACACTTCGTTCGCCTGCGCCGGCGTTGCGGTCAGGCCGGTGCCGATCGCCCACACGGGCTCATAAGCGATAATAATATTGGCAAGCTCCTCTTCCTTGATGCCGTCGAGCGCGACCTTGGTCTGCTTGCGCACGATTTCATCGGTGATGCCCAGCTGGCGCTCCTCAAGCACCTCGCCCACGCAGAGGATGACCTTCAGGCCGTTGTCCACAGCGGCTCTGGTGCGGTCGCGCACGGTCAGATCGGTCTCGCCGAAATACTGTCTGCGCTCGGAGTGGCCGATGATGACGTAAGGCACGCCGATGGTCTTGAGCATTTCCGCGGAAACTTCGCCGGTGAAAGCGCCCTTGGCCGCCCAGTGGCAGTTTTCCGCGCCGACCTTGATGTTGGAGCCGGCAGCGGCGTCCATCGCGGCGTAGAGATCGATATACGGAGTGCAGACGACGACGTCGCAATCCGCATCGGCCACAAGGGGCTTGAGCGCGTCGATGAGCGCCTTGGTCTGCTCGGGGGTGTTGTTCATTTTCCAGTTGCCCGCGATGACGGGTCTGCGCAAAGTTTTATCCATGATATTAATCCTTTCTTTTAAAGTTCTCCGCGTTTTTTCAAGGCGTATTTCAACGGGTTTTCATCGATATAGCGCCACGCTTCCCAGTAAATCGTATCGCTGTCAATAATCGTATCATAGAATGATTTTTGCCAGACGGAATAACCGAGCTGCTTTGAAACGGAACCCTTAAACTGTTTGACGACCCGCGATAGTGTAGGGGCGAACTGCGTTCGCCCGTCTTCGTCACATTCGATAAACAGGAGCATGTGGAGATGATCGGGCATGATACAGTATTTATCAACACGAACCGCGGTATAGACGTGGTTGAGTTTTTGGATTTCTGTTTCTACCAGGCGACCGGCGGCAGAAAGCGGCAGCGGCGCCTGCGGGCGAACACAGTTCGCCCCTACATCAGTCCAGAATACGCGACTGTGATTGCGTGCGCAAATGGTGATGAAATAGCAGCCGGGAGAAGCATAGTCATAACCAACCAATCGATTACGCTTGCGTTGCGGATAATCCATTATTTATTTATCGTTGACTGCCTCAATGCCGGGAAGCGCCTTGCCCTCAAGGAATTCCAGGGAGGCGCCGCCGCCGGTGGAAATATGGGTCATCTTGCTGCCGTAGCCGAGGGTGTTGACCGCCGCCGCGGAATCGCCGCCGCCGATGATGGTCATGGCGTCGGTCTCGGCGAGGGCCTCGGCCACCGCGATCGTGCCCTTGGCGAGCACCGGATTCTCAAACACGCCCATGGGGCCGTTCCAGACAACCGTCTTCGCGGTCTTGACCGCCTGCGCAAACAGTTCGCAGCTCTTCGGGCCGATGTCAAGGCCTTCTTCGTCGGCGGGGATCGCATCCACGTCGCGCAGGAAGGTTTCGATCGGCGCGTCGATCGGATCCGGGAAGGACTTGGCCGTCACGGTATCGACGGGCAGAAGGATCTTCACGCCCTTCTCCTCCGCCTTGGCGAGCATGTTTTTGCAGTAATCGATCTTGCTTTCATCCAGCAGGGAAATGCCGGTTTCATAGCCCTGCGCCTTGAGGAAGGTGTAGGCCATGCCGCCGCCGATGATCAGGGTATCCGCTTTGTGGATCAGATTCTCGATCACGTTGAGCTTGTCCGCAACCTTTGCGCCGCCGAGAATGGTGACGAAGGGTCTGGCGGGATCTTCCACGGCGTTGCCGAGGTATTTCAGCTCTTTGCCCATCAGGTAGCCGACCGCGGCTTCCTCCACGTGCTCCGCGACGCCGACGGTGGAGCAGTGCGCGCGGTGCGCGGCGCCGAACGCGTCGTTGACATAGAGATCGCAGATGCTGGCCAGATCCCTGGAGAAGGCTTCGCCGTTCTTGGTTTCCTCGGGACGGAAGCGGGTGTTTTCGAGCAGCACGACGTCGCCGTCCTTCATTGCGGCGACCGCGGCGCGGGCGTTTTTGCCGACCACTTCGTCATCCGCGGCGAACACAACGTCCTTGCCGAGCTTTTCGCTCAGGCGCTTCGCGACGGGCGCGAGGGAGAACTTCGCCTCCGGGCCGTTCTTGGGCTTGCCGAGATGGGAGCAGAGAATGACCTTCGCCCCGTCGTCGATCAGCTTCTGTATCGTAGGCAGCGCGGCGTTGATGCGGTTTTCATCGGTGATCACGCCGTCCTTGAGGGGCACGTTGAAGTCGCAGCGCACGAGGACGCGTTTGCCCTTGGCGTTGAGATCGTCAACGGTCTTCTTGTGCAGTAAGCTCATGTTGATATCATCCTTTCCGGGTAGAATATGGTTACTTCTTTACCAATTTCTTATTGTATAATATTTTGCGCCGATTTGCAAGCCTTATTTCTCGGCAAAACGCCGAAAGCCGCGCGCGACAGGCAGAAAAATCTAGGCAGAAACAGGAAATCATCGTGTGCTGCGCTTTGCGAACGGCAGCAGGAGCAGCATCAGCAGCGGAAACGCAATCCCCAGCAGCAGCGCCGGCTTGAGCGCCCCGCCGAACAGCGCCGTCGCGCGCCCGACAAGCGTCGGTCCGCCGCCGCAGCCGAGATCACCGGCCAGCGCGAGCAGCGCATACATCGCCGTGCCGCCGGCAGGGCAGGTCTGCGCCGCCACAGAAAACGTCCCGGGCCAGAGCATCCCGACCGAGAAGCCGCACAGCGCGCAGCCGAGCAGGCCGAGGGCCGGATGCGACGTCAGGCAGGCCAGCAGATAGCAGACGACGCAAAGGCCGCAGCTGCAGGCCATCGCCGTTTTCAGCGGCAGACGCGCGCCGCATTTGCCGTAGATCGCTCGGGCGGCGCCCATCAGCGCGGCAAAAAGGCAGGGGCCGGCCAGGTCGCCGACGGTTTTGGAAACGCCCAGTCCGGCTTCCGCAAAGGCGGAGGCCCACTGGCTCATGGACTGCTCCGCCGCGCCGGCGCAGAGCATCAGAAGAAACAGGATCCAGAACAGCTTCTGCCGCAGCAGCGTGCCGAGCGGCAGTTGCTCCGCCGGCTGTACGGGCGGCCGGATGGGCACGGCGGCAAAAAAGAAGACGTTTGCCAGCGGCACCAGCAGCCACAGGCAGGCAAGGAGCGGCCAGCGTTCCACGCCGCAAAGCCGGAAAAAGAGCGTGGAGCAGATAATTACGAACACGTGCCCCCAGCAGTAGAAGGAATGCAGCAGACTCATGGCGGCCGCCTTGTTTTCCGACGGCGCCGCCGCCACGATCGGGCT